>NZ_JAUXYO010000185.1 GCF_030694325.1 Allobosea sp. | reverse complement strand
AGTTCGAAGGCTTCCAGCCCGGTGAAGCGGCCCGGCGTATAGCCCGGCAGCGTCCAGACGAGGTCGGCGACGCCGTCGCGCGCCTGGTCGAAGAGCTGCGGCGGCGTGCCGCCGAGCTGCATCGAGGGGAAGATGTCGATCTTGATGCGGCCGTTCGACTCCGCCGCGACCTTGTCGGCCCAGGGCTTCAGGAAACGCGCATGGCCCACTGCGACCGGCGGCAGGAAATGGTGCATCTTCAGCGTCACCTCCTGCGCATTCGCGCGGGTGGCCCGCAGCACGAGAGGCGCGGCGACGGCAGCGCCGGCACCCGTCAGCAATTGGCGGCGATCGAACGTCATGACTTCCCTCCCGAGGATGTCGCCTGTTTCTCTGCGCCGCCCCGGTGGGACGGACGCATGACAGCGTCTTCAGCTTAGCACGACCGGCGGCGAGTCTGGACCTGGCGCCCGCCCGCTTCTCGATCGGCAAAGATCGTTGCCGACGCAACCAAATCCGTCAAGGTCCCGACGGTCCAACAGGCGCGCCACGCGTGAAAAAACCGCGCCCCGCAAGGCGCGGTCGTGACGAGACGGTGCAGCGCGCTCAGGCCTGCGGCGGAATCCGCAGCACCCAGCCGGGCTGGATCAGGTCCGGGTTCTTCACCGGCGGCGAGTTCGCCTTGACGATCTCGGTGTGTTTGGCGCCCTGGCCCTTGCCGTAATGCTCCTCGGCGATCTTCCAGAGCGTGTCGCCCTTCTTCACCGTGTAGAACACCGCCGCCGGCACCTCCTTGCTGACGATGAGTTCGGACTCGACGCTGGAAATGCCAGCCGTGTTGCCGAGCGCCAGGATGATCTTCTCGGCCTCCTCGGTGGTCATGGCCTTGCCCGTGACCTTGACCTTGTCGCCGTCGACCGTGATCGCGACGTCGGAGGGCAGGCCGTGGCCGGCGAGTTCCTTCTGCAGCGCGTCCGGCGTCGCCGCCTTGGCCGAGCCGAAGATCTTGGCTCCGGCATCCTTGATGAAACTGAACAGGCCCATGCGTTTCCTCCATCCGTTGGGACCCCATCAAGCCCAACTGCGCCGACATGTTCAAGGCGGTCGTGCCGCAGCCGGTGCTTTTCGCGGGAGATGCCGTAGCGGGAGCCCAGATCATCAGCGCAGAAGAATCTGGAAGGGGCTTTCCCCGGCCCGCGGCGACTGTCACAAGCGCGCAAAACCGCCAACAGGAGCTTCTCGATGCTGACCCTCGCCCAGGCCCAGACGATCCTCGCCACCGCCCTGGCCCACGCCACGGAGGCGAGCTTCAAGCCGCTCGCCATCGCCATCCTCGACGCACGCGGCGCGCAGAAGCTCTTCGCCGCGCAGGACGGCACCAGCCTGAAGCGCGGCGAGATCGCGCTCGGCAAGGCGCATGGCGCCGTCGCCATGGGCATCGGCTCGCGCGCCCTGCACAAGATGGCGCTGGAGCGCCCCTATTTCGTCGAGGCGGCGACCCATGCCGTCGGCGGCTCGCTCGTACCGGTGCCCGGCGGGGTGCTGATTCGCGATGCCAGCGGGGCCCTGCTGGGCGCGATCGGAATTTCGGGCGACACCTCGGACAATGACGAAGCCGCAGCGCTCGCCGGAATTGCCGCCGCAGGCCTCGTCGGCGACACCGGCGCCTGAGACCGGCGCGCGGCGCGGCTCAATGAGCCAGCGCCGAGGACACCATCTCACGGCTCGCCGACGGTGTCGGCGCGCCGAGCCTCAGCGAGTCGCGCACCTGCTGCGACGGACCGGCGAGCAGCGAGGGCAGCAGCGTGCCGCCATCGGCGACCAGCGGCTCGTCCTTCAGCGGCGGCAGCGGCAGCAGGTCCTCGCCCTCCTCCACCGGTGCAGGGCTGACGCGCTCGCGCAACTCCGCGATGGCGCCCTCGATGGGGTGGAAGCTGAAGCGGACCCGATGCATGCCCGCCGGCACCTGAACGGCGCGGAACAACACATTCGCCTTCAGGATCTCGGTCTCGACGCCGTCGACCCGGGCCCGCCACCAGGGATGGTAGATGTCGTTGAGCACGACGAAACCGCCGACGGAGCTCGTGACCTCGACCTCGACCTCGGTGTTCTCGTAGCGCAGCACCGTGACGTCGGCGCGGGTCTGGGCCGGTCCTTCCGCCGTGGCGACGGGTGGCTCGACCTCGAGCAGAACGGTCTGCAGCGGATCGACCTCGGGCCAGCGGCCGCTCTGCTTCATCGCATCGAAATCGGCCATCTCCCAGCCGCCGACGAACTGCACCCGCGGCAGCGCGCGCGGGTTTTCATAGACATAGCCCTCCCGGGTCCGGGCGATCAGCCGGAGATCGCCGTCGCGCAGCGCGTGGTCGACCTGCTCGATCGGCAGCGGCGAGGCGATGTAGCGAAGGCCCAGGAGATTGGCGAGGCGGCAGCGATAGGAGGGAAAGAGCGGCGTGAACTTGCGCTGATCCGGCCCGGCGATGCTGTCGCGTGTGCCGACCGCATCCGAGAAATC
Source organism: Allobosea sp. (assembly GCF_030694325.1). Classification (GTDB taxonomy): domain Bacteria; phylum Pseudomonadota; class Alphaproteobacteria; order Rhizobiales; family Beijerinckiaceae; genus Allobosea. Next base: position 7,912 of record NZ_JAUXYO010000185.1, on the reverse strand, counting down.
GGCGAGGCGCAAGGGGTTGTAGCCGAGCGTATGGTCGAAGCCGTGGACCATGCCGGCATTGGGCCATTCGAAGCCCATCCCCAGCAGCTCCACCCGGTCGCGCCGGGGCGATCCCGCCGGCTGGGCCGTCAGCCGCTTCAGCACCTGGACCGTCTCGTTGCGCGTGTCGGGACGCAGAACGTCGTAGAGGTCGGGCGCCAGCGCGGTCGATTCATTGGGGCCGTTGTTGACCCCGAGATCCGCCGCGACAACGGCCGTGACCAAAGCCGCCGCCGCCAGCGGACCGAGCCCCGCCCGCAGATGGCGCAGCCCGTAGAGCAGGGCCAGCGCGGCCGCAAACCAGACCATCGCCAGCGCCACGGGCTTGACCGCCTCAGCAAGCCGTCCTTGCTCTGCCGACAGCAGCAGCGCAGCGGCACCGAGGGCGGCGACCAGCCCGCCCCCCCAGAGCAGGTCGAACTTGGTCAGCCCAAGACGCGGCTCGGTGAACAGGCGATGCAGCACATAGCCGGCGAGGACGGCGCCGAGGGCGCCGATCAGGAAGGTGGCGTCGGCAGGCCGCCGGAAGGCGTTTACGCCCGGAAGATAGTGGTAGAAGGCGGCAAAGGCCGGCGTGTAGCGGCCGAGCGCAAACAGCACCATCAGCGCAAACAGGATGGTCAGACTGCGAATGCCCTTGTCCCAGAGCCAGCCGCGGCTGAGCCCGGGCACCATCAGGAGCAGCGCCGGCAGCGCCCCGAAATAGACCTGCCCCATGTTCTGCGACAGGAAGAGCTCCTTGGCGTCCCAGCTCGGGCTGTAGGGGCCCCAGAAATCGACCTTGGGATCCTGGGCGCCGAACAGATCCGCGACGAAGGCGGTGAGTAGCGAGGCCGGATGCAGCGAGCCTCGCCCCGCCTCGACCAGATCGACGGCGGGCCGCGTCGTCGCCTCGGCGAAAAGCCAGGTCCACAGCAGCGGCAGCGCAACAACGCCGAGGCCGACCACGGCCGCGAGGGCACCCGGCAACAGGCTGGCGCGCAGCGACGGCCAGCCGCCCGACAGCCAGTGCGCCACGACCGCGCCGATCAGGATATAGGCCCCCAGCAGCGCCACCTGGTCGGGTTCGACCATCATCAACCCGGCAGCGAGGCCCGCCAACGCCCCTGCCGCCAGCGAACCGCGCTGCAGCATCCGCAGTGTCAGCCACAAAGCGATGGCGAAGAAGGCCAGGCTGGCGATCTGCCCGACATGCTGCACCCGCCAGGCCGCAGAGGCCCCGAAGGCGAAGACGATCGCGGCCAGCAAACCGCCGGCCGGGTGCCAGTCCCGATCCCGGAACAGCATCATCAGCGCTAGGCCGCCGGCCAGCAGATGAGCCAGGACATAGGTGTCGACGGCGCGGAAGCTCGGGGCCGGCGACAGCAGCGCCAGCAGGATCGCGGGGGAGAAGATCAGCGATTGCGGATCGGCCACCTGCGGCGAGCCGCCGAAGACGTTGTGCGTCCAGAACGGGGACTGGCCCGAATGCAGCGCCCGCGCGAGAAACTGGATCTGCGCCTGGAAATGCGCCTTGGCATCGAACGGGATGGTCACCGCGCCCGACAGCCAAGGCCAGCACAGCACGACCCAGACACAGATGAAGGCCACGGCAGCCAGCCCGTAGCCGGCGACCTTCTTGGAATGCGCGTCCAACGGACCCCCCGGTCCCCTGCCAGCCCTGGACGACCCCCGGATCGGGGCCCGCCTCCAGCCTGTCAGCGGCCGGACCATGCCCGCAGCGAGGTGAACTGAAACTGAATGAAATCACGCAGCCGTGATCACGCTCTGCCGTAGCGTGAGGGAACAGTTACCGGGATCAGCGATTGAGGCTGCTCGGTACGGATCAGCGTCCCTGGGCCAGCCATTGCGCCAGCACCCGCCGCTCGTCCGGCGTCATGCCCGAGAGGTTGTTGGGCGGCATCGCATGGGTCATTACCGCCTGGACGCGGATGGCCCGCGCATGGGCCGCGATCGTCTCCGGCTCGTGCAGCAGTACGCCCTTGGGCGGAATCTGGATGCCGGGCCAGGTGGGCTCGGGCGCATGGCACATCGCGCAGCGCCCGGTGACGATGTTGGAGACCGCCTCGGGCGGCGGCTGCAGCCCGGCGAGCATGACCCGCTTGCTCGCCGGTAGCGGCATGAGGCCGAGCCGCTCGCGCCCGCCGGGCGAGGACGCCATCGCCACCCAGAAGGCGAGCCAGAGCGCCACCAGCGCCAACGCCCAGGTCCACCAGGGCGATTTCGCATGGTCGGCATGGCGGACATTGAAGAAATGCCGGATCAGTGCGCCGGCCACGATGATCAGCGCCACAAGTACCGGGACCACGCCCGAATTGGCGTAGGTGACGGGATAGTGGTTCGACAGCATCAGGAACAGCACCGGCAGGGTGATGTAGTTGTTGTGCAGCGAGCGCTGTTTGGCCGCCTTGCCGTATTTCGGGTCCGGCTTCTCGCCCGCGGTCAGCGCCGCGATCACCTTCCGCTGGCCAGGCATGATGTTGAAGAAGACATTGGCGGTCATGATCGTCGCCATCAGCGCGCCGGTGTGGATTAGCGCGCCGCGCCCCGAAAACACCGAGGCGAAGGCCCAGCTCGCCGCGACCACATAAGAAAAGCCGAGCACCCCGAGCACGACGTCGTTGCGCCCCAGCGGCGAACGGCAGAGCCAGTCATAGAACAGCCAGCCGAAGACCAGCGCCGCGATGCCGATGGCGCCCGCCACCGGCGGCGAGAGCTGCATCACCGCCGGGTCGATCAGATAGAGCTCGGACTGCGCGTAATAGACCCAGACCAGCAGGAAGAAGCCGGAGATCCAGGTCCAGTAGGCCTGCCATTTGTGCCAGGTCAGCTCGGCCGGCATCACGGCGGGCGCGACCAGATATTTCCGCATCTCGTAGAAGCCGCCGCCATGGACCTGCCAGGCGCGCCCGCCCTCTCCCGGCGGGATGTCGGCGGCGGGACGCAAGGACGCGTCGAGATGGATGAAGAAGAAGGACGAGCCGATCCAGGCAATCGCGGTGATCACATGCAGCCAGCGCAGCAGCATGCCGCCCCATTCCATCAGATAGGCGTCCAGCATTGCGGCGGGGGTTCCTGTCACGTCAGGCGATGGACTTCGCAGGAACGCAGGTTACGGTCGGCTGATGGCGGCAGGCAAGCAGGCGCAGCAGAACGGGCTGTGGCCGCGCCGCCACCCACAGCTCTTATCCTGAGGAGCCGCAAAGCGGCGTCTCGAAGGATGGTCCAGATGGGGCTGACTGGAGCATCCTTCGAGACGCAGCCCGAAGGCTGCTCCTCAGGATGATGGCTCTGGAATGCAGATCGAAGAGGACTGAAATGGCGGGACTGACGACGCATATTCTCGACACCCATGGCGGCGTGCCGGCCGCTGGGGTGGCGATCACCCTTCGCCGTGTCTCGGACGGCAAGACCGAAACCCTGGCAACCACCATGACCAATGCCGACGGCCGCACCGACGCGCCGCTGCTGACGCCGGAGGCGACGCAGCCAGGCCTCTATGAGATCGATTTCGCGATCGGCCCCTATTTCCGCGGCCGCGGCGTCGCCTTGCCGCAGCCCGCCTTCCTCGAAACCGTCACGGTGCGCTTCGGCATCGCCGACACCAGCCGGCACTGGCATGTGCCGCTCAATTGCTCGCCGTACGGCTACACCACCTATCGCGGGAGCTGAGCACCTCGTCATGCTCGGGCTTGACCCGAGCATCTCCGGCCAGAGATTCTCGGGTCTGCGCTTCGCTGCGCCCGAGAATGACGGCCCGTAACTTGCCTTCACCGTCAGACGTTTATCTCTCTCAGCTGAATCACTTTGCGAGCACCGCTCCCCATGACCGACACTGCCTATCCCCGCGATCTCAAGGGCTATGGCCGCACCCCGCCGCATCCGCGCTGGCCGGGCAAGGCGCGGATCGCCGTACAGTTCGTCGTGAATTACGAGGAAGGGGGCGAGAACAACATCCTGCATGGGGACGCCGCCTCCGAGGCCTTCCTCTCCGAGATCGTCGGCGCCGCGCCCTGGCCCGGCCAGCGCCACATGAACATGGAGTCGATCTACGAATACGGCTCGCGGGCAGGATACTGGCGGCTCTGGCGGATGTTCTCCGAGAGGGCCATGCCGGTCACCGTCTTCGCCGTGGCGAGCGCGCTGCAGCGCTATCCCGAGATCGCCGCCTCGATGCAGGAGGCCGGCTGGGAAATCGCCACCCATGGCCTGAAATGGATCGACTATCGCGACGTGCCGGCCGAGCGCGAGGCCGCCGATATCGCGGAGGCCATCGCCATCCAGCGCGAGATCACCGGCGAGCGCCCGCTCGGTTTCTATCAGGGCCGCACCTCGCAGAACACGACGCCGCTGATGATGGCGGAAGGGGGCTTCCTCTACACGGCGGATGTCTATGCCGACGAGCTGCCCTACTGGCTGGAAGGGCCGAAGGGGCCGCAGCTCGCCGTGCCCTACACGCTCGACGCCAACGACATGCGCTTCGCCACCCCGCAGGGCTTCAACAGCGGCGACCAGTTCTTCGCCTATCTGAAGGACAGTTTCGACCTGCTCTATGCCGAGGGCGAGATCGCGCCGAAGATGATGTCGATCGGCCTGCATTGCCGCCTCGTCGGCAGGCCGGGCCGGGCCGCGGCGCTGGCGCGCTTCCTCGACCATGTCCAGAGCCATGACGATGTCTGGGTCGCGACGCGGCTCGACATCGCCCGCCACTGGGTCCGCCATCACCCGCCGGCCGGCGGCTACCGCCCGTCCGCCGTACCGAAGGCGCTGTTCGTCGAGGTCTTCGGCCGGATCTGGGAAAATGCGCCCTGGATCGCCGAAGCCACCTTCGACGCCGGCATCACGCCCGCCCATGACGACGCCGCGACGCTGCACGCGGCGATGGCGGAGGTGATGCGCGCCGCCCCGCGCGACAGGCTCAAGGCGTTGCTGCTCGGCCATCCCGACCTCGCCGGCAAGCTCGCCGCGGCCGGCGAGATGACGGAGGAATCGATCGGTGAGCAGGCCTCGGCCGGGCTCGACCGCCTCGCGCCCAGCGAGCGCGCCCGCTTCACGCAACTCAACGACGCCTACAAGGCGCGCTTCGGCATCCCCTTCATCATGGCGGTGGCCGGCGCCAGCAAGGACGCGATCCTGGCCGCCTTCGAGACCCGGCTGCAGAGCACGCCCGAGGTCGAGTTCGAGACCGCTTTGGGACAGGTCGAGCGGATTTCGCTGCTGCGGCTGAAGGAGATCATGCGTGGTTAGGGCGCGGGGAACCCCTCTCCTGCATCAAAGTCGGGTACACCCGACTTTGATACTCTAGGTGCTGATCTCGGGGGAGCCCGAGATCAGTGAGAGGGGCAGGGGTGAGGTGTCGGCCCCTGGACCAGCAAAGTGCGAGCCCAACCGCAGCGGCGGTGAGGGCACGGCCATGGTGTCAAACGGCCGCCCCCTCACCCTGCCCTCTCCCTACGGGAGAGGGTTCCCCGCGCTTCACCGTCTGCTGTGGCGCCCGAGGACTTACAACCCGCTCACCAGATGCCCGCCATCGACCGCGACCACCGCCCCGGTCATGTGGCGCCCGGCCTCCGAGCAGAGCAGCAGCAGCGGCCCGTCGAGATCGGCGGGGTCGCCGATGCGGCGGGTCGGGATGCGCTTGGTCAGCGCCTCGCCCGCCTCGCTGGCGAAGAAGTCGCGGTTGATGTCGGTGACGATATAGCCAGGCGCGAGCGCATTCACCCGGATGCCATGGCGCGCCCATTCCAGCGCCAATCCCTTGGTCATCTGAATCAGCCCGGCCTTGGAGACCGCATAGGGCACGACGCGCGCCGTCACCCGCTCGCCCAGGATCGAGGCGATATTGACGATCGCCCCGCCCTGCTTCGCCTCGATCATGACCTGCGCCGCAGTCTGCGCCGCGAAGAAGCAGCCCTTCAGGTTGACGTCGAGCTGCGCGTCCCACTGCGCCTCGGTGACGGAGATCGCGGCCTCCGTCTCGCCGATGCCGGCGTTGTTGACGAGGACGTCGAGCCCGCCCATGAGGCGCGCCGCCTCCGCCACGCCGGCCTGAATCGAGGGGACCGAGGCGACGTCGAGGGTGAGCGGCATCACCTGGCCCGGCAGCTTGGCGCAGGCAGCCGCCAGCTCCTCCAGCCGCTCGACACGACGCGCTGCCGCGACGACCTTGGCGCCCTGCCCCGCCAGCAGCCGCACGAAATGCGCGCCCAGCCCCGACGAGGCGCCGGTCACCAAGACACGCTTGCCCTTCAGATCTTCGCCCATGCGTTCCTCGTTTGATTGTCAGGAAGGGACACTGCGGCGGGCGGCGGGTCAATCGCGGCGACGGCTGACGCCGCGCCCCTTCAGAACCCCGACGCCGTCATCCCGGGCGGAGCGAAGCGAAGACCCGGGATCCATGCCTGAAGCGTTCCGGCATGGATCCCGGGTCTCCCGGAGCCTGTCCTTGGGCCGGCCAAAGGCCGGACCCGAGGGGTCGCCCGGGATGACCCGCGGTTGTAAAAAGACGGCCTAAGCGGCCCTCATCTCCGGCACCAGCAACCCGACGCGCTCCAGATCGGCACGGAAGCGGGCCGTCTCGCGCTCGCGCGCCTCCTCGTCCGGCAGGCGCAGCAGATAGGAGGGGTGGACGGTCGCCAGCAGTGCCGTGCCGTCTTCCAACGCAAGGTCGCGCTCGCGCATCGAGGAAAGCGAGCCGCGATGGCCGGTCAGGGCATGCAGTGCGGTCGCGCCCAGCGCCACCACCAGCCGCGGCCTCACGAACTCCTGCTCCAGCCCGAGCCAGAAGCGGCAGGCCGATATCTCGCCGGCATTAGGCCGCTCATGGATGCGCCGCTTGCCCCGCACGGTGAATTTGAAATGCTTCACCGCATTGGTGACATAGGCGCGGCTGCGGTCGAGCCCGGCCTCGCCCATCACCCGGTCGAAGACCTGCCCGGCCGGCCCAACGAAGGGCTTCCCCGCCAGATCCTCCTGATCGCCCGGCTGCTCGCCGACGAACATCACCGGCGCCGCCAGCGGCCCCTCGCCGAACACAGTCTGCGTCGCATGCAGGCAAAGCCCGCAGCGCGAACAATCCTTCGCCGCGTCCCGCGCCTGCTCCCAGGAGGCGGGTGTCTCGGGCGAGCCCGGCTCGGCATCCCTGAGGCGTTGCATCTGCCGCAGATGCCGCTCCGGCGGCAGGGTCGGAGCCTTCTCCACCATCTCCTGCGCCCGCCGCCCGGCCTGCGCGATCAGCGGCGCGATGAGTTCGGCCTCGGGCAGGTTGCGCCAATACTTCTCCGGCATCTCGGCCTTCATGGCTTTGATCTTCAGTCGGGCGGGATTGAAGATATTGGCGTAATACGTCCGCCAATAGGCCTCCATCGCGTCGTCGTCCGGCGCTTCGGCTTTTGAGGCGCCCTCCCCCAGATGCAGCGTCGCGCCGTCCCAGTGGAGCGAGCGCAGCGGCGTCAGGATCGACCAGCGCATCGCCGCGAAGCGCTCGACGAAGAAGCGCGAGACCCGCTCGACGATGTGGTGCTCGGGCTCGAACCAGGCGACGAAGGCCTCCCCGCCATCGGGACCCACCACCTCGCGAAAGCGCACGAAGGCGGTCATCTTGTGCAGATCCCGGCGCACCGACTTCGCCATCGCCCGGGCGCGATGGACCTCGTCGTCACTGACCACGTGACCAAGCATCGGCTCGCGCTGGAGCCGCAGCAGCAGACGGTAGAGCAGTTCGCAACGCCCGGCATCGCCCTGACAGACCACCCCCTCCGCCAGCTCGACGAACTCCCGCGGCACGCGCAGTTCCGCCCCGTTCGGCGGCAGCGGCTGCGGCTCGGCCAGCCCGGCGAAGAGCCCGGAGGCCTCCGTCCCCACCTGCCACTGG
>NZ_JAUXYO010000174.1 GCF_030694325.1 Allobosea sp. | reverse complement strand
CTACGAAAGGCTCTGCCAACACGGCAAAAAACCGATCGTCGCCATCACCGCAGTCATGCGAAAACTCATCGTCATCGCAAACGCAAAAATCCGTGACCTCCGTCTGTCAACACGCGAAGCGCAAGTGAGTTGATGACGGGGAGGGCGTGAGCATGGGCTCGTTCTTCAAGCTCCCCCGCGCCATCCGGCTCGACCCGTCCGACACCTTCGTCTTCCGGAGGGCGGCCGAGCCGGGTGACTGGCTCGTGACCGGGTCCTTCCTGTTCGGCGGCACCGATCCCTCCGCGCTCGACGCCAAGGGCAAGGCCGCCTTCCGCTCCGGCTTCCTCGGCGTGGCGAGCTTCGGCTGGAGCACGCTCGCTGTCGTCACGGAAGCGACGGAGGCCGAGCGTGAGGCCGCGGTCGAAAACCTCGCCGGCCATCTCGTCGACAAGCTCGGCGCGCCCGACATCGCCACTGCGCGCGAGGCGGCTGCCGAGGAGATCGCTTTTGCTGCCTCCCTCTGCGATCATCCGCCCCAGACACTGCTCGCTTTGCACCGGACGGTTGAAGACGGCGAGATCCGCGAACGCTTCCGCACACTCACGCCCCGCGACGCCAGCCAGAGCGAAGGCTTCCGCGCCTTCGAGTTCCTCGAGGTGGCGGGCGAGGAGGATGGGCCGGTCGAGCATGTCGACCTTCTCAATCTCGAAAAGACCAGGCTGACATGACGCATTTCTGGGCCAGCTCCGGCCATCTCCTGCTCGACCGCGAACCCGGCGGCGGGCTGCGCGTGACCGATGACTTCCTCAAGGCCTATCTCGCCCGTCCGGAGTTGCTGCCGCCGGAGGAGGCCTGCGAGGCCGAGCGCGCGCTCCATGCCCGGCTGATGGAGACGCCGCAGGCGGAGATACCGGCCGCCGCGATCGCGGCGATCGCCGACGAGGACGCCCGCGAGAACTGGCGCTTCATGCTCGGCTGGCGCGACCGGCTTCTGGCCGCGCCGACGCTGGAGGCGGCCTATGCCGGCATCATTCGCGAGGGTGTGAGCGCCATCCCCCCGCTCTTCCTCGATCAGTTGGTCCACGTCATCATGCGCGCCGCACTCGACGAGGCCGATGACCCCTTCGTCACTCGCGCCGCCGAGTGCCTGTTCCGCCCGCAGCGCGTCACCTTCCACGAGAACACGATCCTGCTCGCCGATGCCGAGATGATCGAGGGGCACGAGGCCGACCGGCACGCCTCGCCGCTGCTCGCCATGCTGGGAGGGCCGGCCGCGACCACGCTCGACATCCTCAAGCCGGCCAATGCCGACCATTATTGGCAACGCTCGGACGGGTTCGACATGGTGCTGGATCTCGGCGGGACGCCCTCCGGCCGGGCGGCACTCGGCCAGGCCCTGCGCCTCTGGATCCGCCAGATCCACGGCTTCGACGTCGCCATCGAGCCGCTGGAGACGGTGACGGATGCGGACTGGCGCTGGTTCGTCGGGCTCGACGCCGAGGCCACCGCGATCGGCAATGCGCTCTGGCAGGGGAAGACGGTCGCCGCGACCGACATGGCGCGCGTGCTCGCGCTGTTCACCCTGACGCTGCCGGCGGAGGTTCCCGTTCTGCCGGCGGCGAAGGACAGGCCCATCTATCTCATCATGGCGATGTCGGGCGACAATCTGCTGCGTTTGAAGCCGCAGAATCTCGTCGCCGGCCTGCCGCTCGCCCGGCGCGAGATGGCGAACTGAGGAGACGGTCATGACGCAGCAGCACATCGAGGTCGGCATCGTCGTCGAACGGCGCGCGATCGATTCGCCCTGGGCCGATCACGCCTGGGCGCCGCTCGCCGTGCTGCCGGAGCCGCCGCCGCTCTCGCCATGGACCGAGCTGCCGGGCGAGCCGGGCCGGCGCCAGTTCTATCTCGGCCCCGCAACGCTGACGCTGCATTCGGTCGACACCGCCCATTTCCGCGAGAACTTCCAGGCCGGCCGCGCCAAGCTCTGGGTCGCGATACGCCCGACCGGGATCGAGCCCGAGATCGAGTTCGTCGGCGTGACCGCCGACCCCTTCGAGGGCGAGGTCTATTGCGAGAATGTCGGCGACGTCGTCGAGGCGCTGCCGATGCCGCTGGCGGTGGCCGAGGCGGTGCTGGCCTTCTTCGAGGCGCACCATGTCGAGCGCGAATTCATCAAGCGCAAGCGCAGCGAGCATGATCCGCGCAAAGGCGGCGCTCCGCGGCCCGAACCCAGCCTGGGCCGTCGCGAGAGCGGCCCCGGGGGAGCGCCATGAGCACCCGTACGCCGTCCGACGAGGGCTTCCTCAGCCGCTGGTCCCGCCGCAAGCGCGAGGGCGAGCCCGAGGAGCATTCCGCACCGCTGCCGGCCACCCCGGTGACGGAGGCTGAGGCGCCCGTCGGCGCCGAAGCGATCGAGCCCGAGGCCGAGACGGTCGAGCCCCCTTCGCTCGACCTCATCGACAAGGACTTCGACCTGGCCACCTGGCTGAAGCAGAATGTGCCGGAGACCTGGAAGCTCGCCGCCATGCGGCGCGCCTGGGAGAACGATCCCGCCATTGCGAATTTCGAGAACCCGGCGCGCGACTATGCGCTCGACTGGAACACGCCGGGCGGCGCGCCGGGCTATGGGCCGCTGACGGAATCGGATGACGTCGCCGAAATGGTGCGCGGCATCTTCGGTGAGGCTCCGACGCCTGCCGAGGCCGCGCTGGTCGAAGAAGAGGCAGGGAGCGACGGCGTGCCGCACCTCCTTTCGTCTAAGGACGATGAGGGGGAAGCCCATGCTGCGGTGCCGAAGGATGGTCGCGAAGAAGGCGAGCCGGCGGCGCTGCGTCTGACGGAAGATGGCGAAAAGACCGGCGCAGACGACGCAGCATCCAAGATGCCACCCCTGTCCGCCTATGCTGCAGCGCAGCAGGAAGCTCCGCAGGAGGCCGCCGCTCCTCGCCTGCGCAAGCGTGGAGGTGGCGCGATTCCAATCTGAAGGGAGATTGGAATCGTTTTATTTTTGGGCAATAAGCAGTCGTTATCACCGCACAGGGGGCAGCACTCTGATTGCCCCACGCCTCGAGGACGTTGACCTGAATCAAATGCGCGATCCGGCACTCGAGAAAGCGATCGGTAGCGTGGGTGGCGTCAGGGCTCTGGCGCGCAGCCTCGGCATTTCGCAGCCCGCCATCTCGAGCTGGAAGCGTGTCCCCGCCGATCGTGTCCTCTCTGTCGAGGCGACCACGGGCATTTCCCGGACCGAACTGCGGCCCGATCTCTACCCCCGCCCGGATTCCGCCGCCGCGATGCAATCGGAGATCATGCTTTCGCAGCCGATCGACGAGGTCGATGCCGCCCGCGCCCATGAATGCGAACTGATCGGCGCGCTGCTCTGGCGGGCGCCGACGGCGGAGACGCTGGCGGTCCTGCGGGACCTGCAGGGCGACGCCTCGCCGCTGGGCATGGCCCATCTCGCTCTGGCCGAGGCCGCTGACGAGGCGACGCCCGACAGTCTGCGCGACGAGTTCTTCGAGCTCTTCATCGGCGTCGGCCGCGGTGAATTGCTGCCCTACGCCTCCTATTACCTCACCGGCTTCCTGCACGAGCGGCCGCTGGCCCTGGTGCGCGAGGACATGGGTGCGCTCGGCCTGGCGCGGGACGCACGGGCCGGCGAGCCCGAGGACCACATCGCCGTTCTGCTCGACATCATGGCGAAGCTGCTTCGCGGCGAGGTCGCGGCCGACGGCGTCGATGCCGACCGCTTCTACGCCCGCCACATCGAACCCTGGGGCGAGCGCTTCTTCGCCGACCTCGAGGTCGCGAAAGCCGCGAAATTCTACAAGGCCGTAGGCCGGCTCGGCAGCCTGTTCCTCTCGATCGAGACACAGGCCGCGAGGCTGCCCGCATGATCCAGTCCAGACACAACGCAGATTCCGACGCGTGGGAGACGACGATGTCGAAAACCAAAGAAACCGGCAGGCCGGCCGTCGATCGCCGCAGCTTCTTCAAGGCGCTGGGCGCAGGTGCCACGCTGGCGGCGACGCCGGCGATGGTGACGCCCGCGGCGGCCGTCGATCCCGGCAAGGAAGAGACCAAGGCGCGCTACCGCGAGTCGGAGCACGTCAAGGATTTCTACCGCGTCAACCGTTACTGAGAGGCGCCATAACATGCTGATCAAGCGCAAAACCGCCGATGTCCAGCGCGGCCGGCTCCAGGCGGCGATCGCCGGCCTCTCCTCCGGCGTCATGGATCGCCGTGCCTTCCTCCGCCGCTCCGGCCTCGTCGCCGGCGGCGTCGCCGCCGCGGGCGCCCTGCAGATCGGCTCGGTCCGCAAGGCGGAGGCCGCCGGCCTCGGCCCGGCGACGGGCACGAAGATCGTCAAGAACATCTGCACGCACTGCTCGGTCGGCTGCACGGTCAAGGCCGAGGTCGCCAACGGCGTCTGGGTCGGCCAGGAGCCGGCCTGGGAGAGCCCGATCAACCGGGGTTCGCACTGCGCCAAGGGCGCGTCGGTGCGCGAACTGGTCCATGGCGACCGCCGCATCAAGTATCCGATGAAGCTGGTCGACGGTCAGTGGCAGCGCATCTCCTGGGATGTCGCGATCAACGAGATCGGCGACAAGATGATGCAGATCCGGGCGAAGTCCGGCGCGGACTCCGTCTATCTGCTCGGCTCGGCCAAGTTCTCGAACGAGGGCGCTTACCTGTTCCGCAAGTTCGCCGCCTTCTGGGGCACGAACAACGTCGACCATCAGGCGCGCATCTGTCACTCCACCACGGTCGCGGGTGTTGCCAACACCTGGGGCTACGGCGCGATGACGAACTCCTACAACGACATCCGCAACTCCAAGACGAACCTGTTCATGGGCTCGAATGCGGCCGAGGCCCATCCGGTCTCGATGCAGCACATCCTGGTCGGCAAGGAACAGAACCGCGCCAACGTTATCGTCTTCGATCCGCGCCTGACCCGCACCGCGGCTCACGCGACGGACTACATCCGCATCCGCTCGGGCACCGACATCGCGGTGATCTGGGGCATGATGTGGCACATCTTCAAGAACGGCTGGGAGGACAAGGAATTCCTCGCCGCCCGCGTGCACGGCATGGACGACGTCCGCAAGGAGGTCGAGAAATACGACCCCAAGACCGTCGAGGATATCACCGGCGTGCCCGAGGCGCAGATGAAGCGGGCGGCGGAGACCTTCGCCAAGGTCAAGCCGGCCACCTTCATCTGGTGCATGGGCGTGACCCAGCACTCGGTCGGCACTGCCAACGTCCGCGCGATCTGCAACCTGCTGCTCGCGACCGGCAATGTCGGCGGCATGGGCAACGGCGCCAACATCTTCCGCGGCCACTGCAACGTGCAGGGTGCGACCGACTTCGGCCTCGATATCTCGAACCTGCCTTGCTATTACGGGCTGGTCGAGGGCGCCTGGCGCCACTGGGCGCGCGTCTGGGACGTGCCTTACGACTACTTCGTCACCCGCTTCGACGAGGTGCCGGCCAAGGGCGGCCGTCCGGCGCGGACTCGCAAGGCCAACATGGAGACCTCGGGTCACACCTCGACCCGCTGGTTCGACGCCGCCAATCTGCCGGCCGAGCAGGTCGACCAGATGGACAACCTCAAGGCCATGTTCGTCATGGGCCATGGCGGCAACACGATTCCCCGCATGCCCGATGCGGTGAAGGGCCTCGAGAAGCTCGAACTGCTCGTCGTCGCCGACCCGCACCCGACCAACTTCGTTTCGCTCGGCGGGCGCAAGAACGGGACCTATCTGCTGCCGATCGGCACGCAGTTCGAATGCGCCGGCTCGCGCACCTGCTCCAACCGCTCGGTGCAGTGGGGCGAGAAGGTGGTGGAGCCGATCTTCGAGGCGGCCAGCGACTACTTCGTCATTCACAAGCTGGCGCAGAAGCTCGGTTTCGCCGAGCAGATGCACAAGAACTACGAGATGGTGCAGGGCAAGTACGGCCCCGAGCCGTCCGCTGAATCGATCCTGCGCGAGATCAACCGCGGCGGCTGGTCGACGGGCTATACGGGCCAGTCTCCGGAGCGCCTGAAGCTGCACATGGAGCATCAGGACAAGTTCGACCTCGTCACCCTGCGCGGCGCCAAGGGCTCCCCCGTCGAGAACGACTTCTACGGCCTGCCCTGGCCGTGCTGGGGCACGCCGGAACTCAAGCACCCCGGCACCCACATCCTCTACAACACCTCGCTCGAGGCGGGGAACGGCGGCGGCACTTTCCGTCCGCGCTTCGGCCTCACCCGCGAGCGCACGCTGGCCGACGGCAGCAAGGTCAACGACACGATGCTGGCCGAGAACGGCTCCCACTCGCTGAACTCGGAGATCAAGGACGGCTATCCCGAGTTCACCATGGGCGTGCTGAAGAAGCTCGGCTGGGATGCCGATCTGACGCCCAAGGAACTCGAGACCATCACCTGGGTCGGTGGCAACAACATCGATGCGGTCAACTGGGCGAACGATATCTCGGGCGGCATCCAGCGCGTCGCGCTCAAGCATGGCTGCGTGCCCTACGGCAACGGCAAGGCCCGCGCCAACGCCTGGAACCTGCCCGATCCGGTGCCGGTCCATCGCGAGCCGATCTACTCGCCGCGCGTCGATCTGGTGGCGAAGTGGCCGGCTCGTCCCGACGAGCGGACCCTGCGCATCCCCAACCTCCACACCTCGGTCCAGAAGGCCGCGGTCGAGAAGGGCATCGCCAAGTCGTTCCCGATCGTCCTGACCTCGGGGCGTCTCGTGGAGTACGAGGGCGGCGGCGAAGAGACCCGCTCGAACAAGTGGCTGGCCGAGTTGCAGCAGGACATGTTCGTCGAGATCAATCCGGCGGACGCGGCGGCGCGCGGCATCAGGGACGGCGCCTTCGTCTGGGTCTCCGGCCCCGAGAACAACTCGAAGGCTCGCGTCAAGGCGCTGGTCACCGAGCGTGTCGGCAAGGGCGTGGCCTTCATGCCCTTCCACTTCGGCGGCTTCTACCAGGGTCAGGACCAGCGCGGGAACTACCCGAAGGGCACGGACCCGATCGTGCTCGGCGAGTCGGTCAATATCGTCACCACCTATGGCTACGACCCGGTGACGGCGATGCACGAAGGCAAGGTCACGCTCTGCCAGATCGCAGCGGCGTAAGGGGGAAACTGAACCATGGCCCGGATGAAATTCCTCTGCGACGCGGATCGCTGCATCGAGTGCAACGCCTGCGTCACCGCCTGCAAGAACGAGAACGAGGTGCCCTGGGGCATCAACCGCCGTCGTGTCGTCACCATCAATGATGGCAAGCCCGGCGAGCGCTCGGTCTCGATGGCCTGCATGCACTGCACCGACGCGCCCTGCGCGGCGGTCTGCCCGGTCGACTGTTTCTACACCACGGCGGATGCCGTGGTGCTGCATAGCAAGGACCTCTGCATCGGCTGCGGCTACTGCTTCTACGCTTGCCCCTTCGGCGCGCCGCAGTATCCCAAGGTCGGCAACTTCGGTTCGCGCGGCAAAATGGACAAGTGCACCTTCTGCTCGGGCGGCCCCGAAGCCGATCTCTCGCCGGTCGAGTTCCAGAAATACGGCTCGAACCGCCTCGCCGAAGGCAAGCTGCCGCTCTGCGCCGAGATGTGCTCGACCAAGTCGCTGCTCGCCGGTGACGGCGAGATCATCGCCCAGATCTACAAGGAGCGGGTGGTGAAGCGCGGCTATGGCTCGGGCGCCTGGGGCTGGCAGACGGCCTATAAGGAAAACATCGCCATCTGACGTCCTGTCTGGGGACGGACGAAGGCCCTCGCTGAGAGGGGCCACGACAGGCGCTCCGAACGAAACCCGGCCTCGCCGGTTCCTTCGCCGGGGCGCCCCTTTCAGACAGATCGGCCTCTCGTGATGAGGGCCGGAGCAAGGGAAGACAGCTATGCGTTTCGGCGCCCATATCCGCCTGCTGGTGACCGGCCTGCTGCTGACCTTCGCGGTCGCCTTCGCCGTCCCCGCGAGTGCCCAGCAGGTCAATCCGACGGCCGATGCCGTCCGCGAGCGGCAGTTTCTGGATGCCCTGAAGGGCAATCCCCAGGCCGAGCTGCAGGGCCGGATCACGATTCCCGACCAGAAGGCCGCAACGCTGGAACGGCCGGCGGGGCGCGACTGGCGCGCCTTCCATCAGGGCACGATGCTGCGCATCGCCGCCATCGCGATTTTGGGCACGCTGCTCGTCCTGGCGGTGTTCTACCTGATCCGCGGACGCGTCCGCACCGAGGCGGGCCCGGCGGGCACCACGATCACGCGCTTCAACGCCTTCGAGCGCTTCGTGCATTGGCTCACGGCGGGGTGCTTCATCATCCTGACGCTGTCGGGGCTCAACGTCACTTTCGGCAAGCTCGTCCTGCTGCCGCTGGTCGGCCCTCAGGCCTTCACCAACCTCTCGATCGCTGCCAAATGGGCCCACAACTTCCTCGCCTGGCCCTTCATGCTCGGCGTGGCGCTGATGTTCGTCATCTGGATCAAGGACAACATCCCGACCCTGACGGATCTGCGCTGGTTTGCCGCCGGCGGCGGCATCATCGGCAAGGGCCACCCGGAGGCGCGCCGCTTCAATGGCGGCCAGAAGGTCGTGTTCTGGAGCGTGGTGCTCGGCGGTGCGGCGCTCTCGGTCTCGGGCTTCTACCTGCTGTTCCCGTTCTATGCCGGCGGCGTGCTCAACCTCCAGTTCTGGAACGTCGTCCACGGCATCGTCTCCGTGCTGATGATCGCGCTCATCCTCGGCCACATCTACATCGGCTCGATCGGCATGGAAGGCGCCTTCGACGCCATGGGTTCAGGCGAGGTCGACCTCAACTGGGCCAAGGCGCATCACTCGCTCTGGGTCGAGGAAGAGATGCAGAAGGCCCGCGCGGGCGCCGACAACCGGCTGCAGCCGGCCGAATGATCCGCTTGACCGTCAGGGGCTCCTGACGGATGACGACCGGGCGCCTCGGCGCCCGGTTTTCGTTTGGGGTGAAGGCATTCGATGCGTGTGATCGGCCTGGCGGGGTGGAGCGGAGCGGGCAAGACCACCGTGGTCACCCGCCTGATACCGGAACTGGGGCTTCGTGGCGTCTCGGTCTCGACGGTGAAACACGCCCACCATGCCTTCGATCTCGACACGCCCGGCAAGGATTCCCATGCCCATCGCGAGGCCGGGGCCCGCGAGGTGCTGATCTCCTCGGAGCGACGCTGGGCCCTGATGCGGGAGTTGCGCGACGAGGCCGAAGCCGAACTGCCGGATCTGTTGGCGAAGCTCTCGCCGGTCGACCTCGTCATCGTCGAGGGCTTCAAGCGGCAGGCTCACGCCAAGATCGAGATCCACCGCGCGGCCAACGGCAAACCGCCGCTGCATCCGAGCGACCCGACCATCGTGGCGGTGGCGAGCGACACCCCGTTTCCTGCTGCGGGCCGCCCGGTCATCGACATCGACGACATCGAGGGCATTGCCGCCTTGATGCTGGCGCAGGCCCAGCCCCTGGCCGAAGTGCTGGCGCGCTGCGGCACCGGACGGTGAGGGCGCCATGGCACAGCTGAGCCGCGACGACGAAGCTTTCGGCGCCCTGATGACGCTCGAGGAGGCGTCGACGCGCGTGGCGACGCTCGCCTCGCCCGTCGCCGAGGTCGAGACGGTTCCGCTGGCGCAAGCCGATGGCCGCGTGCTCGCGCGCGACATCGCCGCCCCTCTCGATCTGCCGCCCTTCGCCAATTCCGCCGTCGACGGCTATGCCGTGCGCCACGCCGACCTGGCACTGGCCGGCGCCAGCCGCCTGCCGGTCAGCGGCCGCGTCGCGGCCGGAGCCGACGCGGCCGGCGTGGCGGTGCAAGGCGTCGCGGTCCGCGTCTTCACCGGGGCGCCGATGCCGGAAAGCGCCGATACCGTCTTCATGCAGGAAGACGTCGTGCTGGAGGGCCCGGTCGCGGTGCTGCCGCCGGGTCTGGCGAAGGGGGCCAATGCCCGCCCCGCAGGCGAAGACATCGCAAGAAGCGCGCCGGCCGCGGCGGCCGGGCTGCGCCTGCGCCCGCAGGATCTGGCCTTGTTCTCCGCACTCGGCTTGAGCGAGGTGGCCGTGCGCCGCCGCCCCCGGGTCGCGGTCTTCTCCACCGGCGACGAACTGACCGAGCCCGGGCAGCCGCTCGGGCCTGCCGCGATCTACGACGCCAACCGCGCTTTGCTGCGGGCGATGGTGACGCGCGCCGGGGCCGAGGTCGTCGATCTCGGCATCCTCAGGGACGAACCCGCCGGCCTTGCCCGATCGCTGGCGCAGGCAGCCGGCTCCTGCGATCTGGTTCTGACCTCGGGCGGCGTCTCCACGGGCGAGGAAGACCACGTCAAGGCCGCGCTCGAGCAGGTCGGCGATCTCGCCTTCTGGCGCATCGGCATCAAGCCGGGCCGGCCGGTGGCGCTGGGGCGCATCGGGGCGGTGCCCTTCATCGGGCTGCCCGGCAATCCCGTCGCCGTTTTCGTCACCTTCGCCTTCGTGGCACGCGTCCTCATCGCCCGGCTGGCCGGCACGGATAGCGAGCGGCCGGTCGCGCTCCCGGTGCGGCTCGGCTTCCCCTATCGCAAGAAGGAGGGGCGGCGCGAATATGTCCGCGTCTCGCTCGAGCCCGGGCCGGACGGAATCATGATCGCCCGCAAACACCCGCAGGACGGAGCCGGCGTCCTGACCTCGCTGACGCGCACGGACGGCCTGGTCGAACTGGCCGAGGATACGACCCGGATCGCCGAGGGAACGGTCGTGCCTTTCCTCGCCTATGGCCTTCTCTTCGGTTGAGCTGCCGCCTCAATCCCGGCGGAAGACGACGCTGGAGAGCCAGCCGAGCAGCAGCGCCATCAGCACCGTGACCATCCCGTAGACCAGCGGCAGGTCATGTGCGGCCGCGGCAAGGTTCTGTTCCATGCCGCTCTTCACGACCTCGAAATTGGTCGTCTGGCGCGCCAGTGGCACGCCGCCGGCATAGAGCACGATCTCGATCTCGTAGGAGCCGGTGGGGGCGGTGGCGGGGACGTCGATCGGCGCGCTGAAGACGGTCGAGGAGAGGAAGGTGACACCCCTCTCGCGCGCCCGGTAGAGGTTCTTGACGGCGAGGATCCGGATCAGGCCCTCTCGAAACCGGGCCGTGGTCACGTCGAGGTCGAGCCCTGCATCCCGCGATCGCTGCGCGTTTTCGAGGCCCACCCGCTCGCGTCTCGCCGTCTCTGAGCTGATGATCTCGTTCAGTGGCCGGTTGCTGGCCACCGTCAGGAACAGGGAGCTGTCGGGGAAGCGCCGCTGCGTCCGGTTGATCCAGATCGGCCCGAGCCGCTCCTTCTCGCGCACAAGCAACATCCGCTGCGGGCCGCGTGCGGTGACGACGACGTCATAGGGGTCGCCGCGCGCCACGGTCCGCCCGTCACGCTCGACCACGCCGAAGACCGTGAGCTGGCTGCCCGTATAGTTGGAGGTGATCAGGATCTGATGGCTCGACATCGCGGCGATCAGCGTCTCGGCCCGCGCGGCGCCCACGCCGCCGGACAGCAACGCCAGAATGGCCGTAATGCGCGCGAGCAGGCTCATCGCGAGCCCTCCGTGATCACCACCGAGAACGGCTCGCTCGGCGGGATGAAGAGCTCGATCGCAAAGCGCAGCCCGACCGAGAGGATCAGCAGGGCCAGCAGCAGGCGGAAGGATTCGACGTTGAGATTGCGCGCGGCCCGGCCCCCGAACTGGGCGCCGATCACACCGCCGAGCAGCAGCAGGACCGCCAGGATGATGTCGACCGACTGGTTGGTCAGCGCGTGCAGCAGCGTCGCGCCGGTCATCGTCATCAGGATCTGGAACAGCGAGGTGCCGACCACGACCGCCGTGGGAATGCGGAAGAAATAGATCAAGGCGGGCACCAGGATGAAGCCGCCGCCGACGCCCAGCACCGCGCCGATGAAGCCGATGACGACGGCGAGAAGGGCGATGGGGATGACGCTGCAATAGAGCTGCGAATCCGGGAAGCGCATGCGTAGCGGCAGTCCCATCCACCAGGGATGCGTGCCCGCCCTCCGTTTCAGCCGTGCCGGTTTGCCCGCCCGCACGCGCAGCATGGCGCGCAGCGCGTCATACAGCATCAGCCCGCCGATGATCGTGAACAGCGTGACATAGGACAGCGTGATGACGAGTTCGAGCTGGCCGAGGCGCCGCATCGAGTTGAAGAACAGCACGCCGAGCAGCGTGCCGACGATGCCGCCGACCACCAGGATGCCGCCGAGTTTCAGGTCCAGCGCGCGCCGCCGCCAATAGGTCAGGACGCCGGTGGTCGAGGAGCCCGCGACCTGCGCCGCCACGGTTGCGACCGCCACGGCCGGGGGAATGTCGAGGAAGATCAGCAGGGGAGTTAGAAGAAAGCCGCCGCCGACGCCGAACAGACCGGACACGAAGCCGACCGCGCCGCTCAGCCCCAGCACCATGACGACGCTGATCGGCAGTTCGGCGATCGGGAGATAGATCTGCACCTCGACTCCTCACGCGCCGCCGGGCCGGCGAAAGACCCCGAGCCGGCTGTGCCGATGATGCACCGATCCCGGCGCGAAGCCGAGAGGGCAATGACGAGAGGCAGGAGACGGCCGGTTGTCGGCGGTGATGCCGTGCCAACGCGTCGAAACCATGACGGCCGTCGCTGTCGCGGAGCTTGCCGCCGGGCCGCCTCTCAGCTGCGCGCCGGCTTGGCCGGCTTCCGGGCCGCCGCCGTCGGAGCCTCGTCCCATCCCTTCGCCGGCGGCGTCACTTCGTTGGCGCCGCTCGCGGCGACGCGCGGGCGCCAGGCCGCCGCTTCGGCCTTGGCCGCGGCGAGGTCGGAGGGGCTCAGGCGCTGGCCGACTTCGTCGCGCTTGCGGCCGGCATCCTCGTCACCCTGTCCGGCGGCGACGGCAAACCAGAGATAGGACTGGGCGAGGTCGGTCGGTGCGCCGAGGCCGCGGCCGAGCAGGACGGCGAGATTGTACTGGCTGTCGCGGACGCCGAACTCGGCCGCTCGCCGGAACCAGTCGGTCGCCGTGGCATAGTCCGGCTTGCCGGAGACGCCTTCGGCATGCAGCACCGCGAGATTGTGCATCGCCTTGGCGTTGCCGCGTTCGGCAGCGCGCATGTACCAGACCCGGGCGAGCGAAAGGTCGCGGGCCGTCCCGATGCCCTTTTCGAACATGTTGCCGAGGCGGAACTGCGCCGGGGGCAGGCCAGCGACGGCGGCGCGCTCGAAAAGGCGCAGCGCCAGCTTGGGGTCGCGCGACGCGGCCGGTCCATCCGCCGCGCGGCTGCCGAGCTCATAGACGGCGCGCGCATCGCCATCGAGGGCGGCCTTGCGCATGCCGGGGGTGCCCAGCGTCGGCGGCAGTTCGCCCACACCGGTCACGGCCTGGACGGGTTCCGCCGCGAGGGGGGGCTTCGCCTCGGACGCGGGAGGCTGTGTGGTCGAGCCGGTCACCTCGGCGGCCGGCGGTGCAACCGCGGCGAGGGCGGCCGGCTGCGTCTCGACGGGCGCCGGCGGCAGGGCTGAGGACTGGTCCTTGGCCGGAGGCTGCGCGTCCTCGCGGGGCGTGATCGGCGTCTGGACGGCTTCGCCCGTCGCAGCTGTGCGCGGACCCTTGAGCGCGTTGGTGACGAGATGGGCCGTGCCGAGGGCCAGGACGAGCGCAGCCAGGCCGAGCAGGAGCGGGCGCTTGCGCTTCTCCATGATCTCCTTGAGCCGCCCGCCGCCCTTGGCGGTCTCGGGCGCGCTGGCGGGCGCGGCTGCGGCGGCTTCGGTCGCCGCCTTGGCCGAACGGCGTGCTGCCGCGATCAGGTTCTGCCGGATCGACTGC
>NZ_JAUXYO010000262.1 GCF_030694325.1 Allobosea sp. | reverse complement strand
GCCGCTGCGGGCGCTGGGCTCCGGCAGCCGGGGCGGCACCGCCGGGCGCCGCGGCGGGCGCACGCCCGCCTCCCTTCTCGCTCAGGCGGAATTCGACATCCTCCTGGAACTTGCGAAGCTGCTCGGTGAGCCGCCGGTTCTCGAACTGCAACTGCTCGATCTGGCCCGACAGCTGGCGGATCTGGTTCTCCATTCGGGAGGTCCGCACCACCAGATCGGCGGCATCCTGCGCCGAAGCCGGCAGGCTCAGGCAGGAGACCGCCGTCCCCAGCGCCAGCGCGGCGAGGCGGGAGCGGAGCTTCCAGGCGGGAGCATGGATTCGCGACATCGGGAACAGACCGGGCTCGAGGGGGATGGGTTGCCTATACCACGCCAGGACCACGGCCAAAATATGAAAAGGCCGGCGCCCTTCCTCTCGGGAAGGCGCCGGCCTTGCGGCCGATCCGGCAGGAGGGCGGCGTCAGACGCTGCCGCCGGCGCCGTCGAGCACCGTCACCGAGCGACGGTTCTGCGACCAGCAGGAGATGTCGTTGCAGACCGCGACGGGGCGCTCCTTGCCATAAGAGACGATGCGCATGCGGTTGCCCTGGATGCCGCGCGAGGCGAGGTAGTCGCGCACGGTCTGGGCGCGGCGCGCCGAGAGCGAGAAGTTGTATTCGCGCGTGCCGCGCTCGTCGGCATGCCCCTCGACCACGAAGGTGTAGCGCGGATAGCGCTGCAGCCAGGCGGACTGCTTGTCGAGCGTCGCGACGGCCGTCGGCGTCAGATCGGTCGAGTCGGTCTCGAAGAAGACCCGGTCGCCGACATTGACGACGAAATCCTGGGCGCTGCCCGGGGTCGCCGCGCCACCGGCGCCGAAGCCATTGGCGTCGGCGTTCTGGTTGTTGGCGCAGGCACCAAGCGCAAGCGAGGCGGCGATGGCGGCGGCGAAGCGGACGGCGCGGCCGCCGGCGAAGAGAGTGGCGAACATGGGGGACTCCGGGGCGTTCGGTCTGTGCGAGGCGCGTCTCACGGACGGATGAATCGTGGGGCTTGGATGCACTTCATCGCATCAATGAAGCGTCAACCTAAACGAGACCTTGCCAGATCAAGGCGAAGTGGCGGCATTGCGGCATATGGTTAATCAAACCTTGCTCAAGACCGCTTTCGGCGCGTTGTGGCGCTTTTGCACCGCTTCAGCGGCCCACGTCGCGAGGGCGGGCCGCAGAGCCATCCGGTAAAGCTCGTTGGGTGTTGCCTCGGACGGCTCGCTGCTCTCGCGACGACGGACGGGCGAGCCTTGCTAGCGTGCCGCCGTCAGCAGCGGCGACCAGGTCGGGTCGGAGGCGAAGGCCGGCGTCGGCACCGGCACTTCGACGCGGCCGGTGATGTCGACCATGTACAGTTTCCCGCCGGATTGTCCCCCGGGATCGCGGAAGAACATGATGTACTGGCCGTTGGGCGCCCAGTTCGGCGCCTCGTTGTGGAAGCCCTCGGTCAGCAGCCGCTCGCCCGAGCCATCCGGGCGCATCACGCCGATGGCGAAGCCGCCGCCGCCGCGCTTGGTGAAGGCGATCAGGTCGCCGCGCGGCGACCAGGTCGGCTGCGAATAGGAGCCCTGGCCGAAAGAGAGGCGCTTGCCCTCCCCGCCCCCGGCGCTCATCACATAAAGCTGCTGCGAGCCGCCCCGGTCGCTCTCGAAGACGATCTGCGTACCGTCGGGCGAATAGGACGGCGAGGTGTCGATCGCGCCCGTCGAGGTCAGCCGCATCGTCGTGCGCGAGCCGATGTCGATGGCGTAGAGATTGGCGTTGCCGCCCTGCTGCAGGCTGAGCGCGATGCGCGCGCCATTGGGCGCGAAGCGCGGGCTCGAGGTCATGTCGGGGAAATTGCCGACGATCTGGCGCTGCCCGGTCTCGATGTTGAGCACATGCACGCGCGGCTGCTCGCCGAGCCGCTGCGACATGTAGGTCACCTCCTGCGACACCGGCGAGTAGCGCGGCGTCACCACCGAGACCGAGCCGTCGGTGAGGAAGCGCACATTGGCGCCGTCCTGGTCCATGATCGCCAGGCGCTTGCGACGGTTCTCCTTCGGGCCGGATTCGTCGACGAAGACGACGCGCGTGTCGAAGAAGCCGCCGACGCCGGTGATCTTGGTGTAGATCGCGTCCGAGATGATGTGGCCGACCCGCCGGGCATTGTTGGGGTCGGTGAAATACTGCTGGCCGTCGGTCTGCGTACCGGTCGTCACGTCCCAGAGCCGGAACTCGGCCTTGATCCGCCCCGACCCGTCGCGCGAGACCCGCCCCGTCACGAGCGCCTGCACGCCAGCCGCCTTCCACGAGCCGAATTCGGGTACCGCGTCAAAGGGCGGGTTCCGGTCGGGATGGCGCGCCTTGTCGATCGGAGCGAAATAGCCGCAGCGCTTCAAATTGTTGCTGATCACGCCCGAAACCAGCACCCCGCCCTCGCCGCCGAAATCGGCGATGGCGATCGGCAGCGGCTGGAAGGTGCCGCCGCGCAGGTCGATGACCAGTTCGGCGCGCGCCGCGGCGGGCACGAGCAGCGAGGCGCCCGCCAGCGCCATCAGGCGCCGGCGCGTCGGCATGGCCGACAAGAGCGGAAGAGGATTGCGGTCGATCAGGGTCACAGCACGTCCCTTGCGTCGAAATTGACGATGACGTCGCGCCAATCGTCGTAATAGGCGGCGAATTGAGCCGGGATGCGCAAAGGCGCGCAGCGGCGGGTAGCGGTCAGGGCCGAACTGGCCGCGACCGCGAAGAGGGGGTCGGAGGAGGAGTTCACCACGCCCGGCTGCCCCAGCAGGGAGCCGTCGGCAGCGAGCTTCATGCGCACCTGCGGCACCACCGCGCCGCGCGCATTGGCGAGCGCGATCGGCACGTTCCAGCACTTCATCAACTGGTCCTGGATGATGCCGATGAGCTGGCCGCGCAGCGACGGGCTGAGCTTCTGCGAGGAGCCGCGCTCGGTCCCCAGCGAAGCGGTGCGGTTGACCTGCGGCGCGGCCGAGCCGGTCGACTGGGCCTGCTCCTTCGACTGCAGCAGCTTGGAGATGTCGCTGGGATTGAAGTTCTTGGCGATCTCCATCTCGCGCCTGGCCTTGGCCTCGGCCTCCTGCTTCGCCTTGGCGGCGGCGGCGATCTTGGCCTTGGCCTCGGCATCGGCCTTCGCCTTGGCGGCGGCTTCCGCCTTCTCCTTGGCGGCCTGCTCGGCCTCGGCCTTGGCCAGCGCTTCGGCCTTCGCCTTGGCGGCCGCCTCGGCGCGTGCATTGGCCTCGGCTTCCGCCTTGGCCTTGGCGGCGGCCCTCGCGGCCTCCTCGGCCTGCTTCGCCTTGCTCGCGAGCTCGGCCTCTTCGGCGAGCTTCGCAAGCTCCTCGCGCTTCTGTTCGGCGATCTCGGCCGCGCTCGGCCCGCTCTTCTGCGGCGGCTGCTTGACCGGCTCCGCCGGCTTCACCTCGGGCTTGGGCAGATGGGCGACGCGCGAGGGCGGCAGCGGCGCGGCGGCGTTGTCGTCGGCGGTCTTGAGTTCGGCCGGGCGGCTCGGCGGAGCCGGCGCATCCTGCTTGGCCTCGCCCTCCTCCTTGCGCTCGACGATCTCGGCCTGGCGCTCGGCGCGCTGGAGCGGCTGCTCCTGGACCTTCTCGGCCTTGCGCTCGCCGCGCGTGACCTGGTTCAGCGCGCTCGCGTCGACCATCTCGACGGCGATCGCCTCCACATTGTCCGGCAGCGGCGCAGCAGAGGAGAACGCCAGCAGCCCCGCGACGAGGAACGTCGCGTGGCCGAGCGCCGACACCACCATGCCCGGTTCGGAGGAAAGCTTCACCGCGTCCGAATCCCTGATTCCACCCTGCTCAACGCGCCGGCTCGGTCACGAGCGCGACCCGCTTGAACCCCGCCGAGGTGATCGTCGACATCACCGAGGCGACCCGGCCGTAATCGACCATGCGGTCGCCGCGAACATAAATGCGCTCGTCGAAACCCTGCTTGGCCAGGCCCTGCAATTTGGTCACGAGGTCCGGCTCCAGAGTCGGCTGGTCCTGCAGGAAGATCTGGCCCTTGCCGTCGATGGCGATGGTGATCGGCTTCTGGTCGATATTGATCGGCTTGGCGCCGGTCTGCGGCAGATCGAGCGGCACGCCCGTGGCGATCAGCGGCGCCGCGACCATGAAGATGATCAGCAGGACGAGCATGACGTCGATGAACGGCGTCATGTTGATCTCGGCGATGGCGCCGTGCCTGCGGCCGCGCCGGCCGCGCCGGCCGCCGGACTTCGCCCCGGATGCTGCGGACATACCCATAGTTTCAGCCCCTCACGCCGCCAGCCGCTCGTCGATCTGCCGCGACAGGATCGCGGAGAACTCGTCGGCGAAGGCCTCCAGGCGGCTCGAGGCCTTGGCGACCTCGGACTGCAGCTTGTTGTAGGCCATCAGCGCGGGAATCGCCGCAAACAGGCCGATCGCGGTGGCAAACAGCGCCTCGGCGATGCCCGGCGCCACGACGGCGAGCGAGGAGTTCTTGGACACGGCGATGGCGGTGAAAGAGTGCATGATGCCCCAGACCGTGCCGAACAGGCCGATGAACGGCGCCGCCGACGCGATCGTGGACAACACCAGAAGCTTGGATTCCAGCCGCTCGGTTTCGCGCTGAATGGTGACGTCGAGCACCTTGTCGATGCGCTGCGACAGGCTGGCGACGGAGCGCCCACCATTCTCGAAGGAGCGCTTCCACTCCCGCATCGCCGCGACGAAGACGGCCGACATGTCGGAGACCGGCTTGGCAGCGAGCTCGCGATAGAGCTCCTCGAGCGACCGACCCGACCAGAACACCTCCTCGAACGCGTCCATCTCCCTGCGGGTGCGGCGGTAGAGCAGCGTCTTGTCGATGATGATCGACCAGCACCAGACCGACGCGCCGATCAGACCGAGCATCACGAGCTTGACGACGATGTGGGCATGCCAGAACAGGGTCCAGAACGACATGTCGATCTGCGGCGCGGCCTGCGCGACGTCGGCGGGGTTCATCCTGTCATCCTTTTGCCAGGCGGCTCGGACCGGTCTCCCGGCCAACGCCCCGCCACACGCGCCGCAGGTGACCCCGCGACGCCGCCCGATCCGCGATCCGGGGAAATGCCGTAGCCCCTCAATCGTCCTTGAATCCGGCGAAAGATGGGCGCAAACGGGGTTTCCTGCGAAACGCATGCGCGCGATCGAGTTAAGCCTCCAGCAAGGTTAATGCCGGGTATACGCGAGCGGCAGACGGAGGCGGCAACAGGTTTCCGAACGTGAAAAACGCCCGCCCCGGTTGTCCGGGACGGGCGCTGTCTCCTCTCGAGGCGCGCTGGCGCCCGTCGTGCGACGGTCAGCCGGCGGTGGCCTGGGGCTCGGGGTTCTCGCCGCGACGGGCGGCCATGAACTGGTCGAACTCGGCCTTGTCGCGGGCCATGCGCAGCCGGCCCAGGAAGTCCTGGAACTCCTTCTGCTCCTCCTCGAGGCGCCGCAGCGTCTCGGCGCGATATTCGTCGAAGGCGCGGTTGCCGCTGGACGGCCCGCCGCCCCAGCCGCCGCCGAAGCCGCCATGACGGCCGCCCATGCGTTCCTTCAGGCGCTCCATCTTGCTCTGCAGACGGTTCATCCTGTGTTCGTAGCGGTCAGAGCCGCCCATTCCGCAACCCATGCGTCCACTCCAGAACAGAAAGGCCAGGGTCGCCAGACCCAGAGGCCAGAACACGATGAAGCCGAGAACCGCGAAGGCGATCCAGGCTCCCTTCCCATAGTCATCGAGCTTCTCGACGATCGGCATTGGTCCCTCACCATGACAGAGCGTGAATGTAAATCACATTTACATAAATGGGGAACAGCGTTCGGCTTGTCAAGATCGCGGTGGCCGCGCTTGCGCGCTCAGCCCTTGCCGCGCCCGAGACCCAGACCCTGGAGATAGATCAGCATGCCGGCCTCCAAGAGTTCGGCGGCCGACATCGGCAACGGCCGGCGTCCGCCATCGGCCCGGCCGAACAGCGCGGCGACGCCATGCGACATCGACCAGACATGCAGCGCCATCATCAGCGCGGGCGGGCGGTTGCCGGCGGGCAACAGCGCGATCAGCGCTTCGGAGGCCGCGCGCAGGATCTGGAAGGCGCGGTCGGCCGCCGCGCGCAACTCGGGGCTTGCGTCGAGCGGCACGCCCGCTTCGAACATCGCCGAATAATAGGCCGGCTCGTCATGGGCGAAGGCGAGATAGGCGCGGCCGAGCCGGTGAAAAGCGGTCTCCGGATCGGGCCGGCCCTGGTCCCAGGCCCGCGTCAGCGCCGCCTCGAAGGCGACGAAGCCGCGCGTCGCGACATCCGCCAGAAGCTCGTCGCGATCGCGGAAATGCCGGTAGGGCGCGGCCGGGCTGACGCCCGCCAGACGCGCGGCCTCCGCGAAGGTGAAGCCGTTGGGACCCTTCTCGCGGATCAGGCCCAGCGCGGCGCGCACCAGTTCCTCCTTGAGATTGCCGTGATGATAGCCGCGCGGAGCATCCGGCTTGTCGCGTTTCCAGCTCATGTGACGAGCGCTAACATGGCAGGGTGGGCGCGTCGATCAGCGCTCAATCGTCCATCCCCAGGCGCCGCCGCAGGCCGTCGGGAATGCGTCGCGCCCGGCCTCCGCCGACGCAGGCGACCTTGACCTGCGCCGTGACCAGGACCTCCTCGCCGCGCAGCACGCGCTGCTCGACATCCATGGTCGCGCCCCGCGCCGCGACCGAGCGCGTCTCGATCGTCAGCAGATCGTCCATCACAGCCGGACGCAGGAAGTCGATCGTCATGCGGCGAACCGCGAAGCCCAGCGCCGTCTCGCCGTCGAACAGCTCGCGCTGCTCGACCCCGAGCGACCGGATCAGCTCGGTGCGACCGCGCTCCATGAAGCGCAGATAGGAGGCGTGGTAGACGACGCCGGAGAAATCCGTGTCCTCGTAATAGACCCGGACGGAGAGGCTGTGGGAGGCGGTCATGGCTTCGGTCAGGAAAAGCGGCGGGCGAGCGGAGCTTTAAACCGCATGGGAGAGGCGGCATAGTAGCGTGGACAGACTGCCGCGCCGGGGGAACACGCCCGCGCGGAGGATGTTGACCACGGGAGACCACAACCAAAAGAAAAGGGAATGCCTCATGTCGCTTTCGACCAAGCAACTCGAACGGGTCCTCGACAAGGACGAGTGGGACCTCGTCGCGCGCACCCGCAGCCGGGCGATCGGAGACGTGCCCGATACGGAACTGCGTGATCTCGCGAAGAACCTGCGCGACCGGCGCGACAAGGCCCGCGACGTCGCGCGCCGGCAGCGCCGCGAATTCCGCGGCAAGGCCGCGCCGCAGGGCGCCGCCGCCTCCTCGGACAACACCGGCACCAAGGTCAAGGCCGATGCGCTGACCATCGCGCTGAAGCGCGTTGGCGCCGAGCAGACGCGTCGCACCGAGAAGCTGCGCCAGCCGAGCCAGCGCTCTCTGGCCCGCAAGGCTCTGGCGATGAAGATGCGCAAGGAAGCTCTGGCGCGCCCGCTCAGCCGCACCGGCGACGAGGGCATGAAGCCGATCGTCAACCGCAAATCGGCGAAATCCGGCGCGCTCGACCATGCCGGCCAGCGTTCGGCCATGCACCGGTCCAAATTCGCGCGCTGAACCCGCGACGTCGGAATCCCAAGCCCTGCCCGCCTCAACGCTGGCAGGGCTTTTTCATGAAGGAGCCGCACTCATAGGGCTGCGACAGCAGATCGCGCACCGCGTAATCCTGCCCCTCGACGCGGTTGACGATGTCGTCGATCCGCCACGCCCCGCCCTCCTCGATCACGCGGAAGCGCACGCTCACCGGCTGCCGGAAGCTGCGGAACGAGGCGGTGACGGCGGCACGGCCATTGGCGGGCTTCTCCGTGACCATGACCTCGAGGTTCTTGACCTCGCCATCCTGGCCGCTGAGGAACGGGTCGGCGCCGAGATGGCCCATCTCGCCGGCCTCCTCCTGGTAGAGCTCATTGCGAGCGAAGAGACCCGCCAGCTCGCGGCTCATCAGCCTGTCGCGATGCGGCTTCTGCCAGGGAGCCGGCTGCGCCGCGCCGCCGGAGCCAGCCAGTTGGCGAGTGGTGATGGCGTAGGCCTCGCGCACCGGTGTCTCGGGGCCAGCGGGGGCGGCAAGAGCGACGCCAGCAATGGCGAGCGCCAGCGTTGACACCAACAGAGCAACAACCCGTCTCATCTTCAATTACTCGGCCGCCGTCAACGTCCGCGTCGGCTGCGGCACAGCACGCCCCATCTCCGTCGCGGCTTCGATCCAGCACGCAATCGCGTCCTGCACGTTGAGCAGTGCTTCTTCCGCCGTTTCGCCATCGGACATGCAACCCGGCAGATCGGGCACCGTCGCGAAATACCCGCCGCCATCGGCGGGAGAGAGCGGCTCGATGACGACACGATAGGCGAGTGGGTTCATGGCTCCCTCCTGACGCCCAAGGTTATCACGAGCCCGACGAACCTGACGAGCAGGCGGATGTATTTCGGCTTGATCGGACGTCGCGCCGGGATCGTCAGGATGTCGGCGATCTCGGCATGGGCGATCTTGTAATGCGCCCCGCCTCCGGAAGGCGGTTTGCAATTGATCCCATGCGCTCGGCACAACCGCTCGATGTCGCCGATCGTCCAGTCGCCGGCTGGGTTGCTCCGCATCCGATCCAGGAGATCGTCCGCCAACTCACGTCTCCTCGTCCCCGAACAGCCCGAACTGCGCCGCCTCGCGGCTGGGCTCGGGCATGCCGAGATGCCGGAAGGCGTGCGGCGTCAGGATGCGGCCGCGCGGCGTGCGCTGGATGAAGCCCTGCTGCAGCAGGAAGGGCTCGATGATCTCCTCGATCGCGTCGCGCGGCTCCGACAGCGAAGCCGCGATCGTCTCGATCCCGACCGGCCCGCCGCCGAAATTGATCGCCACCGTGGTCAGATAGCGCCGGTCCATCTGGTCGAGGCCGATCGGATCGACGTCGAGCAGCTTCAGCGCCTTGTCGGCGACGCTGCGCGTCACGATCGCGTCGCCGTCGACGATGGCGAAGTCGCGCACGCGCCGCAGCAGGCGCCCGGCTATACGCGGCGTGCCGCGGGACCGTTTGGCGATCTCGTTGGCGCCATCATCCGACATCGGCACGCCGAGCACACGGGCGCCGCGCGCGACGATGCCCTGCAGCTCCTCGACGGTGTAGAACTGCAGCCGGATCGGAATGCCGAAGCGGTCGCGCAGCGGCGTCGTCAGCAGCCCGGCGCGGGTGGTGGCGCCCACCAGCGTGAATTTCGGCAGGTCGATCTTGACCGAGCGGGCGGCGGGCCCCTCGCCGATGATCAGATCGAGCTGATAGTCCTCCATCGCCGGATAGAGGATTTCTTCGACCGCCGGATTGAGCCGGTGGATCTCGTCGATGAAGAGCACGTCGCGCTCTTCCAGATTGGTCAGCTGCGCCGCGAGATCGCCGGCCTTGGCGATCACGGGCCCGGAGGTCGAGCGGAAATTGACGCCGAGCTCCCGCGCCACGATCTGCGCCAGCGTCGTCTTGCCGAGGCCGGGCGGGCCGACGAACAAGACATGGTCGAGCGCATCGCCACGGCTCTTGGCCGCCTCGATGAAGACCTGCAGATTCGCCCGCGCCGCCGCCTGGCCGGTAAAGTCCGACAGCGACAGCGGCCGCAGCGACGACTCGGCGTCGTCGTCGCGCTTCGCGGCGGAAAGGAGGCCGGGACGTTTGGGATCGCTCACTTCGCCAGCTCCCGCAGGCCGAGCTTGATCAGCTGCGCCGTGCCGGCCCCCTCGCCGGCTTCACGCGCCGCCGCCGCGACCGCCGCCACCGCTTGCGCCTGCGGATAGCCGAGATTGCTCAGCGCCGAGACGGCGTCCGCCACCGGCTGCGGCAGCTTCCTGTCCTGGAGCGCGCCGGCGAGTTGCGCCACGCCCGGATCGACATGGCCGAAGGCCGGCGCCTTGTCCTTCAGCTCGGCGCAGATCCGCTGCGCCAGCTTGGGACCCACGCCGGGGGCGCGCGAGACCGCCGCCTTGTCGCCGGTCGCGATGGCGGTCGCCAGCGCGCCGGGCTCGAAGGTCGAGAGGATGGCGAGCGCGACCTTGGCGCCGACGCCCTGCACCATCTGCATCAGGCGGAACCAGTCCCGCTCATTGTCGGAGAGAAAGCCGTAGAGCCGGATCGCATCCTCGCGCACATGCGTCTCGATCGACAACACGGCCGCCTCGCCCGGCTTCGCCAGCCGCTGCAGCGTCCGCGACGAGCACTGCACGACATAGCCGACGCCCTGCACGTCGAGGATGACGTGATCCTCGCCATAGGAATCGACGATGCCCTTGAGCTTCCCGATCATCGTCTCGCCCCGCCTTCCGCGCCAGCTCCGCTCTCGGACCCACCAGCCCTCATCCTGAGGAGCCGCGAAGCGGCGTCTCGAAGGATGCTCCAGTGCGCACTGAAACATCCTTCGAGACGCGGGCTGCGCCCGCTCCTCAGGATGAGGGCTGTGGGTGAAATGACCGGCTGTGTCATCACCCCGCCCGCATCTGAGCGACCAGCGCGCGCATGCCGCGGTGCTGGGCGTGGCAGATCGCCACCGCCAGCGCATCGGCCGCATCGGCCGAGCGCGTCTCCGCCTTGGGCAGCAGCACGCGGATCATCATTTGCACCTGCTTCTTGTCGGCATGGCCGACACCGACCACAGTCTTCTTGACGAGATTGGCGGCATACTCCGCCACGTCGAGCCCCGCCAGCGCCGGCACCACCAGCGCGACGCCACGGGCCTGGCCGAGCTTCAGCGCCGATTGCGGATCGCGGTTGACGAAGGTCTCCTCGACCGCGACCTCGTCGGGCGCATGGGCGTGCACGACACGGCTGAGCCCGTCATGGAGCTGGCGCAGCCGCTCCGCCAGCGAAAGGCCGGCCTCGCTCTCGACGCAGCCGCAGGCGACGAAGCCGATCTTACTCCCCTCCGAGACGATGACGCCCCAGCCCGTCTTCCGGAGGCCGGGATCGATGCCGAGGATGCGAATCGGTGGGTTCATGTCGGGCGCAGCCTAAACCTTGGACACGCTTTGTTCCATGCGACGCCCTAAGGATTCCTTCCTCGCTCGGCGATCGATGAACGTCATGCATCGGTCGCATCATGCTGACGGGGGTTGTCGCAGCGGCCTCTTTGGCTGTTGTTGCGAGCCCGCCTCGTTTCTCGCCCCCCGGACGGCATGACCGATCTCCTGGCTTTCCTGTTTCCCGCGGTCTCGGCGAGCGGCCTCGCCGTCCTGTTGCTGGCGACGCTGCTCGGCGGGCTGGTGCGCGGCTTCACCGGTTTCGGCTTCGCCATGGTGTTCATGCCGCTCGCCTCGATGGTGATCGGCCCGGTCGCGGCGCTCGGGCTGATCTGGTGCATCGACGCGCCGTTTGCCCTGCCGATCGCGCTGCGTAATGCCAAGCACGCCGAGTGGCGCGAGGTGGCGCCGCTGCTGCTGACCGCGACGCTCGCCCTGCCGGCCGGTATCTGGCTCTTGATCTGGCTCGACCGCGAGACGATGCGCTGGATTCTCGCCGGGCTGATCTTCGCCGCGGTGGCGCTGATGGCCTCGGGCTGGCGCTATCACGGAAGGCCGGGAATCCCGCTCTCGCTGGGCGTCGGCGTTCTCTCGGGGCTGTTCAACGGCATGGCCTCGATCGGCGGCATGCCGCTGGCCGTGTTCTGGCTCGGCGCCCAGCGCAACGACCGCCACAAGACCCGCGCCAATCTGCAGACCTTCTTCGGCTGCTCGACCCTGATCAGCGGCACCATCCTGTGGTGGAAAGGCATTCTGACGCTGCCCGCGCTGCTGATGGCGCTGCCGCTCTTCGCCGCCTATGGCGCCGGCATGTGGGTCGGCACCCACGGCTTCCGGCTGGCCAACGAGGCCACCTTCCGCCGCATCGCCTATGCTGTGATCTTCGTCAGCGCGCTGGTCAGCCTGCCGCTGTGGGATGGGTTCGTGGGGCGTTAGCGCCGCCGCATCTATCCCTCAGCCCTCATCCTGAGGAGCGCCGCAGGCGCGTCTCGAAGGATGGTCCAGGAGGCTCCGGCATCATCTGGAGCATCCTTCGAGACGCCGTTTCACGGCTCCTCAGGATGAGGGCTGAGAGAGACAGGCTTACTCACCCCAGCTTCGCCATCACCTCGTCCGAGATCTCGTAATTGGCGAAGACGTTCTGGACGTCGTCGTCATTGTCGAGCGCTTCCATCAGCCGCATCATCGAGGCGGCCTTTTCCTCGTCGAGCGGAGCCGAGGTCGTCGGCCGCCAGACCGGCTTGGCCGAGGCCGGCGCGCCGAGCGCGGCTTCCAGCGCCTTCGAGACCTCGTTGAGCGCATCGAAGGCACAGAGGATCGTGTGGCCGTTCTCGTCGGAGATGACGTCGTCGGCGCCCGCCTCGATCGCCGCTTCCATCACCTTGTCGGCATCGCCGGCCTCCGGCGGATAGGCGATCTCGCCGACGCGGTTGAACATGAAGGAGACCGAGTTGCTCTCGCCCATCGCCCCGCCCGCCTTGGTGAAGTAGGAGCGGACGGCGGAGGCCGTGCGGTTGCGGTTGTCGGTCAGCGCCTCGACGATCACGGCCGCCCCGCCCGGGCCATAGCCCTCGTAGCGAACCTCGTCATAATTATCGCCCTCGCCGCCGGCGGCCTTGTTGATGGCGCGCTGGATGTTGTCCTTGGGCATGTTCTCGGCGCGGGCGGCGAGCACCGCCATGCGCAGCCGCGGATTCATCGCCGGGTCGGGCATGCCCATCTTGGCGGCGACGGTGATTTCGCGCCCGAGTTTCGAGAACAGCTTGGCCCGCACGGCATCCTGCTTGCCCTTGCGATGCATGATGTTCTTGAACTGGGAATGACCGGCCATGGAACCCGAACCTCTGCTGCCTTCTCGTGTTTTCGGCGCCGCCGGCGGGGCCTCGAGCGTCCCCGGCGGGCAGACCGGCCTTATAGGCGCCGCCTTTGCCGCCGCGCAAGCGAAGCCCTGCGCTGCTTGCATGGAATGCGCTGCGTTTGCACGATCGCGGCAACCCGACGTTAAGTCATAGGGCTCCATACCGGAGTTGCGACGGGCCGCTCTCGGTTCGCGCCCAGCCTACCCTTCGGACACCGATGACCACCGATTCCAGCAAGCTCGTCGCACAGCAGGAAGCGCGGTTTCGCGCTTTCCAGATCGACGAGGCGGACATCGCCGCCTTGCGCCCCTTTGGCGATTTCGCCCGCTCGCGCCTGCCGGCCCTCTTGGACGACATGCACGGCGCGCTGGCGCCCTGGCCCGAGACCGCGCGCGCTTTCGAGATCCCCGAGGTCAGGACGCTGCGTCTCGCGCATTGGACGAGGCTCGCCTCGGGCGAATTGCGGGACGGCTTCCTGGATTCGGCCCATCGTCTGGCCTCCGCCTTCCACCGTCATGACGTCCCGGCCTATGGCATCGCCATCGATCATGCGCTGGTGACACACCGGATCGGCACCGAGCTCGGTCTCGACCGGCAGGCCCTGCAAACGCTGGGCTGGTGGAAGACCACCGAGCGCAACCGGCGCATCGCCGCCCGCTCCGCCCTCAACAAGAGTGCCGCGTTCGATCTCGAGCTGCTGCTGGAAACCTATGCCCGCATCCAGCGCGAGACCCGCGACTTGACCCGCAGCGAGATCGACGGCTTCCAGACGAAGGTCCGCCGGGTCGTGGACACCGTCGGCAGCGGCGCCCGCCGGGTCGAGAGCCTGGCGGCGACGATGAACGCCGTCGTCAAGGATACCGGCGCGCAGGCCGAGATCGCCGCGCGCGCCTCCGACGATGCTTCGGGCAACGTCCAGAGCGTCGCCAGTGCGACCGGCGAGTTGACCGTCTCGCTCGACCATGTGGCAGTCGAGGTCCGGCAGGCCGCGACCATGGCCCACAGCGCCAATGCGGCGGCGCTGAAGACCGACGTCATCGTCAAGAGCCTCGCGGCCTCGGCGCAGACCATCGGCTCGGTCGTCGAGATGATCCGCGATATCGCGGCCCAGACCAATCTGCTCGCCCTCAACGCCACGATCGAGGCCGCGCGCGCGGGCGAGGCCGGACGGGGCTTCGCCGTGGTCGCCACCGAGGTCAAGCAGCTCTCGGCACGCACCGCCCAGGCGACCGACGAAATCGCCGCCCAGGTCCCGGCCATGCAGGCGGCCACGCATGAAGCTGTGCAGGCGATCGGCAGCATCGTCGCTTTCGTGCGCCAGATGCACGACACCACCGCGACCGTCGCCGGCGCCCTCGAGCAGCAGCGCTTCGCCACCCAGGAGATCGCTCGCAGCGTCGACCTCGCGGCGGTGGGCACGCAGGAGGTCGCCCAGACGGTCTGCGGCGTCAGCGAACTCGCCGCAGCGGCCGGCGGCAGCGTCGGCGAGGTGCTCGATCTCGCCGGCAGCCTGGCCGAGGAGGCCGCTTCGCTCGCGGCCGCCTTCGAGAGCCTGGTCCAGCGCGCCAACGCCGCCTGAGGCGGCGGCGGACGAGAGGCCTCAGGCGTCGTCCCAGGGCGGCGCCGACGGTGCCAGATGCGGCCCGATCCTGACCGGAAACACCGCACTGGCGAGCCCGGTGCCGTCGTCGATCTCCACCGCGATGCCCGACAGCGTCCCCACCCCGCCCGCGGCTTCGAGCCGGGCGCCCGGCGTCTTCTGCAGGAAGCGCCGGATCGGCTCGTCCTTCTGCATGCCGAGCACGGAATCATAATCGCCGCACATGCCGGCATCGGAGAGATAGGCCGTGCCGCCGGGCAGGATGCGCGCATCGGCGGTCGGCACATGGGTGTGGGTTCCCACGACGAGGCTGGCGCGCCCGTCGAGGAAATAGCCTGCCGCCTGCTTCTCGCTGGTCGCTTCCGCATGAAAATCGACGATGACCGCGTCCGCCACCTCGCCCAGCGGGCAGGCTGACAACTCCCGCTCCAGCGCCTGGAAAGGGTCGTCGAGCGCCTCCATGTAGATGCGGCCCATGACGTTGACGACGAGCACCCGCGCGCCGTTGCGCGCCTCGATCACCGCCGCGCCCCGGCCCGGCGTGCCTTTGGGATAATTGGCCGGTCGCACCAGCCGGTCCTGCCGCTCGATGAAGACCAGCGCCTCGCGCTGGTCCCAGGAATGGTTGCCGAGCGTCACCGCATCGGCCCCGGCCGCCAGCAGTTCGTCGCAGATCGCCTCGGTGATGCCGAAGCCGCCGGCGGCGTTCTCGCCATTGATGACGACGCAGTCGAGCTTCCACTGTTCGCGCAACCGCGGCAGGCGCTCCAGCACCGCGACCCGCCCGGGGCGGCCGACGACATCACCGAGGAAGAGAAAACGCATGGAAAGGGTCCGACGAAGGAAGACGTTCCTCCGTCGCGCGAAAGCAGGCGGGAATCAACCGGCGGTTCCGAGCATGACGCTTGCCCGTACCCGCGCCGTCATCCTGGGCGAGGCGCTGCCTCGTCCCGGGACCCATCATCGAGCACCGCCGTTGCCCTATGATGGATCCCGGCCAGCGCCGCTTCGCGGCTTGTCCAGGATGACGGTTTTGTTTTTCGGTGCCCCGAGAACGGATATGCACTCACCCGCAGCGGATGATTTCGCGCTCCGTGACGATCCAGTCGAGCCGCCGGTCATGCGGCTCGTCCGGCACGGTGTCGATCTCCTGCGCGCCATAGGCGATGCCGATGCTGGTGACGGGGCGGAGTTCGGTGAGTTTGGCGTCGTAATGGCCCTTGCCATAGCCGATGCGATAACCGCGGCGGTCGAACGCCGCGAGCGGGACGATCAGGATGGAAGGAACGCTCTCGGGCTGGGCCGGGTCGGGCACCAGTGTGCCGAAGCCGCCCGGCACGATCGGCTCATAGGGCGCCCAGCGCCGAAACAGCATCTGCTTGGCGACGATGGCGGGCAGGCAGAGCGGCAAACCGCGCGCGTGCAGGGCTTCGAGGATCGGACGGGGATCGGCCTCGGATCGCATCGGCCAATAGGCGGATACGGGCCCGGCAGCGTCGTCGAACAGC
The DNA here is from genome assembly GCF_030694325.1 of Allobosea sp. Lineage (GTDB taxonomy): Bacteria > Pseudomonadota > Alphaproteobacteria > Rhizobiales > Beijerinckiaceae > Allobosea. The sequence continues at coordinate 6,035 of NZ_JAUXYO010000262.1, read as the reverse complement.
GGCAGCGCCAGAGCCCGCTCGGTGATCGCCTCGTCCCAGATCAGACGGTCGTCGATCTCGAGCGCGTCGCGGCGGGCCAGAGCCTGTTCACGCAGCGCCGCCTTGCGCAGCGCGGGATCGTCGGGGGAAGGCAGATCGGACATGGGAGAGTGCGGAGCCACCTCGGCCGTGGAGTTTCGATCCCGGGACACCTACAAAGTAGGTGGGCGCCGTGTGCTCGGGTCCAGGGACCCAAGCAGGGACAGCTCCCTAGGGAGTCGTATGGGCCCGGAAATACATACTCTCACGCACCAGACAGCCCCGCCACACCAATGTAGGCAAGACGCCGGCAAAGCGCCAGTGCCCGCGCGACGATAACCCTAGCCGGCGGCGCTGGGGATCAGGCTCCGGGCGATGCCCTCGATCCGCTCGGCGGCGGTCACCAGCGCCTCGGCCGCACGCTCCTCGATCTCGCCGATGCGCTGGTCGGCGGCTCCCGCATCCCCCTGCAGCGCCGCGAGTTCCGCCTCCAGCCGCGCCACGCGCCGCTGCAGCTCGGAGGCTTCGTCGGCCACCATCAGTGCGGCCATGACATGCAGGCGCATGTCGCCGATCTCGCCGAAAGCCTGCCGCATCTCCTGGATCTTGCCGTCATAGACGCGGGCGAGCCCCTCCAGATGCGGCTCCTCGCCCTCCCCGCAGGCCATGCGATAGGCCTTGCCGGCAATGGTGACGTTGACTTGCGGCATGGCGCTCTCCGCTCAATGCTCCCGGTCGAGGCTGGCCGTGGCCGGCTCGCCCTCTTCCTCGCCGTTTTCGCCAGCGGGAACCGCCATGGGCCCCGGCCCGGCATCGGCCTGCGCCCGCGCGATCACGGCGCCAATCACGTTCATCGCGCGCTCGAGGCGCTGGTCGACATCGGCCGCTGCCGTCTCGACATCGCCGAGCCGCGCGGTCGCTCCGTCGAGCTCGGCCGCCAGCCTCGCCCGGTCGTCCTGCATCAGCGCCAGCTCGGTTTCCAGATTGGCCCGGCCCCGCTCCGCCTCGACCCGTCGCCGCGCCGCCGCCTCGAGTTGCGCCAGCGCCCCGTCGAGGCGGGCCAAGGCATTGTCGAGCATCAGGCTCGCCATTTTCGCTCCCCCTTCAGATCGAAGCCGGCTCACACGATTCGGGACCCTAGACCAACTCGCCGGAAAACGTGAATCGCCCCGGCCCGATATCCCCACCGATGCCAAGGGCTTGGCCCGCATTGTTCGTTCGCGCTTGCAGCGCGGGCCCGCTGCGGCGCAGCGAAACCGGTCGATCATCCACCCCGTCGAATTGACTCCCACCGAGCCCGCGGCCTAATCCGGGCCACCAGTCGAAACGACACAGTGATCGCAAATCGGACCGTCCCGGCCTGCCGCCTGTGCAGGATTTGGCCGCGGCCTCGTCCCCCCGCCAGACGGAGCCAGACATCACCATGACCACGACCGACCGTGCGCAGCACGACAAGCTCGCCAATGCCATCCGCGGCCTCGCCATGGACGGCGTCGAGCAGGCCAAATCCGGCCATCCCGGTCTGCCCATGGGCGCCGCCGACGTCGCCACCGTGCTCTTCACCCGCGTGATGAAGTATGACGCGGCCGATCCCCGCTGGCCCGACCGCGACCGCTTCGTGCTCTCGGCCGGCCACGGCTCGATGCTGCTCTACGCGCTGCTCTATCTCACCGGCGCGCCGGGGCTCGAGCTCGACGACCTCAAGAAATTCCGCCAGCTCGAATCGAAGACCCCGGGTCACCCCGAGAACTTCATGACGCTCGGCGTCGAGACGACGACCGGCCCGCTCGGCCAGGGCCTCGCCACCGCCGTCGGCATGGCGATGGCCGAACGCATGCTCGCCGCCGAGTTCGGCAGGAAGGTCGTCGATCACCACACCTATGTGCTCGCCTCCGACGGCGACCTGATGGAGGGCATCAGCCACGAGGCGATCGCGCTCGCCGGCCACCAGAAGCTCAACAAGCTGATCGTGCTGTGGGACGACAACGGCATCTCGATCGACGGCCCGCTCTCGATCTCCGACAACGTCGACCAGGTGGCGCGCTTCAAGGCCTGCGGCTGGCGCGCCGAGCGCGTCGACGGGCATGATCCGGAGGCGATCGAGGCCGCGATCCGCCGCGCCCAGAAGTCCAGCAAGCCGACCATGATCGCCTGCAAGACGATCATCGGCTTCGGCGCGCCGAAGAAGCAGGGCACCTCCAAGGCCCATGGCGAGGCGCTCGGCGCGGAGGAACTCGCCGCCGCCAAGAAGAACCTCGGCATCACCGGCGGCGCCTTCGAGGTCGCGGCGGACGTGCTGAAGGCCTGGCGCGAGGCCGGTAAGGCCGGCGCCAATGAGCATGCCAACTGGAAGAGCCGCTTCGGCCTGCTCTCCGAGCGCAAGCGCGACGAGTTCGAGCGCCGCCTCGCCCATGGTGTGCCGGCCAAGCTCGGCAAGGCGATCCTTGCGCACAAGAAGGCGCTGATCGCCGCGCCGCAGGCCGTGGCGACCCGCAAGGCGTCCGAGCTGGCGCTGGAGGCGATCACCCCGGTGATGCCGGAGCTGGTGATGGGCTCGGCCGACCTGACCCCATCCAACAACACCCGCACCAAGGCCGCCGAGGACTTCACGCCCAAGACCCCCAAGGGCCGCTATGTCCGCTACGGCATCCGCGAGCACGGCATGGCCGCCGCGATGAACGGCATCACCCTGCATGGCGGCTTCCGCACCGGCGGCGGCACCTTCCTGGTCTTCGCCGACTATGCCCGCCCCTCGATGCGCCTCGCCGCGCTGATGGGTCTGCCAGTCGTCTATGTCATGACCCATGACTCGATCGGGCTCGGCGAGGACGGCCCGACGCATCAGCCCGTCGAGCAGATCGCCTCGCTGCGCGCGATGCCGAACATGCAGGTCTTCCGCCCCGCCGACGCGATCGAGACGGCCGAAGCCTGGCAGTTCGCGCTCGAGAACACCAAGGGCCCGACCGTTCTGGCGCTCTCGCGCCAGAACCTGCCGCAGCTGCGCACCGACGCCAACGCGACCAACCGCTCGGCCAAGGGCGGTTACGAGCTGCTGGCGGCCGAGGGCGGCAAGGCGCAGGTCTCGCTCTTCGCCTCCGGCTCCGAGGTCGAGATCGCGGTCGCCGCGCGCAAGCTGCTGGCCGAGAAGGGCGTGCGCGCGCGCGTCGTCTCCGTGCCCTCGCTCGAGCTGCTGCTGGCGCAGGACGAAGCCACCCAGGCCGCGATCATCGGCTCCGCCCCGATCAAGATCGCCGTCGAAGCCGGGGTCCGCTTCGGCTGGGATGCCGTGATCGGCCAGGACGGCGCCTTCGTCGGCATGTCCTCCTTCGGGGCGAGCGGCCCCTACAAGGAGGTCTACAAGCATTTCGGCATCACGCCGGAAGCGGTCGTCGACGCCGCAATGAAGCGTCACAACGGCTGACCACCCCCAAAAACGGAGATAAAGCGGGGCTCGCCTCGGCTTTCTCTCACGCAAACACTTGCTTTCGGTCACGCTTTGGTCGAATTGCCCGCGTGAATGGCGCGCCAGCGCCGGAGTTCGGCGAAGGAGAGGTTCGAGATGACGGTCAAGGTGGCGATCAACGGCTTCGGCCGCATCGGGCGCAACGTTTTGCGCGCGATCATCGAGTCGAAGCGCAAGGACATCGAGGTCGTCGCGATCAATGATCTCGGCCCCGTCGAGACGAACGCCCATCTCTTCCGCTTCGACAGCGTCCATGGCCGCTTCCCCGGCCAGGTGACCGTCTCCGGCGACACGATCGATGTCGGCCGCGGCCCGATCAAGGTCACCGCCGTGCGCGACCCCAAGGATCTTCCGCACAAGGCGCTGGGCGTCGACATCGCGCTGGAATGCACCGGCATCTTCACCACCAAGGACAAGGCCTCGGCCCATCTCGCCGCCGGCGCCAAGCGCGTTCTCGTCTCGGCTCCCTGCGACGGCGCCGACCTCACCGTCGTCTTCGGCGTCAACAACGGCGCGCTGACCAGCGACCACGTCGTCGTCTCGAACGCCTCCTGCACCACCAACTGCCTCGCGCCGATCGTGCGCGTGCTCCATGACGCGGTGGGCATCGACAAGGGCTTCATGACCACGATCCATGCCTATACCGGCGACCAGCCAACGCTGGACACGATGCACAAGGATCTCTACCGCGGCCGCGCCGCCGCGCTCTCGATGATCCCGACCTCGACCGGCGCCGCCAAGGCGATCGGCCTCGTCATCCCCGAGTTGAAGGGCCGCCTCGACGGCTCCTCCGTGCGCGTGCCGACCCCCAACGTCTCGATGGTCGACTTCAAGTTCCTCGCCAAGCGCAAGACCACGGTCGAGAAGATCAACGACGCGATCGTCAGGGCGAGCAAGCGCGGTCCCCTTAAGGGCATTCTGGCCGTCACCGACCAGCCCAACGTCTCGATCGACTTCAACCACGATCCGGCCTCGTCGACCTTCGCGCTCGACCAGACCAAGGTCATGGACGACAAGTTCGTCAGCGTCGTCGCCTGGTACGACAACGAGTGGGGCTTCTCGAACCGCATGAGCGACACCGCCGTCGCCATGGGCAAGCTGCTCTGATCGCACGCCCTTTCGAGGCCGCGCCGCCCCGGCGCGGCCTCGCTCCTGTCTCGAATCGAACGGAACGACCATGGCCAAGATCGAGCCGACCGTCGCGTCGCCTGCGGATACCTCGATGCCGACCACCGTCACGCCTGCCCCCGGCTACGGCGCACCCGTGAGCATCGGCTCTCCCGCACCGGCCACCGAGGCCGCCCCCGTGACGGAGCCGCGCCAGCTCGACCAGCTCTCCCGCATCGAGGAGAAGGCGGCCCGCATCGAGGAGAAGTTCGCCCGCTACGAGGCCGTTCTGACCCGCGCCGAGGCCTCGCTCGAGCGCAGCGCCCACAAGGTCGACGCCGCCGCCGGCACGATGGACTTCGCCGCCATCCGCGGCGAGATCGCAGCCCTGCGTGACCGCGTCGATGCGACGCCGCGCGCCGCCACGCTCTTCACCACCGCGATCATCACAGCGCTGCTGACGGTGGCACTGACCGTGCTCGTGCTGCGCTTCGGCGTACCCGGCCTTTTCGGGAGCCTGCTCGTTCGATGACCGCCTTCAAGACCCTCGACGACGCCGATCTCGCCGGCAAGCGCGCGCTGGTCCGCGTCGATCTCAACGTCCCGATGGAGGACGGCAAGGTCACCGACGCGACCCGCATCGACCGCATCCTGCCGACCATCCGCGAAATGTCAGCCAAGGGCGCCAAGGTCATCCTGCTCGCCCATTTCGGCCGCCCCAAGGGCCCCGACGCGAAGAACAGCCTGAAGCAGGTCGTGCCGGCGCTGGCCCATGCGCTCGGCCAGCCCGTGACCTTCGTGGACGACTGCATCGGCGACGACGTCGCCCGGGCCGTCGCGGCCGCCAAGAACGGCGATGTCCTGCTGCTGGAGAACACCCGCTTCCACGCCGGCGACGAAAAGAACGACCCCGATTTCGTCAAGGCGCTCGCCGCCAATGGCGACCTCTACGTCAACGACGCCTTCTCGGCGGCGCACCGGGCGCATGCCTCGACCGAAGGCCTCGCCCATGTCCTGCCGGCCTATGCCGGCCGCACCATGCAGGCGGAGCTGGAGGCGCTCTCCGCCGGACTCGACAATCCCGCCCGCCCGGTCATGGCGATCGTCGGCGGGGCGAAGGTTTCGACCAAGCTCGACCTACTCGGCAACCTCGTCAGGAAAGTCGACGTCCTCGCCATCGGCGGCGGCATGGCCAACACCTTCCTCGCCGCGCGTGGGCTGGATGTCGGCAAGTCGCTCTGCGAGCATGACCTCGTCGCCACCGCGCGCGAGATCGAGGCGAAGGCAAAAGCCGCCGGCTGCGAGATCCTGCTCCCGGTCGATGCACTGGTCGCGCGCGAGTTCAAGGCCAACCCCGGCCATCGCGTCGTCAAGGTCGGCGAGGTCGCGGCCGACGAGATGATCCTCGATGCCGGGCCCCTCAGCGTCGCCGAGGTCGTGCTCAAGC
>NZ_JAUXYO010000165.1 GCF_030694325.1 Allobosea sp. | reverse complement strand
TCCAGCGGGCTTGGAACCCGGGGCTCGCTGACGGTGGCGGGCGCGCTGGTGTCGACCGCCATGACGATCCTGCCCGGCGCCATCAGCCGGTCATAGGGCAGGGGGTTGATCGCACCGCCGTCGATCAGCACGCGCCCCTCGATCACGACGGGACGCACCAGCCCCGGGATCGCCAGCGAGGCGGCCACGGCCGGCGTCAGCGGGCCGCGGCCGAGCGCGACCTCGGCATGGAGATGATAGTCGGTCGCCGTCGCCAGAAAGGGGATGGCGAGGTCCTCGAAACGGTCCGGCACGGCCTCGGGCCAGAACAGGTCCAGCATCCGCTCACCGTCGATCAGCACCGGATTGCCGAGCCCGCGCATCAGGTCGGTGAACTTGCCGATACGGGCATCGAGCAGCCGCGCGATCACCTTGGCCCGGTCGCGGAAGGCCATCGTCGCATGCTCGCGCAGCTCACGGCCCGACAGTCCGGCGGCATAGGCGGCGCCGACGATCGCGCCCATCGAGCAGCCGGCGATCAGCGTCGGGCGGACGCCGAGTTCGTCGATCGCCTCCAGCACCGGGATATGGCTGAGGCCGCGTGCGCCGCCGGCTCCGAGCACGAGGGCGAGTTCGGGCTGGCCCGGCTGCGGCGGTCGCACGAGGGCCCCGTCATGCGCCTTGGTCTCGGGAGGTCGGGGCTGACGGCGCGGCATCACCCGGATCTGGCCCTTCGCCGCGCTTCAGGCAATGGGTTGCGCCAGGAAGGGCGCGAGCGCAGCCAGCGTCGCCGCCGGGTTCTCCTCGGGCAGGAAATGCCCGCTTTCGATCGCCTGTCCTTCTGCCTGGGGCGCGAAGGTCTCGCGCCAGATCTCGAGCGGGCTGGCGCCCTTTGCCGGGATGCCGGCCTCGCCCCACAGAATGAGCGTCGGGCAGAGGATGCGGTTGCCCGCGGCGAGATCGACCCGGTCTTGCTCGACATCGGTGGTCGCGCCGGCGCGGTAATCCTCGCAGGCGGCATGGATCCGGGCGGGGTCATTGAAGGACTCGCCATAGGCCTGCATCGCCAGCGGGTCGAACAGATCGAGCGACTTGGCCCGCGTCCAGTTCGCGATGGTATGGTCGAGCCAGCCCAGCGGATCGGCCTTGATCAGGTTCTCCGGCACCGGCTCCGGCTGGGCCAGGAAGGTCCAGTGATAGACCTGCATGGCGCGGCCCGCATTCATGCCGTCCCACATCGAGACCGTCGGCAGGATGTCGAGCAGCGCCAGCCTCTCGACACGGCCGGGGTGGTCCAGCGCCAGCCGGTAGGCGACGCGCGCCCCGCGGTCATGGCCGACGACGGAAAAGCGCAGATGTCCGAGCGCCTGCATCACCGCGACGATGTCCTCGCCCATGGCGCGCTTGGTATAGGTCTCCAGCCCGCCATCGCCATGCGGCGCCATCGACCAGCCATAGCCGCGCAGATCCGGGCAGACCACGGTGTGGGTTTTCGCCAGCTCGCCGGCGATTTTGTGCCATTCGGCATGGGTCTGCGGAAAGCCGTGGATCAGCACGACCGGCGGCCCTTCGCCGCCGACGCGGGCGAAGATCTTGCCGACGGGCCCGCTGATCCAGCGGCCGGAGAACCCCGGGAAGAGGCTGTCGAGATTGCTCATGGACGGGCTCCTGTGGCAGCAGCCGAGACGATATCGGTATGGCTGAAATCAATGCCCTTGTAGAGCAGCGGTGCGTTCAGCGATTTGGCCAGCGCGTAGGAGAAGCAGTCGCCGAGATTGAGGCTGGCCGGGTGGCGGCCCGTTCCGAAGCGAACGAAGGCTTCGCTGGCCAGGCGGCCTTGCTCGACATCGAGCGCGGCGGGCCGAACCTTGAGGTCGTCGAAGAGCACCTCCACTTCGCGCAAGGGCGTCGTGGCCCGTTTTCCGATCAGGACCATCACGCATTCGGTGAAGGTGACGGCAGAGCAGACACAATCGGAGGCATCGGTCAGCAGCCTTTGGAAATAGGCAGCCTCTGGCTCGCCAAAGGCAATCGCGACGATGGCCGAGCTATCGGCGACAATCACGCCGGCAGTCCGTTTTCATCATAGCCAAGGATCTCATCGGCCGACCGGTCATCCGTGACCGGATAGGAACGAAGACGCGCAAGCGTTTCCTCGAGCTTGACGAGATCGATGCGCCCTTCGCCACGCGGGAGCTCGGCCAGTTCGCGCTCCGCAGCGAAACGCACGGCGTCCTTGATCGTGCGACCCGTGCGCGCCGCGAGCTCCCGGACGATACGGTCCGTCTCGGCGTCTTTGATGAGGATTGCCATCGAAGCCTCCGTATATATCGGATCCTGCGCTGTATATACACGATTGCCCCGCCTCCGTCAGCCTTCGCGCTCGCGCGTGACCGCCTGCCAGCCGATGTCACGGCGGCAGAAGCCTTCCGGCCAGTCGATCGCATCGACGCCGCGATAGGCACGCGCCTGCGCTTCGCGCACCGTCTTGCCCAGCCCGACGACATTGAGCACGCGCCCACCCGCCGCCAGCAGCGCGCCCGCGCCATCCTGCTTCGTGCCGGCATGAAAGACGAGCACGTCGTCGAGTGCCGCCGCTGTCTCGACACCCCTGATGACGCTGCCCGTCTCCGGCTTGCCCGGATAGCCGCGCGCCGCCAGCACCACCGTCAGCGCCGCCTCGTCCGACCAGCGCAGTGTGATGTTGTCGAGCACGCCGTCGCAGGCGGCGAGCAGCGCCGGCACGATGTCGCTCTTCAGCCGTGGCATCAGCACCTCGCATTCGGGGTCGCCGAAGCGGACATTGTATTCGATCAGCTTCGGCCCCTGCGCGGTGATCATCAGCCCGGCGAAGAGCACGCCCTTGAAGGGCGTTCTGCGCTGGGCCATGCCCGCCAGCGTCGGCGCGATGATCTCCTTCATGACGCGCGCTTCCATGGCGGGCGTCATTACCGGGGCCGGCGAATAGGCGCCCATGCCGCCGGTGTTGGGTCCCGTGTCGCCGTCGCCGACGCGCTTGTGGTCCTGCGCCGAGGCGAGCGCCAGCGCGTTCGTCCCGTCGCAGAGCGCGAAGAAGCTCGCCTCCTCGCCGATCATCCACTCCTCGATGACGACCTCGGCGCCGGCCGCGCCCAGCCCGCCGCCGAACATCATCTCGATCGCTTCATTCGCCTCGTCGATTGTCTCCGCCATGACCACGCCCTTGCCGGCGGCGAGACCGTCGGCCTTGATCACGATCGGTGCACCCTGTGACGCGACATAGGCCTTGGCGGAGGCTGCGTCTGCAAAGCGGCCGAAGCCCGCGGTCGGGATGCCGAACTGCGCGCAGAGCTCCTTGGTGAAGGCCTTCGAGCCTTCGAGCTGGGCTGCGGCTTTCGAGGGGCCGAAGACCTTGAGGCCGGCCGCCGCGAGATCGTCGGCGAGGCCGGCGACCAGCGGTCCCTCAGGCCCGACGACGACCAGTCCGATGCCCTGCAGCTTGCAGAAGGAGGCGACAGCGCCGTGGTCCGCGATGTCGATGACGACATTCTCCCCGCATCGCGCGGTGCCGGGGTTACCGGGCGCGATGAAGAGCCGGTCGCAGAGCGGCGAGGCCGAGATGGCCCAGGCAAGCGCATGCTCGCGGCCGCCCGATCCGATCAGAAGAATCTTCATCGTCATTCCAATCCGCAGGGCTGGTCTTGCAAGCCCTCATCCTGAGGAGCGTTCCGTAGGAACGCGTCTCGAAGGATGCTCCAGTGCGCGCTGGACCATCCTTCGAGACGCCGCGTGCCGCGGCTCCTCAGGATGAGGGCTGTGATGGGCCAAGAGTCGATGCGGCAATAGCCGCCGCGCGGCGCGACGGCAACGCTTCTGCGGCCGCTCCGGCGCCGCTATGGTCGCGCCATGGACAGCGAATCGCCCAAGCCCGTCGGCAACACCCCCGAATGGTCGGTCTCGGACCTCTCCGGCGCGCTCAAGCGCACGCTGGAGGACGCCTTCGGCTTCGTGCGCGTGCGCGGCGAGATTTCGGGCTATCGCGGCCCGGTCGGCTCGGGCCATGTCTATTTCTCGCTGAAGGATGCCAACGCCAAGATAGATGCGGTGATCTGGAAGGGCGTCTTCGGCCGGCTGAAGACGAAGCCGCAGGAGGGCCTCGAGGTCATCGCCACCGGCAAGATCACCACCTTCGCCGGCAAGTCGAGCTATCAGATCATCATCGACTCGCTCGAGCCCGCCGGCATCGGCGCGCTGATGGCGCTGCTCGAGGAACGCCGCCGCAAACTGGCGGCGGAAGGGCTGTTCGCGCAGGAGCGCAAGCAGCTCATCCCCTATCTGCCCCGTGTGATCGGCGTCGTCACCTCGCCGACCGGCGCCGTCATCCGAGACATCCTGCACCGGCTGGAGGACCGCTTTCCCCGCCATGTCCTGGTCTGGCCGGTGCGGGTGCAGGGCGAGACGAGCGCGGCCGAGGTCGCCGCCGCCATCGCCGGCTTCAACGCCTTGCCAGAGGGCGGGCGCATCCCGCGGCCCGACGTCATCATCGTCGCCCGCGGCGGCGGCTCGCTCGAAGACCTGATGGGCTTCAACGAGGAGATCGTGGTCCGTGCCGCGGCCGCCTCGCTGATCCCGCTGGTCTCGGCGGTCGGCCACGAGACCGACGTCACCCTGATCGACCACGCCGCCGATCTGCGTGCGCCCACGCCGACCGGCGCGGCCGAGAAGGTCGTGCCCGTGCGGGCCGAGCTGATGAGCCTCGTTGCCGACCTCGCGCGCCGCCAGGCCGGTGCGATGCGCCGCCTCTCCGACCGCCGCCGCAGCGATCTGCGCGCGCTCGCCCGTGCCTTGCCCGGCCCCGAGGCGGTGCTGTCGGGCCCGCGCCAGCGGCTCGATCTCGCCTCGGCCCGGCTCGCCCCGGCGCTGGCGGCCAATGCCCGCAAGCACGAACAGAAGCTCGGCTTCGCCGCGCAGCGCTTGGCGCGTCAGTCGCCCTTGGCGCGCCTCGCGGCGCTGCGGGCTCGGCTCGAAGGCTATGGGCGCGTGCTGGCGCAGGCGCGCAACGCCGCGCTGTCCGCCGAGAGCCGCCGGATCGCCGAGGCTCGGCGGCGACTGCAGGAACTCGAGCAACGCGCGGCAAAGGCCCTGGCCCGCGGGGTCGCCCTGCGCGGCGAGCGTCTGCCGGCGCTGGAAGCGCGCCTTCAGCGGGCGTTCGCGCAAAGCCTGATGCGCCGCCGGGAGCGCTTGCGGTCCGCGGTGTCGCTGCTCGCCTCGCTCGGGCCCGAGGCGGTGCTGGCGCGCGGCTATGCGCTGGTGCGCGACGAGGCGGGGGCCGTGATCCGCGATCCGGCGCAGCTGCGCGCCGGCCAGGCGCTCGGCGTGCAGGTCGCGGGCGGGCGCTTCGGTGTGGTCGTGGCAGGGGGCGGGGAGGGGCCTGCCCGTTCGGCCCGTCCCGCCCGGCGCGATGGGCCGAAGACGGCGCAGGGCGACCTGTTCTGATCGACGCTCGCCTCAGAGCCCCTTCAGGAAGGCCTTGACCCGCTTGATCGCGTCTTCGCGCGCTTCGGGATTGGTGCCGACGGTCGCCTTGCCGGTGCCGGTCGCGGAGAAGGCGATGTCGCTGCGCTCCTTCACCTCCAGCCGCGGATGGTCGAAATCATGCAGCGCGCCCGGATAGATCACGATCTCGACCTTTTCGCCCCGGGCTCGCGCGGCCTTCGCCAGGAAGTCGCAGGGGCCGACCGGCGTCCAGTCGTCGGCGTCGCCCATCAGGATCATCGCCGGCAGCCGCGCCATGAAGCTCGCGGACTCCGATTGCGTCCTGCAGCCGGGATAGAAGGCGATCGCCCGGCTGAAATCGGGTCGCTCATCGGCCGGCCGGCGATCCGTGCGGATGGCGGCCAGCACGGACGAACCGCCGCCCGACCAGCCCAGCAGGGCGACCTGGTCGGCCAGCACGTCGCGTCTCGACTGCAGCCAGTGCCGCGCAGCCGCGGCGTCCGCGACGCGTTCGCGGCTGGCCCGCACGGTGACCTCCTTGACGCCGCATTGCGAGCCCAGCCGGCGCGAGCCGTAGCTGTCCGGCATCAGGACGACATAGCCTTCGGCTGCGAGCCGCTCGCCCCAGTCGGAATGGCGCAGCGAGAGCCTGCCGCTTTCACGAAACAGGCCGCCGCAGCCATGCAGGGCGACGACCGCCGGGAACGGCCCCGGTCCCTTCGGCCGGTAGAGCACGGCGTCGAGATCGCCGTCATAGCTCGGCAGGCGCACGCGCTCGTAGCCGCCCGCGAGCGCGGCGCTGGTCAGCAGCGACAGGCCGGCCAGAGCGGCGGCGATGCGTACGAGGCAAAGTGTCACGAGGCTGGACTTCGTCGGCGGGGGCGCTATCACGGATCGGGATTATCCCGGCATTGCCTCCGTGGATCAATGTTTTAGATAGATTGTCATGAACATCAGCGAACGCGCCCCGATACCGGGACCTGAAGCCGCCCTGGACTACGGCCACGGCGAATTCCGCGTCGTGCGCCCCGGCGCCTTCGTCCGTTGCGCGGTGACCGGCGCGCCCATCCGCATCGAGGATTTGCGCTACTGGTCGGTGGACTGGCAGGAGGCCTATGCCTCGCCTGAAGCCGTGCAGTTGAGGCTACGTCGCGCCGGCAGGGGTTGAGCCGGCAGCACCGGCAAGCAGCGCCTCGATGCGCTCGGGTGCGTCGAACACCAGCCTGACGGGCACGGGCAGGAGCCGCCCGCGCTCCTCATCCGGCCAGAGCGGCGCGAGCTTCACCCAGTCCTTTTCCGTGGTGGCGATCAGGCTGTCATAGAGCGCGGCCTCCGCGACCACCGCCCGGACATCGTCGCGACGATAGGCGTGATGATCGCCATAGGCCCGCTCGGCCACGATCCGCGCGCCGGCCTCCCTCAAGGTCGCCGCGAACTTCTCTGGCCTGCCGATGCCCGACACGGCCAGCACCGGCTGATCCGCGAGACGCGCGACCACGGCGGGATCGGGGGCGAGCCGCGCGCCGAGCGTGGCGATGCCGCGTGCCGCCGCCGCGGCGGCGACCGCAGCCCCCGGCCCTCCGGCACCGATCACCAGCACGGCGTCGACCTCTCCGAGTTGCCCCTCCAGCGGCGCGCGCAGGGGCCCCGCCGGCAGGCACAGGCCATTGCCGACCCCGGACGCGCCGTCGACCACCGCGAGCCTCAACCGCTTGACCAGCGCCGGGTTCTGCAGGCCGTCATCCATCACGATGACGCTGGCGCCCAGCGCCCGGGCGAGGCTCGCTCCCGCGACGCGGTCGCGCGCGATGACGGTGCGGGCATGGCGCGCCATCAGCAGCGGCTCGTCGCCGACCGCGTGGGCGGCATGGTGTTCGGGGTGGACCTCGACCGGGCCGGGCAGGGACCCGCCATAGCCGCGCATCAGCACGAAGGGCGTTTCGCCGCGCTGTGTCAGGATGTCGGTCAGCGCGATGGCGGTCGGCGTCTTGCCGGCGCCACCTGCAACGAAGTTGCCGACGCAGATGACGGGTACCCCGCAGTCGGCGCCCGGCCGCCGCATGCGCCGCAGCGTGATCGCGCCATAGACCCATCCGATCGGGGCAAGCAGCCGGGAGAGCAGGCTCGGCCGGCGCCACCAGAAGGCGGGCGCCCGCATCAGGCGGCGCCGTCGCGCTGGCCGAGCGCCATCCGCATCAGCAGGGGCTCCAGTGCCTGGATCGTGCGGTTGAGCGCGCCGCCCAGTTCGGCGCTGGTCTGGGCGGCGGCACGCGCGGCCTGGCGCGCGCTGGCGGGGTCGCTCAGCCAGCGATGCACCGCTCCCGCCAGCCCCTGCGCGTCGGCGACCTCGCGCGC
>NZ_JAUXYO010000158.1 GCF_030694325.1 Allobosea sp. | reverse complement strand
GGCTTCGCCGTGATGTGCATCGACCATCCCACCGTGCAGGGGCTGGTCGGGCAGATCGAGGACCGCCGCGTCGTCACCTATGGCGAGAACCCGCAGGCCGATTTCCGGCTGATCGACATCGATCTCTCGGGCGGGCAGGCGAAGTTCACCTTGTTGATCCGCGACCGCAAGCGCGGCCGCGACGAAGTGGTCCGCGACCTGATCATGCCGATGCCGGGCCACCACAACGCGCTCAACGCCACGGCGGCGATCGCTGTGGCCTATGATCTCGGCATCCCGGTCGAGCGCATCCGCGCCGCGCTCGCCGGCTTTGGCGGGGTCAAGCGCCGCTTCACCAAGACCGGCGAATGGAACGGCGCGCTGATCTTCGACGATTATGGCCACCACCCGGTCGAGATCGCGGCGGTGCTCAAGGCAGCGCGGGCCTCGACCAAGGGCAAGGTGATCGCGATCGTGCAGCCGCATCGCTATACGCGCCTGGCCAGCCTGTTCGACGATTTCGCCGCCTGCTTCAACGATGCCGACACGGTGATCGTGGCCGACACCTATGCGGCGGGCGAGGCCCCGATCGCGGGCGCCGACCGCGATTCGCTGGTCTCGGGCATCAAGGCGCGCGGACACCGCCACGCCCTGCCGCTGGAAGGGCCGGAGCAACTCCCCGGCATGATCGCCGAGTTGGCCGGCCCGGGCGACTATGTCGTCTTCCTCGGCGCCGGCAACATCACGCAATGGGCCTATGCCCTGCCGGCGGAACTGGCGGCGCTGCCGCCGCAGAAGCCGGCCGCATGAGTTTCGAGGACATCACCCCCACCATCCGTGCCGCGGCGCCCGAGCTGCGCGGCCGTCTGCTGGCCAATGCCGAGATGGCGCCGCTGACCTGGTTTCGGGTCGGCGGCCCGGCCCAAATGCTGTTCACGCCGGCCGACGAGGCCGATCTCGCGCATCTCCTGGCGGGCCTGCCGCCCGAGATCCCGCTGACGGTGGTCGGGCTCGGGTCGAACCTGATCGTCCGCGATGGCGGCATTCCGGGGCTGGTGATCCGACTCGGCGGCAAGGCCTTCGGTGAGATTGCGCTCGAGCCCGGTGACCGGCTGCGGGCTGGGGCTGCGGTGCCAGATGTCAAGCTCGCGCGGGCGGCGGCCGATGCGGCGCTGGACGGGCTGGCCTTCTACCGCGGCATCCCCGGTGGCATCGGCGGGGCGCTGCGGATGAATGCCGGCGCCCATGGCGGCGAGACCACCGACGTGCTTGTCGAGGCGCGCGGCGTGACGCGGGCCGGCGCGCTCGTGACGCTCTCCCATGCCGAGATGGGCTTCTCCTATCGCAGCAGCGGGGTCGACACCCAGGACATCATCTTCACTTCGGCCTTGTTCCAGGGGCGGCCGGGCGACCGGGCGGCAATCCAGGCCGAGATGGACCGCGTGACCGCGGCGCGCGAGGCCGCGCAGCCGATCAAGGAGCGCACCGGCGGCTCGACCTTCAAGAACCCGCCCGGCGGCAAGGCCTGGCAGCTGATCGACGCCGCCGGCTGTCGCGGCCTGCGGATCGGCGGCGCGCAGGTCTCGGAGATGCACTGCAATTTCCTGATCAACACCGGCGGTGCGACAGCGGCCGATGTCGAAGGGCTGGGCGAAGAGGTCCGGCGACGCGTGAAGGTCCATTCCGGCCTCGATCTCCACTGGGAGATCAAGCGGATCGGGGTGGCCTGAGGGCCGCTTCGGCCCAGTGCTTCGCCGGTCGTCGCGACAACGAAGAATCCACGCGCGATCCCCATCTCCCGGCCGCAACCTTTACCAAAAATTTACCAGCAGATCGAAGAGTGGTCGTTAACGGCGCATCAAGCAATCGGGTGCCGGGACGTCTGCAGAACCGCTATCCGCCAGGGACCTGAAACAGCGTGTTTCACCCCTGCGGCGAGGCTCCAGGACGGCCCGGCCAGACCGAATCGGACCAGCGCCGCCCTGGCTGCCCATGCGGGCTCAACTTCGGTGAACGCGTCACATGGATGGTGGAGGTCGCCTCCCTCGATCGGTCAAGACAGCGGCGGCGATGTCCGCTGCGCGTCTGCCGGTGCCGGCTCCCGGGCCGCAGCTGCTCGTCGGCGAGCGGCAGGGGCGCTGGCTGCGCCGTTCGCGGCGCAGCG
>NZ_JAUXYO010000153.1 GCF_030694325.1 Allobosea sp. | reverse complement strand
TCGCGATCGAGACGCCGGCGCGGCGCGCCACCATGGCGATCGAGACCGGGCGCGCGCCGCCCGACTTGCTGGTCACGTGATCGCTCAAAGCCTGCGACGCCTTCCGGACTTCGGCCCGCTTCATGACGGGGTCGGCGCATGGTTGCCAGAAAGGCGGCGCTTGTCTAGGATTGAGGAAATCGTTTTCCTTCTAAAAAGACGTGTCATCGGGATGGACGCCAAGGTCGAGATGATCGCTGCCGGCGGCGACGGCGGGCTCGTGCTCCAACCGGGGCACGATCCCTATCACCATCTCCATGACGAGGCTTATGCCGCTCCCTTCTCGGAGGGGCGCGTCGGCTGGCGTGATCTGATCAGCGTCGCCGGCCGCAGGCTCGAATCGCTCGACGGCACCTGGAACTTCGTGCTCGACATGCATGACGAGGGGCTGCGCCAGCGCTGGTTCGAGGACGCGCCCGATCCGATCGGCGGCTGGACGACCCCGCGTGACTACGACGACGGCGCCTGGCAGACCACGACCGTTCCCTCCTGCTGGAACGTGATGCGCCCGGAATGGACCTATTTCGAGGGCGGCGCCTGGTACACCCGTGAAGTGGCCTTCGCGCCGGGCCGGGCCGGGGAGCGCGTGTTCCTGCGCGTCGGCGCGGCCAATTACGAGGCGCGCGTCTTCCTCAACGGCGTCTTCATCGGCAGCCATCGCGGCGGCTCCACGCCGTTCTTCATCGAATTGACCGGGCATCTGGCGGCGGGCGCGAACCGGCTGCAGATCAATGTCGACAACCGGCGCCGGCCCGAGCGCGTGCCGATGAACCATACCGACTGGTTCAATTATGGCGGCCTCTACCGCGAGGTCGGGCTGCTGCGTGTGCCGGCGGTATTCATCCGCGATTTCGGGGTCGCGCTCGTCCCAGGCTCGCAGGGCCGGCGCATCGCCGTCGACGTCACGCTCTCCGGGCCGGCCAGCGGCACGGCGCGGCTGCGCATCGACGGGCTGGCGGAGGATGTCGCGATCCCGGTGTCGGAGGGCGTCGGCCGGATCGAATTCGACGCGGCGCCCGAGCTCTGGAGCCCGGCCCGCCCGAAGCTCTATCCGGTGCGCCTGTCCTTCGGCGAGGACGAGGTCGCCGACAGCGTCGGCTTCCGCGAGATCCGGGTCGAGGGCCAGCGCATCCTGCTCAACGGCGAGGACATCTTCCTGCGCGGCATCTGCGTCCACGAGGACGACCGCGACCTCGGCAAGGTTTCGACCGAGGCCGACATCCGCCGCCGCTTTGCCGATGCCAAGGCGCTCAACGCCAATTTCCTGCGGCTGTCGCATTATCCACATCACGAACTCGCTGCGCGGATCGCCGACGAGGTCGGGCTCCTGCTCTGGGAGGAGGTGCCGGTCTACTGGGCGATCGATTTCGCCAATCCCGACACCTTCGCCGACGCCGACAACCAGCTGCGCGAGATGATCCGCCGCGATCGCAACCGCGCCAGCATCGTGATCTGGGGCGTCGGCAACGAGAATGCCGACACCGATGCGCGGCTCGCCTTCATGAGCGGGCTCGCCGCCTCTTGCCGCGAGATGGACCCGACCCGCCTCGTCTCCGCGGCCTGCCTGATCAACCGTGAGCATTTCCGCGTCGAGGACAGGCTCTCGGAGGCGCTCGACGTGATCGGGCTCAACGAATATTTCGGCTGGTACGAGCCCTCGCTCGACGGGTTGAAGAGGCTCTTCGCCAATTCCGACCTCGACAAGCCGCTGGTCATCACCGAGACGGGCGCCGACGCCGTCGCCGGGCGGGAGGGGCGGCCGGGCGAACTCTTCGGCGAGACCCATCAGGCCGATCTCTACGAGCGCCAGCTCGATCTGGTCGAGAGCGCGCCCTATGTGCGCGGCTTCTGCCCATGGATTCTCTACGATTTCCGGACCGAGCGGCGGCAGACCGCTTATCAGCGCGGCTGGAACCTCAAGGGCCTGATCGCCGCCGACAAGACCACCCGGAAGAAAGCCTTCACCACCCTTTCGGAGCGCTATTCCGAACTGGCGCAGCAGCAGACCCCTGCTGGGGCATGAACCGCACGGCGTCGAGACCGGACAGGCCCGGCCGAGACCACGAAACCCCACAACCAGAACACGACGCGGAGGACACGCAGATGAGCACCACACGACGCACCATCCTGATCGCCGGCCTGGCCGCCGCCGCGCTCGCGGCCGCCCCCATGGCGCAGGCCAAGACCACGCTGCGCCTCGGTCACGGTCTCGCCAAGGGCCACCCGGTCGACGTGTCCCTCGAACTCTTCGCCAAGCTCGTCGCCGAGCGCTCGAAGGGCGACATCGAGATCAAGGTCTTCCCGGCCGGCCAGCTCGGCCAGCAGCGCGAACTCCTGGAGCAGCTCCAGGCCGGCGCGCTCGACTTCGCCCATGCCAACGCGTCGCCGCTGGCGGCGTTCGAGCCCGCCTTCGGCGTGTTCGACACGCCTTTCCTGTTCCGCGACAAGGACCATTTCTTCAAGGTCGTGGACGGGCCGATCGGTCGCGAGATCCTCGATGCCGGCAAGGCCAAGGCGCTGCTCGGCCTCGCCTATCAGGACAACGGCACGCGCTCCTTCTACGCCAAGAAGGCGATCCGGACGCCCGAGGACCTGAAGGGCCTGAAGATCCGCGTCCAGCCCGGCCCGATCACGACCCGCATGGTCAACCTGCTGGGAGCCGCCGCGACGCCGCTGGCCTGGGGCGAGCTCTACACCGCGCTGCAGTCGGGCGTTGTCGACGGGGCCGAGAACAACGTCACCGCGCTGACGCTGGCCAAGCATGGCGAGGTGATGAAGTTCTATTCGCGCAACGAGCACACCCGCGTGCCCGACGTCGTGCTCGCCTCCGGCGTCACCTTCGGCAAGCTGAAGCCCGAGCAGCAGGAACTGGTCCGCCAGGCGGCGCTCGATTCCTCCAAGGCCCATAACGAGAACTGGCAGAAGGAACTCGACAAGGCCGAAGGCGACGCCGTCAAGATGGGCGTGACCTTCGTCGAGGCCGACAAGCCGGCGTTCCGCAAGGCCGTCCAGCCGATGTACGACGACCTCAAGGCCGTGCCGGCTGTCGCCGCGCTCGCCGAGAAGATCCAGGCTCTGCAGTAAGCCGACAGGCGCGTCCTCCCTTCTCCCGGGGCGGGAGAGGGGAGGATCGCGCGCCGCTCTCCCGGTCAGGTCCCGCCATGCTCCACCGCATCCACCGCACGCTCGACGTCTTCGTTCTGGCCCTCGCCGTGCCGATGACGCTCGTCATGCTCGCCTGCGTGGTCTGGCAGGTTGTCGGGCGCTATTTCCTGAACTCGTCGACGTCCTTCACCGACGAACTCTCGCGCTTCCTGTTCATCTGGGTCAGCCTGCTCGGCGCCGCCTATGTGCTGGGCAAGCGCGGACACATCGCCATCACGGGCCTGATCGACATGGCGCCGCGCGGCGTCCGTCGCGGCTTCGACATCCTGATCGCCGGGCTGGTCATCGTCTTCGCGCTCGTCGTGCTGGTCTGGGGCGGCTGGCTTCTGGTCGAGCGCAATCTGCGGCTCGGCCAGGTCTCGCCGGCGATGCTGCTCCCGGTGGCCTATGTCTACGCCATCATCCCGCTCTCGGGCCTGCTGACCGCGATCTACGCGGTGCTGGTGGTCTGCGAGGTCGCCAGCGGTCAGGAGATCGCGGCCAAGGAGGTCTCGCTCGACTGAGCGGGCATGACCGGCATGGAAGCTTCTCCCGCCCTCATCCTGTCCGTCGCCTTCATCGGGCTGATGGCCATCGGCGTCCCGATCAGCCACGCCACGGGCCTGGCCGCGATCGCGGCGCTGCTCTCGATCATGCCGCCCTTGCCGGCCTTGTCCGTCACCGCGCAGCGCATCGCGACCGGGCTCGATTCCTTCGCGCTGCTCGCCATCCCGTTCTTCTTCATGGCGGGCTCGATCATGAACCGGGGCGGCATCGCGCGGCGCCTGATCGACTGCGCCAAGGTCTTCGTCGGCTGGATGCCCGGCGCGCTGGCGCAGATCACCATCCTCGCGAACATGATGTTCGGCACGGTCTCCGGCTCGGCCGTCGCCGCCGCATCGGCCATCGGCGGCACCATGCAGCCGCTGAAGGACAAGGCGGGCTACGATCCGGCTTTCTCGGCGGCGGTGAACATCTCCTCCTGCCCGACGGGCCTGCTGATCCCGCCCTCGGGGGCTTTCATCGTCTATTCGCTGGTTTCCGGCGGCACCTCGATCGCGGCGCTGTTCCTGGCCGGCTACATCCCCGGCATCCTGATGGGCCTGTCCGTGATGATTCCGGTCTGGTTCATGGCCAAGCGGCGCGGCTACCTGCCGATGGCGCCGCTGCCGCTGCGCGAGAAGGTCTCGGCCGTGCTGAGCGCGCTGCCCAGCCTCGGGCTGATCGTTCTCGTCATCGGCGGCATCGTCGGCGGCATCTTCACCGCGACCGAGGGATCCGCCATTGCGGTGGTCTATTCGCTGGTCCTGGCGGCGATCTATCGCGAGCTGAAATTCGGCGATCTCTACCGCATCCTCGTCGACACGATCGAGGCCACCGCGGTGGTTTCGCTGATGATCGGCACCTCGCTCGCCATGGCCTATGTCATGTCGCTGGCCGGCATCCCGCAGCTGATCGGCGACTGGATCACCGCCATCTCCGACAACAAATATGTCGCGCTGATGCTGGTGAACGTTGTCCTGCTGCTGATGGGCACCTTCCTCGACCTCACCCCCGGCATCCTGATCTTCACGCCGATCTTCCTCCCCGTGCTGACGCAGCTCGGCGTCGATCCCGTGCATTTCGGCGTCATCCTGGTCTTCAACATGTGCCTGGGCATCGTCTCGCCGCCGACCGGCAGCGCCCTCTTCATCGGCTGCGCCATCGCCAAGGTGTCGATCGAGAAGGTCACGCGGCCGCTGATCCCGATCTTCCTGTCGAGCACCTTCGCGCTGCTCGTCGTCACCTATGTGCCGGCGCTGTCACTCTGGCTGCCGCGCCTGTTCGGCTTCATCAAGTAAGGCTTCATCCATGCATCCGCTGACCGGGGCGAGGCTCGCCGGAACCGGCACGAGCCATGTCGATCTCGCGCTGGAGGCGGGCTACTCCGCCCGTCTCTATTTGCTCGACGCACATCTCGCGCGCCTGCTGATCACACGGCCGGGTGGGCTTGTGATGCCGAGGACCTGGTCGATCTCGCCGGAGATCGCCTGGACCGGCGACCCGGACCCGATCGACGGACGCGACCGGCTCGACGTCTCCGGCTTCCCCGGCGAGCCCTTCTCGATCGAGGAGGACGAGGCCGCGATCACGGTCGAGACGGCGCGGCTGCGCGTGCGGATCCGCCGGTCGCCCCTGATGCTGGACTGGCAGCTCCGCTCCGCCCCCGATGCCCCTTTCGAATCCGTGCTGAAGGACCGGCCGAGCCACGCCTATGCCTTCGACCGCCGCTCGAACCGTTTCCGGCACTATCTCGTCCGCGACGAGCGCGAGCGCTTCTACGGCTTCGGCGACAAGTCCGGCGACGCCGACAAGCATGGCCGGCGGCTCGCCATGGGGGCGACCGACCCGCTCGGCTACGATGCCGGCCGCTCGGACCCGCTCTACAAGCACATCCCCTGGTCGGTGACGGTGCGGCCCGACCGTGGCGGGCAGGCCGTCGGGCTGTTCTACGACAACCTCGCGCGCGGCGCCTTCGACCTCGGCCAGGAGCTCGACGCCTATCACGACCTGTTCCGCTCCTTCGAAGCCTGCGACGGCGATCTGGACCTCTATGTCGTGCTGGGCCCGGGCCTCGGCGACGTGGTCAAGCGCTTCACGGCCCTGACCGGGCGCGCCGCCTTTCCGCCGCGCTGGACGATTCCGTATTCCGGCTCGACCATGTCCTACACCGACGCGCCCGACGCCTCAGACAAGCTCGTCGGCTTCCTCGATCTGCTGGCGCGGCACGGCATTCCCTGCGGCTCCTTCCAGATGTCGTCCGGCTACACGCTGGTCGGTGACAAGCGCTGCGTCTTCACCTGGAACCGCGACCGCTTTCCCGATCCGAAGGCGGTGACCGCCCGGTTCAGGGACGCGCAGGTCGAGCTCGTCGCCAACATCAAGCCGGCCTTGCTGCTGGAGCATCCGCGCTTCGCCGAGGTCGAGGCTTTCGGTGGCTTCGTGCGCGACAGCGAGGACCCGTCGAAGCCGCATGTGACGCAGTTCTGGGGCGGCCCGGCGGCCTATCTCGACTTCACCAACCCGAAGACCAGTGCCTGGTGGTCGACCCAGGTGAAGGAGCAGCTGATCGACTACGGCATCAACTCGACCTGGAACGACAACAACGAGTTCGAGATCTGGGACGAGGCTGCGCTCTGCGATCTCTCCGGCCACAAGGCGACGATCGCGACATTACGGCCGGTCCAGACCAATCTGATGATGCGCGCCTCCGCCATCGCGCAGACGGCGGCCGCGCCCGGCACGCGCCCCTATCTCATCTCGCGCTCCGGCGGGCCTGGCATGCAGCGCTATGTCCAGACCTGGAGCGGCGACAACCGCACCAATTGGGAGACGCTGCGCTGGAACCTGCGCATGGGCCATGGTTTCTCGCTCTCGGGGCTGGCCAATTTCGGCCATGACATCGGCGGCTTCGCCGGCCCCAAGCCTGAGCCCGAATTGTTCCTGCGCTGGATCGAGCAGGGCATCTTCTGGCCGCGCTTCACGATCCATTCCTGGAACGACGATGGCAGCGCCAATGAGCCCTGGATGTATCCTGAGCTGCTGCCGCAGATCCGGGCGTGCCTGGCGTTCCGCGAGCGCCTGACGCCGCTGTTCTATGATCTGCTCTGGCGGATGCATCGCGATCACGAGCCGATCCTGCGGCCCCTGACGCTCGATTTCCCCGACCAGGCCGAAAGCTACACCGAGGAAGACGCCTTCCTGCTCGGCGAGCGGCTCCTCGTCGCGCCGGTGCTCGACAAGGGCGCGACGCAGCGCGCGGTCTGGCTGCCCGCCTGTGCGGAAGGCTGGTTTGATCTCTGGACCGGCGCGCCCCATCCCGGCGGCCGGACGGTGACGGTCGAAGCGCCGCCGGGGCGTTGCCCGGCCTTCCTGCGCGGCGGCTCGATCCTGCCGCTCGGACCCGCGCTGTCGACCGAAATCGGACCGCTGACGCTGCGCCTCGCCCTGGCCGACGGCGAAACCGCCCGGCTTGACTTCTATGATGACGACGGGGCGAGCGTGCTCGAGCCGCCGCTGACGCCGCCCTGCCTGCTCACGGTCGTGGCCGAAAAGCGCGACGGCGTCGCGACGGTCGCTGTCTCGCTCGCCGGCACGAGGGCGCCGCGCTGGCGCGAGCTGCGCTTCGAGGATGCGGCCGGCCGGCCGATCGCAGTGCGTCTGCGTGGCGGTGGGATGAGAGAGGTGCTGCCGCTGCCCGAGGGCCTGGCAGCGTCCGTCACCGGCTGACGAGCACCGGCCTCGGCATGGTGTACTTCGCAACGAGGCATCGCAGCGCCTCGACGATGTCGCGATCGCCGCAGGTCAGGATCAGCAGCCAGATCTCGCCTGAGGTCTGGAGCAGCAGTTCCTCCAGTTGCTCATACTCCAGTTCGGTAAAGTCAAAGCCGATCCCGGTGGGGCTCGCCCGGTTGCCGACCTGAAACGCGCTCAGGCGCGCGGCGATGGCGGTGAGTGGGGCCACGATGTCCGGATGCTGCGTCAGGTGCCTGGCGAGCATCGCGCCTTCGGCGGCCAGCGACAGGATGCGTCCGAGCAGGATGTGCCGGTTCAGCCCGCTCATTGATGTCAGGCTGTCGCTGAACCGGGGTGTGAAGCACGCTCTGCGCGACGATGTGACGCTGGGTCCGGCGCCGCTGAGGGGTGCTCTCTCGGGCGGCAACGGCATGAAATATTCGAGATCGCAGGCGACGCCGCTGCACCACACCCTCTGAGAGCTGATTTCGACGGCGATGATTCGGCCCGTCGCCGAGCGCAACTCGGCGGGTTCGGCGTCGTAATATCCGTTCGTCTCGAGCAGCCACTGGCGCCGGTCGCGCTGCGCGCTGCTCAGGGCCGAGCCGGTGGCCAGCAGTTCCTTGCCCTGGATTTCCGGCCAAACCCGCTCGATTAACCGCAGATAGCCGGCATTCGCGGACAGATATCGCGATCCGCTCACGCCCGCGGTCGAGAGGCAGGCCGGCGCGTCCGCGAGTTGCACGAGATCGGCGGTGAGCTTGCGGGTCGAGAACATCGAGCGCTCCATCCAGTGCGCGTTCGGCATGATCGCGATCATATTATTCTGTATCAGGCCGTTCTGCAGAAATTTTATGTCTCAGGCGCGGCGCGTGGGCCGGCGTCGCGGACGCTCCGTTGACGCGTCACGGGAACGCGCCGGGTTTCGGCCGAGCAGCAGACGCGCACCCTCGCGCAAACGCTGCCCCCGAAGGTCTGGCTGGCCGGACGCAGGCCCAGTGGCCGCCAAGCCTCCCGCGCCGGCGTCTACCGCAGGTGGCTGGACCGGCGACGGGAGGTGATCAGGGTCCAGGCGCGCAGGTCGAGGATGACCTTGGCCGTCGCCAGCAGCACCAGCAGGCCGAACGCCGCCTTCGACAGCGGCTCCATCGTCCCGTCGACCAGCCAGGCATGGACGACGCTGCCGATGACGATCACGACCGCGAGCAGCGTATGACCGATGCGCCAGATCCGCGGTGAGAGTCGCCTGCGCGTCTTCAGGGCCGCGAGCGCAGCCGCGGCGAAGGCGGCCCACATCGCGACGACGCCCCAGGCGGAAAAGGGCGTGGGGGAGGCAAACAGCAGGGCGTCGATCACGTCTGGCGCGCTCGTCAGCCACAGCCCCGCGACATGGAGACCGATCAGCGCGAGGAGGGCGATGCCCAGCCAGGCATGGACGCGGCGGCCACGCCGCGCCTGCAGCGCGGGCAGATACCCCCCGGCCAGCAGCGGCTGAACGAGCAGCAGCGCCAATGCGAGCATGCCGGCGAAGCTCGACGCGATATAGACGCCATCGCGCCAGGCGAGCAGGGGACTCGCCGCGGCGAGACCGATCGGGATCCCCGCGACGACCGCAAGCCCGAGCCAGACAAGAAACCTTCGGACGGACGGCAAGCCGCTCAGGCCGGTTGGAGCACGAAATGGGCGCTGAGGCTGGTGTCGCGCGAGCGAGCCATCACGGGCCGCAGGAAGACCGTCTTGAAGCCGTCTCCCTCATAGGCGAGATGGCCATGCGCTTGCCCGAAGGCCGGAATGATCTGGGGCATCTCCAGCCGGAAGGTCCCATCCGCGGCGGTCAGCGTGGCGCCGTGGCTGTGGCGGTCGTTTTCGCGCCCCTCCGTGGTATGCGCCCAGATCTGGATGCGGACCCCGGGCAGGGGCGCCCCGTCGCCCGCCCGGCGCACGGTGCCTGTCATCCAGAAGCCGCCGCCACCGATGCGGCCGACGATCGGCGCGCCGGGGATGTAGTTGTTGGCGCCGCCCGGCATCGTCGGCGTGGGGGCGAGGCCCTGCGCCCGGGCGGGCAGCAGCAGACCGGGCCCTCCCGTCAGGAGCGCCGCCCCGGCGAGGGTAGCGCCGCCCGCGAGAACGGCGCGGCGTGTCGGTCGATCATGGCTCAAGGCGCAGTCTCCGCGGTTCCGTGGCGATGACAGGTGGAGGCGCGTGGGCCCTCGGAAAGCTCCGAGCCCTCCGGCTGCGCGACCTGCTTCGGCATCCTGTCCATAAAGGTGGCGGCCGGCGGGCAGGCAAGGGTGGCTGCCGGCCCCGAACGACCTCTGCCGGGCGACCGCAACGCGTGGGCGAGGGCCGAATGCGTCGCGAATCCAGAGACTTGCGGGCTTACCGTCACAGAAGCGCCGCTGGCGCTGACCCCACTTCACAAATTCGAGCGTGGCCGTTGTTCACCGATCGATCGGGCCTCTTGCCGGAGGGAGCATGCGCCGTCCAAGGGGCGCTCCCTACCAAGAAGGGTCTCGCCGTCGCGGCTTGTCGACACCACCCCGGTTGCCCGTTCGCCGGCAGGGCCTGGGTGCCCGCGCGCTCACGCGATCGGCTTTTGAAACCAGGTCGAGCTGATCCAGACCCCGCGCTTACGGGCGTATTCCCGAAAGGTGCCGACTTCCTCGAAGCCGCATTTGCGGTGCAGGGCATTGGATGCCGGATTGGGTTGCGCGACGCCGGCGACCGCCAGATGCACCTCTTCCGTTCTCAGGATGTCGAAGAGCGCGGCATAGAGCCTCGCGCCCAGCCCGGCACCATGACAGTGCGGCTGCAGATAGATGCTGGTTTCGACGGTCGTATCGAAGGCGGGCGTTGGTCGATAGCGGCTGCTGTAGGTGCAGCCGAGGAGCCCCGTCTCGTCTTCGGCGACGAGGAGGCGATAGCGGCCGGCGCCGTAACCCTCAAACCAGGATCGACGCCCCTCGACCGTCTGCAGTTCGGTCGTGAACAGGGCGTTGGTATGCTCGATATAGTGATTGGCGAGTGCGACCAGGGCCGGAAGGTCGCTCTCGCGCGCATCCCTGATCGAAACGGAGCGTGGTGTCATGGCTGTCGCACGGTCCCCCCGGTCGGATCTCAGGACGCCCCCGGGGCGCCGAGCGTCAGGATGCGCTGCGCGACCGATTCCGCAAGCGCGGCCTCATGCGTGACCATGAGAAGCCCGAGACGTCGTCGGGACGACGGTCGAGCAGCCCCGGCCCGAGCCCGAAGCGCGCCATGCCGGTGCTGCTTGGTGCGAGGGCCTGTGTGGCGCCATTGGCGGCGGCAATGGTGGCAGCGAGCTGAGCCTGCTCAGAGAAAGCCCGAGGAGACGCAAGGACCAGCAAGACCCGCAGCCGTGCAAGGCTGCGGGCTGGCGATGCTTGGACGCTTGTCCCGCACAACGCGGCCTGTCGTCAGCCGCCGGATGCGCCGCCGGCGATCACGGTGGGCTTGCCGCCGACCGGCAGATCGAGTCCCTGCTTCAGCGTGTCGAGATTGTATTCGCGGATGCGGCCGTTCTCCGGGTCGCTGACGAAGGCGAGGCCGCCCTGGACCGCGAGGTTGGGCGTCGGCGTTGAGGCGCCAAAGGCGCAATCGAAGGCGGGCACGGCTTCGAAGCTCGCGACCTCGGTCCAGTCCGGGGCGACGTCATAGATGCGCAGCTTGCCGTCCGCAGTCAGATTGGCGACACGCTTGCCCGTGGCCGAGACTTCGAACTGGCAGGCGCCCTGATTTCCGGGAACAGCGAAGACATCGCCGGCGGTGAGGGCCTTGGCCGCGGGGTCGATCCGGATCAGCGCGTCATAGGGTGATTTCAGGCCGTAATTGCCGATCAGATAGCGGCCCGCCCCGCCCTTGATCGTGCTGGTCCGGCGTTCATCGGGATAAGCGAGCTTGCGCGCGCTCCAGCCCTTGCCCTGGCGGGCGAGGATGAGCACGCCGCCATCGGTCCCGTCATTGCAGCCGAAGGCATGGACGTTCTTGATCGCCGCATGGCCATGGAACAGCTTGCAGGAGGCCTCCGCCTTGGTCTGATCGTTGAAGGAGGCGAGCGTCTTCCATGCCTCGGGCTTGCCCTTTGCGGCGACGATCTCGAACCCGTTCGGACGCGAACTGGCGCTCTTGTCGTCACCCTTGGCATAGGCGTGGTTCGGGACCGACAAGAGGAGTTCGCCCCGCCCGAGGGGGACCGCGATGCCGTGCTGCGGAGCGGGGCTCTTCCAGATGACGGGCTTGGCCTGCTCGGCGGAGAGGTCCTTCAGCGAGAGCAGCACCACCTTCGGGTCGCTCCTACGCAGCCAGGGTCGATCACCGTCATAGAAGAGCGCGACCTGGCCGTGGCCCGAGACCACATGGGCGGGCTTGTCGCCGGTCAGCGTCAGATCCAGCAGCTTCGGCGAGAGCTTCTCGATGTCGTCGTGATCGCCATGCGATTCCCTGACGAGACCGCTGTCGAGAAAGCGGATCGTGCCCTGGTCGTCGCCTGTCTTGACGACGAGATAGCGGCCATCCCCAACGGGGGCGAAACCGGCATTCGGCTTCGGCAGATCGAAGGAATGGGTCACCTCGCCACTGTCGAGGTCGAGAATGCGGACGACCGCCTTCTCGTGATCGCTGAAGACGAGGCGCCCGCGCAGCACGGCATGGTCATGGGCCGAGGCCAGGCCGCCGGTGAGGATCGTGGCGGAACAGGCGAGGGCGAGCGTGGAGGGGTGGGCAAAAGCGCGTCTGGTCATGCGTCGATATCCAGCTTTACGGTGATGTTATAATATTGCATCTATGGCTGTAGGTGGGAAGCGCGGCGTCAGGGCGTGGGCGCATCGGCCAAGCCCACCTGATGCATGGCGATCCCGGCCATGGCGCCGTCGGATGTAAAAACGAAGGTGGATCAGCCGCGCCGGTTCGGATTCGCCAAGGCGCTGCGGCAGTCTTCGCATTCGCCCTGTAGCTCGATGCTGTGCCCGCGACTGCGGAAGCCATGCGCGTCGGCGGTGGCCGCCAGCGACCGGGTCATGCCGGGCAGGACGGCCTCGTCGACATCGCCGCAGCACTGGCAGATCATGAAGACCAGCGTCTCGTCCTGCGCGCGGTCGCGATCGCGCGCGACGAAGGCGTTCTGTGTGGCCAGGCGATGGACGATGCCGATCTCGATCAGGAAATCGAGGCTGCGATAGACGGAGATGGGCGAAACACGCCGGCTCGGCGTGCTCAGCCTCTCGACGATCTCATAGGCCTTCAGAGGTCGCGGCGCGCCGGCGAAAATCGCCAGCACCTCCCGCCGGAGCGTTGTCAGCGCGCGGCCCGTCGCGGCGCATTGCGCCAGCGCGCTCGTAGACAGCTTGTCGGGGAACGCTTCCGGCAGCGCTGCGCCGTGATCGCCATGAACCATCGCCACATTCGAAGCCACCTCGACAGTTGACAATGTTGTAATGTTATACTGTAACACAATTGAATTCAATCTCGGACGGGCCCTCATGACATCCGACGCTCTCCTCCTCGACCGCCGCCTGCCGGTGACCGTGCTCTCCGGCTTTCTCGGCGCCGGCAAGACGACGCTGCTCAACCACATCCTCAACAACCGCGAGGGCAAGCGCGTCGCGGTGATCGTCAACGACATGAGCGAGGTCAACATCGACGCCGACCTCGTGCGCGAGGGTGGGGCAGGCCTGTCGCAGACCGAAGAGAAGCTCGTCGAGATGAGCAATGGCTGCATCTGCTGCACGCTGCGCGACGATCTTTTGAGCGAGGTGCGCCGGCTCGCCGCCGAGAAACGCTTCGACTACCTGCTGATCGAGGGCACGGGTATCGCCGAGCCGCTGCCGATCGCCGCGACCTTCTCCTTCCGCGACGAGGACGACCGGTCGCTCGACGATGTCGCACGGCTCGACACGATGGTCACGGTGGTCGACGCGCTGAACCTGCTGGCCGATTACGACAGCCGCGACTTCCTGGCCGATCGCGGCGAGACGGCAGGCGAGGGGGATGGCCGCACGCTGGTCGATCTCCTGGTCGAGCAGATCGAGTTCGCCGATGTCGTGGTCATCAACAAGATCGGCGAGGCCACGCCGCAGCAGCGCGAGCAGGTTCGCCAGGTCGTGCGCGGGCTGAACGCCGACGCGCGCATCGTCGAAGCCGATTTCGGCCGGGTGCCGCTGGCCGCCGTGCTCGACACGAAGCTCTACAGCGAGGAGCGCTCGCAGGAGCACCCGCTCTGGCACAAGGAATTGTTCGGCTTCAAGGACCACGTCCCGGAGACCGAGGAATACGGCATCCGCTCCTTCGTCTACCGGGCGCGGCGTCCCTTCCACCCCCGCAAGCTCTACCACCTGTTGGAACAGCGCCTGCCCGGCGTGATCCGCGCCAAGGGGCATTTCTGGCTGGCGACGCGGCCGCGCTGGGTCGGCGAATATTCGCTCGCGGGCCGCATCACCCGCACCGAGGGCATGGGCAGCTGGTGGGCCGCGGTGCCCAGGGAGCGCTGGCCGCGCTCGGAGGAGTTCGCCTCGCTGATGCGCAGGCACTGGTCGCCGACCTGGGGCGACCGGCGGCAGGAACTGGTCTTCATCGGCACGCAGGAGATGGACGAGGCCGCCATCCGCGCCATGCTCGATGCCTGCCTGACCGGCAGCCCCGCCACGGGCATGACGCAGGCCCTGCTCGGGCTCGAGGACCCGTTCCCCGCCTGGGACCGGCAGGCGGCGTGAGCCGGCGATGCCCTGCGCGTGTCTGGCCGCTTGCCGGTCCTGCCCCTTTCGGTGAGTGTGCCGGCCACGATGCGACCTGATCACCAGGCTCTCAGACAACCGGCCGGTCTCGGTCGCGCGATCGTCCTGATCGCGCGCTCGGCGATCGCGGCGGTGCCGATCGCGGAAATGGAGCGGCTGCGGAGCCTTGCCGCTGCGCGCGCGGACGGCGCCTGGGTCGCCTATGCCTTCACCGAGCAGGGCACGCCTTCGCTGCGGGACGTCGTGCTCGGGCTCCTGGGCGAGCCGGTTTCCGAGATCCTGTTCGTCCCGCTGCTGCTGCCGATGGAGCCGTCCTTCGCCGCCTGGCTGACCAGGACGCTGCAGCGATGGCGGGCCGAGCATCCCGGGCCCTGGCCGGTGTTGCGGATCGGCGCCGGCCTCAGCCAGGGCAGCGCTGTGGCCGATGTGCTGTCAGAGCAGATCCACGCGGCCGGAGTCGCCGCGCCGGTTGCCCATCTCCAGAAAGCGACCCAGGCGGGTTCGCTCGTGCCGCCCCAGAAGCGCCGCGTCCTGGTCTGTCAGGGCGGCCCCTGCATGGCGGCCGGCGCGGATGTGATCTGGGGCCATCTGCGCAACGAGCAGGCGCGGCAGAACCTGCGCGAGGCTGGCGAGGGCACGATGAGCGCCAAGACGAGCTGCCTCGGGCCCTGCAATCTCGCGCCCGTCATCCAGGTCTGGCCTGAGGGCACCGTCTATGGCGGCGTCGATGAAGCCGGGGTCGATGCCATCATCGCCGAGCATCTGCTGGAAGGCCGCATCGTGGCGCGGCTGGCCTATGCGCCCACCGGCCGCAAGCAGATGCTGAGACCGTCGGCGCCCTCGGTCGACGGCGCGATTGACGGATTGTCGCAGCCCGCTACAGTCGATTCCGATCACGGTTCTTCGGAGTCGATCCGAAGCTAAGAGGGAATCCGGTGAGGCGTCTCGAGACGCCGATGCCGGGGCTGCCCCCGCAACTGTAAGCGGCGAGCCGCTGCCGAAACGACCACTGGCCATCCGGCCGGGAAGGTCAGGCAGAGGGTTACGACCCGCGAGCCAGGAGACCTGCCGCGATCGAGAAACGGTCTGACGGGCGGGGTGTCCTGGCGGGTCGCGATCGGTCGCTGCGCGCCGTTGGCGTTGCAGGCTCCGCGCGCGTCCTCATGCTCCCCGCCATCATCACGGGGAAGCGATGATGGATTTTCGCAACACAGCAGCCAAAGCATGGACCCGCGTACCGACGCCGGTTGACAATCCCACGCATGGGCACAATCAAGTGATGTTATAACATCACAAAATAAATGTGCTGACGCTGTGCCTTTCGCCTTCCCCGAGTCATCCGACGGGCCACTCGATCCTCTGGGGCTTTATGCCTCCGCGATCGACGGCTCGGACTATGTCGCGCACGTCGCGCCGATCATCCGCCGCCTCGTTCCCGCAACCGGCGATCTCATCGACATCGGCGCCGGGGGCGGGCAGCTTGGTGCCGCGCTCGTCGACCCCAGCCGACGCTGGACGACGATCGAGCCCGCGCCGGTCATGCAGGCGAGACTCAAGGCCCTGCCGAATCCGCCTGCGTTGATACCCTTGGGCTGGGATGCGCCAGATCTGGTCTGCGCGCCGGCCGCGACCGTGCTGGCGGCGACCATGCCGGGCTATCTGGCCGATCCCACCGCCTTCCTCGCCTTCTGCCGCAGCCTGGCGCGGCGCGCGATCATCTGGGTCGTGCCGGCCCAGCGCGGCCCGCGCGGGCTGATCCTCGCCGGCTGCCTGCCGAGTGCCTGGCATGGCGAGGACGAGACGCCGGCGATCGATCTGATCCTGCCGCAACTGCGCGGCGAGCTGCCCTCGGCCATGGCCGAGACGGACTGGACCTTCTCGCTGGTCACCCGCGATCTGCCGCGGCTGGCCCGCTATCTCGCCGACCGCCTCGGCTGGTCCCCCGACGATCGGCGTCGCACCGACCTGCTCACCTATCTCGCCGCTCAGGCAGAGCCCGTCTCCGACGGGCTGCGCCTCTCCGTTCATCGCCGCTCGGCCATCCTCGTCTGGAACCTGTCATGATCAGCCTGTCTGCCCGCAAGGCCCGCCTGCTCGCCGCGACCTGCCTCGCCGGCGCCACCGCCACGCCCGTCCTCGCCCAGACCGAGATCAGGCTCGACGAACTCGTCGTCACCGCCACCGGCCGGCCCGAGCCGCGCAGCAGCATTCCCGGCACCGTCCAGGTGATCGACGCCGCGCAGATCGAGCGCTCACCGGCCAAGTCGATCACCGATCTGCTGGCGGAGAACGCCGTCGGCTTCTTCAGCGAATGGACCCCGGGCCAGACCTCGATCAACATCCGCGGTGGCGCCAGCGACGGCCAGGGCAAGGATTTCCGCAGCCAGGTGCTGGTGCTGATGAACGGCCGGCGCGCCGGCACCGCCAATCTCTCGAAGCTCTCGCCGGCCGATGTCGAGCGCATCGAGGTCGTGCGCGGTCCGTCCTCGGTGATCTATGGCAGCCAGAACATCGGCGGTGTCATCAACATCATCCTGAAGACGGGCCGGACGGCGCCCGGCACGATGATCGAGGCGTCGGGCGGGTCCTGGGGATTGCTGCAGGGCAAGGCCCAGACCGGAGGGCTCTATGACAGCATCGACTATTATGCCGGCATCTCCGGCGGCCAGCGCGACGATTATCATTCCGGACGTGGCGGCACGACCATGGCCAACACCGGCTGGAAGCGCTTCGGCCTGACCGGCGCGCTCGGCCTGCAGATCAATCCCGACCATCGCATCGAGACGACCCTGCGCACCGACGGCGTCTACGATGTCGGCTTCCGCGGCTCCGGCGCCAACACGATCAGCCAGGAGGACCGCTACAACAATTCCTTCGACATCACCTATCGCGGCCAGATGCCCGGCGGGCAGTATCGCTGGATGCTGCAGGGCTATGCGGTGCAGGACGTCGACCATTTCCGCTGGGCCTCTCCGGTCATCCGCGGCGGCACCGGCCTGCCGGCTTTGGGCACGGCCGCCGACTACAACCGCCGCGAACTCAATGTCGTCGGCACGCGCTTCCAGCCGAGCATGACGCTCTGGGCCGGCAACGACCTGCTCGCCGGCTGGGACTGGGAGCGCAGCAGCCTGCGCTCGACGCGCGACCGCCTCGGCGTGCCCGGCAATCCGCTCGCCCAGGTCTCGCCCCAGGACAACAACCAGTCCGAGACGGTGAACGCGCTCTATGTCGAGGATTCACAGAAGCTCTGGGATGACCGCATCACCCTGCGGGCCGGCGTGCGCCGCACCTTCGGAACGACGAGCTTCGAATATACGCCCAACCTCGCCGGCCAGGTCCCGCGCGACGTCGATTACCAGGCGACGACGTATTCGACCGGCGCGACCTTCAAGGCGAGCGACCGCCTGACCTTCCGCGTCGGCTACGCGACCGGCTTTCGGGCGCCGACCGCGACCGAGCTCGCGGCCGACTTCAACACGCTGGGCGGCGGCCGCATCTTCGGCAATCCGTCGCTGAAGCCGGAAACCAGCGAGCAGGTCGAGGCCGGCGCGGCCTATGCCGGGGAGGGCTGGCGTGCCGATGTCGCGATCTTCCAGAACATCATCTCGGATCGCATCGTCACCCGCGCCCGCACCGGCGTCGCCAACACCTCCGACTATGCCAACAACAGCGGCGACGTCGTGGTGCGCGGCGTCGAGCTGCAGCTCGACGCCGATGTCCTGAAGCTCGCCGGCCATGGCGAGACGCGCTGGCGCTGGTCGGTCTTCGGCAACGGCGCCTACAATTTCGACATGGAGGATAAGGGCGCCGCCGTGACCGCCAACAGCCGCAAGCCCGAGCGCATGTACCAGTATCAGGCCGCGATCGGCACACGCTTCGGCCAGAGCGGGGGACAATATGACTGGTCGATCCAGGTCACCGGCATTCTGCGCGGGCCGATGTGGTACAACACCGAGGAGAACCTCCTCGCGGCCGCCGAGCCGAACCGCGACTGGATCCACCGCAAGAATCCGTTCTGGGTCTGGAACGTCCGTGGCGAGGTCGAAATCGCCAAGGGCATCAAGCTCTTCGCGCTGGTCAACAACCTCTTCAACAAGAACGAGAGCCCGATCTTCATCGGCCTCGACAAGAAGCCCTACAAGCTCGATTCCCGCTTCGCCAATGGCGGCTACGGGACATCCATGCCAGGGCTCGAGGTTCAGGCCGGTGTGCAGGCGCGCTTCTGAATGAAGGCGTCCGCGCTCATCGCCGCGCTCGCGTGCGCGCTGTCCTGCACGCTCGCGGGTCCAGCCGCGGCCGAGCCGATCCGGCTGACGGACGCGGTCGGCCGCAATGTCGAGATCGCGCGGTCGCCGCAGCGCATCGTGCCGATCTTCGCCTCGAATGCCGAACTCGTGGCGGCGCTCGGGCTGAGCGAGCGCATCGTGGCGGTCGAGGCCTATACGCGCTTTCCGCCGGAGCTTGCGCGCAAGCCGCAGGTCGGGGGGCGCCTCGGCTTCTCGGTGGACGCCATCGTCGCGCAGAAGCCGGATCTGCTGATCGTGACGCCCGCCCGCCAGGCGATGCATCAGCTCATCGACCCGATGACGCGGCTGGGCATTCCGGTCATCGTCCTGCTCGCCCGCAGCGTCGCCGAGGTGATGGACAATCTGCGCCTCGTTGGACAAGCGACCGGAGTACCCGAGCATGGCGAGGCCGTGGCGAGGGCTCTCGAAGCACGGCTCGCCGCCGTCGCCGCGAGGACAGCGCCGCAGGCGCCCCGTGTCGTCATGATCACCGGACGCCTGGGGAACGGGCTCGTGCTGGTGGCCCGGGCCGACAGCTATACGGGCGACGCGATCGTCCGGGCGGGAGGGCGCCATGCGCTGGAGCGCAGCGTCGTCGCGCAGGTCTCGCCCGAGGCCATCATCGCGGCCGATCCCGACGTCCTGCTCTTTGCCGGGACGAAGTCGGATCTCGACGCGCTGACCGCGCAGCCGGGATGGCGCCTCCTGCGGGCGGTCAGGGAGGGGCGCAGCCATCTCGTCGCGCGCGCGGAATTCCTGATCCCGGGACCGCGCACCGTCGACGGCATCGAGAAGCTGGCAGTCCTGCTGCGAAAGCGCCCGTCTTGAAGAACCGCTTCGCGATCCTCGGCGCTTCGCTCGCTCTCGCCCTGCTGTTCGGCGCGGCGGCCGGCCATGACTGGGTTTCGCCGCTGAAACTGGCCTCGGCATGGTCGGGCGCCTCCGATATGGAGAGCCGGCTGTTGCTGGTCTGGCGGCTGCCGCGCGTGCTGGCGGCGGCGCTGGTGGGCGCGCTGCTGGGCCTGGGCGGGGCGATCTTCCAGGGCGTCTTTCGCAATCCCCTGGCCGAACCCTATCTGCTGGGCGCTTCGGGCGGCGCGGCGATCGGCGCGACGGTCGCGCTGCTCGTGCCGCTCGGCCTGCCCGGCGGGCCGGCTCTGGCCGGCCTTTCCTTCCTGGGCGCCTGGGGAGCGACCTGGATCGTGCTCGCCGTCTCCGGGCTGCATGGCAAGCCCGACACGGCCGGCTTGCTTCTGGCGGGCGTCGCGGTGGCGGCGATGCTGGGGGCGCTGCGCTCCTTCCTGATGCTCGCCCTCTCCGACGACACCATGAATCTGCAGGTCGTGCTGAGCTGGACGTTGGGCGGAATCCAGACGCCCGATGGGCCGGGGCTCATCATGCTCGCGGGCCTCGTCATCGCGGGGCTGCTGCTGGCGCTGTCGCTGGCGCGTGGGCTCGATCTGCTGGGGCTCGGCGACGAGCAGGCCTTCGCCTTCGGGCTCGATCCCGTCCGCTTCGCGCGGCGCGCCGTTCTGGTGGGGGCGGGGATCGTTGCCGCGGCCGTCGCTTTCGGGGGGCTCGTCGCCTTTGTCGGCCTGATCGCGCCGCATCTCGCGCGCTGGTGGATCGGGCCTCGGCACCGGGCCCTGCTGCCGGCGAGCGCGCTGATCGGGGCCGCGCTGGTGGCGTTCTGCGACGGCCTCGCCCGTGCCGTGCTGCCGCCGGCCGAAATCCCGCTTGGGCTGGTCACGGCGCTGATCGGCGGGCCCTTCTTCCTGCTTCTGCTGGCCCGGAGGCTGCGGCCATGATGCGCGTCGCATGCCAGGGCCTCGGAGCGAGCGCGGGCGACACCGTGCTGCTCGACGATGTCGGCCTGTCCTTCGCGGCGCCGGCTCTCATCGGCATCCTCGGCCCCAACGGCGCCGGCAAATCGACGCTGCTGCGTCTCCTGGCGGGGTACCGCAAGCCGGAGCGCGGCGTGGTCAGCTGGGACGGAAGGCCGCTCTCACACTGGACGGCCACGGAGCGCGGCGCGGCCTGCGGCTATTGTCCCCAACAGTTCGAGCCCGCCTGGAACTACGCCGTGGCGGAGATCGTCGGGCTCGGCCGCGACCGCAGCCCCGCCAAGGCGGCCCCGTTGGAGACCATCCTCGAGGAGAATGGCCTCGCGGCTCTGGCCGCCCGTCGCTGGAGCCAGCTCTCGGGCGGGGAGAGGGCGCGCACGATGCTGGCCGCGACGCTGGCGACACAACCGCCGTTCGTCCTCGCCGATGAGCCGGGCGCCAGCCTCGACATGCGCCACAGGCTGGCCCTGCTGGAGCGGCTCGAGGCCTATGCGACGTCGGCGCTCGTGATCGTCGTGATGCACGACCTCGATCTGGCGCTGCGCTTCTGCGATCGTCTCGTCCTGCTCGATCACGGCCGCGTCGCGGCCGACCGGGCCGCCGACGCGATGCTCGATGATCCAGCCTTCGCAGCGGCCTTCGGGCTGCGCCTGCAGGCCGAGCCGCGACGCCCCGATCGGGACTGGGTGATCGGCTTGGGGTGATGCGCCGCATCGCGCCATGGGGACTCAGCCGACGCCGCGCAGCAGCCCGCGAGGCAAATGGTGATCACCGTCGATCCCACGCGAACAAGATCCCACCAGCTCTCGAGGTCGCGCAGCCCCCCGATTTGGAATCATCAGCCGCTCGAACGATCGATCGGGTGCATGGCACGCGTTCGGGTTCGGTTCCCGCGCGGACGAGGTTGTGACCTGTCGAATCAGGGGCTTAGGAGTGGCGGAGAGTTCGGAACGCAATTCGAACTCGGAGCATGCGCGCTGGGTTGGTGGGCAGCATCGCGCAATGAAAAGAGTGGCGGAGACGGAGGGATTCGAACCCTCGATACCCTTGTGGGGTATGCTCATTTAGCAAACGAGTGCCTTCAGCCTCTCGGCCACGTCTCCGTTGGATGCTCTATGCCCGAAGGCCGGCCGCTTTGACAAGCCGTCGCAGTGCGCTTTCACGAAAGCTTTCGCTTCGGCGGCGGAGGGCAGGGTGGGGCGCCCGGCCGCGCCAACCGGATCGTAACCGGAAAGCCGACGAAGCGACTGGACAGCCCCGCCGTCACTGGCTATACCGCGCCCACCAACAGGGACGCGGCTTTCGCATCCCCGGCGCCCAGATAGCTCAGTTGGTAGAGCATGCGACTGAAAATCGCAGTGTCGCTGGTTCGATTCCAGCTCTGGGCACCATTCCTTTCTGATCACCGATGGTCTCCGCACCCGGCCGCGGGTCCGCATCGCCGCGTCTGGCGTTGCCTGATCCGGCGCCCGGCGACCCGTCCCCCTTCGCTCGCATATCCGGCGCGCGGCTTCCGGCGTTGAAGCGCGTCTCCGGCTGTGGTCGTCTCGGGCCCAACAAGCCGCCGCGGCCTGCATGGTCGCGAGCGGAGGACCGGGAGGACCATCATGCGCATCGCCAGGATCGAACCCTTCATCCTGCATATTCCCGTCACCGGCGGGTCGATCGCCGATTCGACGCATCGGATCAGCCATTGGGGCGTAGTCGGCACCAGGATCGTCACGGAGGAGGGGCTCGAGGGCTATGGCTTCACCGGCACCCATGCCGATCTGCCCTCCGACCGGCTGATCACCGCCTGCATCCGCGATTGCTATGCCCCGCTGCTGGTCGGCGAGGATGCCTCGGAGAGCAACCGGCTCTGGCTCAAGCTCGCGCGCCATCCGGCGCTGCAATGGGTCGGCCGCGCCGGCATCACCCAGCTCGCGCTCGCCGCGGTCGATGTCGCGCTCTGGGATCTCAAGGCGAAACAGGCTGGCGTGCCGCTCTGGCACTGGCTCGGCGGCGCCAGCAAGCCGCGGCTGGAGGCCTACAACACCGATATCGGCTGGCTCTCGATCCCGAAGGACCAGGTCGTCGAGGGTTGCCGGAGGGCCGTCGAGCAAGACGGCTTCCACCGCATCAAGGTCAAGGTCGGCCATGCCGATCCCGGCATCGACATCGGCCGGCTCGAGGCGGTGCGCCAGGCCGTCGGCTCCCATGTCGCGCTCGCCATCGACGGCAACGGCAAATGGGATCTGCCGACCTGCAAGCGCTTCTGCGCGCGGGCCGAGCCGCTCGACATCTTCTGGTTCGAGGAGCCGCTCTGGTATGACGATGTCGGCTCGCATGCGGCGCTCGCCCGCGACACCTCGATCCCCATCGCGCTGGGCGAGCAGCTCTATTCGCTCGATGCCTTCCGCGCCTTCATCGCGGCGGATGCGATCCACTACGTCCAGCCCGATGTCACGCGGCTCGGCGGCATCACCGAATATATCCAGGTCGCCGATCTTGCGCTCGCGAGCCGCCTGCCGGTCGCGCCCCATGCCGGCGAGATGAGCCAGGTCCATGTCCATCTCGCCTACTGGCACCAGGCGACGCCGGTGCTCGAATACATCCCCTGGATCAAGGACGCCTTCGAGGAGCCGGCCGATGTCGTCGATGGCTGCTTCCTCAAACCCCAGCGGCCGGGCGCCGGCACGACGCCGACGAGCGACGCCTTCGCCCGCTTCGCCAAGCCGCTGGGCTGACCCCGACGGCGGCCGAGCGCAAAGGGCGGGCATCCCTGGAGCATGCTGAGCTGTCTCGGAACCACTGCCGTCATCCCGGGCTCGCCCCGGGATCCATCGGAGGGCTCCAGAGCCTTACGATGGATTCCGGATCGGCGCGGCTGCGCCGCTTGTCCGGAATGACGGTCTGTTTCCGAGTGAAATCAGCACGCTCCCATGTGCAGTTCAGGAGGACATGGCCGCCCTGCCTTGCTCAGGCCGCTATGGCAAACTAGATTGACGGTGATCCGTTGGGGTGCCGCGAGGCTGAGAGGCGCATGACGCCAACCCATCGAACCTGATCCGGATAATGCCGGCGAAGGGAACGGTCGTAGCAGCGTCGCTTCACCCGTCCTGCCACGGCCGCAGCCTTCAAGGCCGCGAGGGTAGGGCATGCCGCACGCATCCATCCAGTCCCGGTCGAACCCCCCGCTGCGCGTCGGCATCATCGGCGCCGGCGTGGTCGGTCTCGCCTGCGCGGTCGAACTGCTCGGGCGCGGCGCCGAGGTCGAGCTCTTCGAGCGCGGCGAAACGGCCGGGGCGAAAGCCTGCTCCTGGTGGGCCGGCGGCATGCTAGCGCCCTGGTGCGAGGGCGAGAGCGCCGAGGAGCCGGTGGTCCGGCTCGGCCAGGAGGCCGCCGCCTGGTGGGAGCGCCATGTCGAAGGCGTCGTCCGCAAGGGCACGCTCGTCGTCGCCCCCAGCCGCGATCGTGCCGAGTTGCGCCGCTTCGCCAGCCGCACCTCCCATCTGGTCGAGATCGACGCCGAGGCCATCGCCGCGCTCGAGCCCGATCTCGCCGGGCGCTTCGGCAAGGCGCTGTTCTTCGAGAGCGAGGGCCATCTCGATCCGCGCCTCGCCTTGGCGGGACTGGCGGCGAAGGTGGTCGCGCTGGGCGGGCGCATCCATTACGGCCGCGAGGTCGCGCCCGAGGACATCGCGGCTGACGCGGTACTGGATTGCCGGGGGCTCGCCGCCCGCGCGGCGCTGCCGGATCTGCGCGGCGTCAAGGGCGAGATGCTGCTGCTGCGCACCCGCGACGTCACCCTGTCGCGCCCGGTGCGGCTGCTGCATCCGCGCATCCCGCTCTATGTCGTGCCGCGGGCGGACGGCATCTTCATGGTCGGCGCGACGATGATCGAGGGCGGCGACCGTAGCGCCGTCACCGCGCGCTCGATGCTGGAACTGCTCGGCGGCGCCTATGCGCTGCATCCGGCCTTCGGCGAGGCGCAGATCGTCGAGATCGGCGTCGATGCCCGCCCGGCCTTCCCCGACAACCTGCCGCGTCTGACGCGCCGCGGCCGGGTCATCCATGTCAACGGCTTCT
Organism: Allobosea sp.; assembly: GCF_030694325.1. Classification (GTDB taxonomy): domain Bacteria; phylum Pseudomonadota; class Alphaproteobacteria; order Rhizobiales; family Beijerinckiaceae; genus Allobosea. Next base: position 4,815 of record NZ_JAUXYO010000153.1, on the reverse strand, counting down.
ATCGGCACGGTTTTCTGCTCAGCCCCGCCATGGCGCGGCTGGCGGCGGACGCCCTGCTCGATCCCGCCAGCATCCCGGAGAGGCTTCATGACGTTGCTGCTTAACGGCGAGCCGCGCGAGGTTTCCGCGACCACGCTCGAGCAGGCGCTGGCCGAGCTCGGCTATGCCGGCAAGGTCGTGGCCACCGCGGTGAACGGCGACTTCGTCCCGGCCCGCAAACGCGAGACCGTCACGCTCAGCGAGGGCGACCGCATCGAAATCGTCGCCCCGATGCAGGGCGGCTGAGAGGATCACCGACATGGCGAGCTTCTATGGTTTCGAGCCGAAGAGCCGGCTCTTTCTCGGCACGGCGCAATATCCGTCCCCCGCCATCCTGGCGGAGGCGGTGAAGGCGTCGGGTGTCGAGGTCGTCACCGTCTCGCTGCGGCGCGAGGCGGGCGAGGGCGGGGCGGGGCAGGCCTTCTGGTCGCTGATCCGCGATCTCGGCGTGCGCGTGCTGCCCAACACGGCCGGCTGCCATGGCGTCAAGGAGGCGGTGACGACGGCGCAGATGGCGCGCGAGGTCTTCGGCACTAACTGGATCAAGCTCGAGGTCATCGGCGAGGACGACACGCTGCAGCCCGATGTCGTCGGACTGATCGAGGCGGCGCGCATCCTCACCCAGGACGGCTTCGAGGTCTTCCCCTACACCACCGAGGATCTCGTCGTCGGCGGGCGCCTGCTCGATGCCGGCTGCGAGGTGCTGATGCCCTGGGGCGCGCCGATCGGCTCGGGCCGCGGCCTGAACAACGTCTACGGCCTGCGCAGCATGAGGGCGCATTTCCCCGGTGTTCCGCTGGTGGTCGATGCCGGCATCGGCCTGCCCTCCCACGCCGCCCAGGCGATGGAACTGGGCTATGACGCGATCCTGCTCAACACGGCGGTGGCCAAGGCAGGCGATCCGGTGCTCATGGCGCAGGCCTTCGCCCGGGCGATCGAGGCCGGCCACCAGGCCTTCCAGGCGCAGCCGATCGAGGCGCGCGACATGGCCGCACCCTCGACCCCGGTCATGGGCAAGGCCTTCCTCTCGTGAAAGCATCCACCGTGAAGCTCGATCCGTTCTACCCGATCTTCGACAGCGCCGACTGGCTCGCCCGCATGCTGCCGCTCGGCGTCAGGCTGGTGCAGCTGCGCGTCAAGGACCGCAGCGAAGCCGAGACCGGCCGCGAGATCGCCCGCGCGAAGACGCTCTGCGCAGAAGCCCGCTGCGTGCTGGTCGTCAACGACTACTGGCGTCTGGCCATCGCGGAGGGCTGCGACTTCGTCCATCTCGGCCAGGAGGACCTCGACGGCGCCGATCTCGCGGCGATCCGCAAGGCCGGGATGCGGCTCGGCGTCAGCAGCCATGACGAGGCCGAGCTGGAACGCGCGCTCTCCACGCAGCCGGATTATGTCGCGCTCGGCCCGGTCTACCCGACGATCCTCAAGGCGATGAAATGGGCGCCGCAGGGGCTGGAGCGCGTCACGGAGTGGAAGCGCCGCCTCGGCGCCATCCCGCTCGTCGGCATCGGTGGTGTCTCGCTGGAGCGCGCGCCGGGCGTGTTCGAGGCCGGCGCCGACATCGTCTCGGCGGTGACGGACATCACCCTGAACTCCGATCCGGAGGCGCGGCTGAAGGCCTGGCTCGCGGCGACGCGCAGTCGCGTTGCCTGAGCCCGGCCAGCCTGTCGATGAAGCACCCCGTCATCCTGGACAAGCGGCGGAGCCGCGCGGGCCGGGATCCATCATAGGGCGCCGACACGCCCGATGATGGATCCCGGACGACCTTCGGTCGCCCAGGATGACGGCGTGGTTCCGACGGCGAATGATGAGCGCTCAAACGCTCTCCACCGCCGCATGCCCGTCGACATGGCCGAGGCTGCGCTCGGGGTCGAGCCGGTCGCGCACGCGCTGCTTCAGCACCTTGGAATCGGGGAAGCCGCCCTCGCTCTTGCGGTCCCAGATCAGCTCGCCCTCGTAATGGATCTGGAAGATGCCGCCGGTGCGCGGGATCAGCGCGACCTCGCCGAGATCCTGCCCGAAGGTTGAGAGCAGTTCCTGGCCGAGCCAGGCGGCTCGCAGCATCCACTGGCACATCGAGCAATAGGTGATGGTGATGCGGGGCAGGGGGCGGGCGGCGGTGGTCATGGTAGCGGTCTCCGGGACATAGCGAACCCTTCGAAACCACGCTTCGTCGGCCGGTGGCAAGGCTGCCGGGGCATGGGCGGTAAGATGGAGGCGGCGAACGGCGCGGCAATGATTGAGATCATGGTGCCAGGATCCGGCCATGAGGCACGTCGGGTCCGTGGCCTGGGTACTCTGGTGCCATTGGAAACCGGCGTTCGCCGCCGATCTCCTGGCGGCGGTGCTTGGCCGCCACGGCTTCAGGGCCCGCTGGGCTGCAGCAGATTCCGTTGCCGAAGCCAGCCGCGCATGTCGGCGATCTCGGGCTTCTGGGCTGCGATGATGGCCGCTGCCAGTTTGCGGTTGGCCTCGTCCCTGCCGTAGCGCAACTGTATCTCCGCCATGTCGATGGCGCCCTGGTGATGCGGGATCATGCCGAGCACGAAGGCCACGTCCGGATCGGCATGGGTGATGCCTTGCATCATGGGGCCGTGCATGCGCTCCAGCGCTTGCTGATAGGCGGCCAGGGCGGAGCCGGTTGCGGTTGCCGCAGGAGCCGACGGGCCTGCTGCATGCGTGGCATGGCTCGTTGATGGGGTGTCCTGGCGCGGCGGAGCGCCGATTCCACCGTCAGCCCTTGGTCCGTGAGGATATTCGGGGCTGTGCGAGTGGGTGGCGATTTCGCTGGTTGGCGGGCCGATCCTGCCTGCCGGTCCATAGATGGCGATGTGCAGGCCCCAATAGCCACCAGCGAAGATCACAAGAGCCGTCGCGAGCCCTGCCGGGATTGCGGCCAGCCGGCTTTTCAGCGCCGACAGAAAGAGCGTCCCGCGGGTGTGGTCGCATGCGATCGCGACGATGATGGCCATGATCAGCGCATGGCCGATCAGATCAATGCGGCCGAAAGGAAAGACCGCTGCATTGAACACGAAGAAAAGGGCGATCGCCGAAAGGCGCCGAACCAGCGGTGTCCAGATCATGCCGAAACCCAGGGTGAATTCGGCTACCCCCGCCATCGGGATGAAGACGTCGGGCGGCAGCCCGAATGTAAGGAACGGCTTTTCGTCGACGATGGGGTCGAACCAGGACGGATAGGCGAATTTCTCGAGGCTCGACCACATCAATGCGATGGCGACGCCGATGCGCAAGGCTTCGAAGCGGTATTTGCGCCATTCCGCGTTGTTCGACGATTCCAGCACGAGATAGGCCGCGACGCCTGCGCCGAGCGACAGATAATCGAGAAGGTGGAAAATGTCGTAATCGCGCAGGGCCAAGAGCCACAGGCCGATGATGCCAGCGGCGGCCGCGGGCCGCGTCGCACGCGGAATGACCAGCGCCGCGATGACGAGCTGCACCCACGAGACCCACTCCGCTGGCGTTTTCAGGTCGGGGGTCAAGTAGACGCCGCCGACAGCGAAGATCGCGACAAAGAAGGCGCTGATGACGAGGCGGACAAATTCATCGAGCCGTTGCCATACCGGATCGGTGATCTTGTCCATCATGCTCAGGATGGTTTCGCCGGCCGGCGATCTCTCGATTGCGCGGGCCGCAAGGAAAAACATCAGGACGAGCGTGATGGCGGACCAGAACCAGACATTGCTCAGCGTCGCGCCGATAGGCTGCGGCGGTGCGCCTACGATATAGGGCGCAAACCATTTGACATGAGCCTGCGCCGGCAGCGAACCGGCGAGCAGAATGGCCAGCCCGGCCGGTAACATCAGGACCCGGCCGAGGCTAAGGCGCCTCGAGCGGAGTGGGGCGATCAACCGGGGGAGATTGCAGGGGCGCATGGCATCCCTTTGGTTCTCGAGCCGAACTCGGCGCATCTTTTCCAGCCGACTGCGACAACTGAAGCAAGAATCGGTCCGTCTCTTCTGAGACTCGGCGGTGATGGGAAGCTGTCGCGACGTCCAGTGACCGGATTGCCGCCGCAGCCGCGCCTCGCTCACCTGGCGCCCCGCCGTCGTCCGCGTAGGTTGAATTCGCCCTCCCTGTGTTTCTCAGTTGCGGGCTGAGGCCTTTGGCTCACGCCGGAACCACGGCGCGCTGTCCGTTGCCGCTCGGGCGCTGAGAGCTCAGCCCTCCGTGGTGTAGCGCCGCTTCAGATGCGCCTTGAACACCCCGGCATCGAGCGGGCGTCCCGTCGCCTGCGTCAGCAGATCGTCGGTCTCCAGCAGGCAGCCCTGGCTGTGGATGTTGGCCCGCAGCCAGGACAAGAGCGGCGCAAAGTCGCCCCGGCCGATGCCGGGCAAAATCGCGGGCTGCGCCTGGCAGGCGGCCTCGAAGATCTGGGCGGCGGTCATGGCGCCCAGCGTATAGGTCGGGAAATAACCCCAGCCGCCGCTCGGCCAGTGCACGTCCTGCAGGCAGCCGAGGCGGTCATTGGGAACGGAGACGCCGAGCAGCTCCGTCATGCCGGCATTCCAGGCGGCGGGCAGTTCGGCGAGCGGCATGGCGTCGGCGATCAGCGCCTTCTCCAGCCGGTAGCGCAGGATGACATGGGCCGGATAGGTCACCTCGTCGGCATCGACGCGGATGAAGCCGGGCTCGACCCTGGTGTAGCGCCGCCACAGCGCCTCCGTCGCCCAGGCCGGGCCAGAGCCTCCGAAGGCCTCGCGCATCAGCGGCGCGGCATAGGCGATGAACTCTTCGGAGCGACAGGCCTGCATCTCG
>NZ_JAUXYO010000142.1 GCF_030694325.1 Allobosea sp. | reverse complement strand
CCGCCCGCCATCGAGGCCAGCGACATCGCCATCGCGGCGTTGGAGAGGCTTCCCTTGATGCGCCGCATCTCGACCAGGACCCAGGCGAGAGCGAGCAGGATCACACCCGCCACGGCGACCACCGTGCCGATGATGACCTGGGTGAAGCCGCGCTCGAGGACCATGTAGGGCAGCCCTTCGACGATCGCGGCGGCGCCGCCCACGACGAAGCCGAGCCCGAGCAGGATGAAGAAAATGATCAAAGGCGCGTCCCCGGCACAGTGCCCGAAAGTCATTCCGGCCATTCGTCGATCCGGTCGCTCACCGACCGGCCGACGCAACCATCATGTAACGTATTGAATAAGAGAGAGTTTCAATTCCGGCCCTCGCTAGGCGCGTCGATTCAGGCGGGAGTGAGGCGCATCGTGTCCTCCGCGCGGAGGGTTTGCGCGGCAGCGGCGGTTGCCGGAGCGGCGGCGGAGGCTTAACTAACGGGGCGAATGGCGGGCGCCCCCACCGGGAACCACCCTGCCCAGGCCGCCCGGCGGCAAGCCATTCTCAGTCAACGCGATTTGCCAGCCACGGAGAGGCCCCCATGACCTTCACCCTTCCCGATCTGCCCTACGCCCATGACGCGCTGCAGCCCTTCATGTCGAAGGAGACGCTGGAGTTCCACCACGACAAGCACCATCTCGCCTATGTCAACAACGGCAACAACGCGATCAAGGGCACGGAATTCGAGGGCAAGTCGCTCGAGGAGATCGTCAAGGCCTCGCACGGCAAGAATGCGGCCGTCTTCAACAATGCCGGCCAGCACTACAACCATCTCCATTTCTGGAAGTGGATGAAGCCCAATGGCGGCGGCGCCATTCCGGGCGCGCTGGAGAAGGCGATCGTCGATTCCTTCGGCTCGGTCGAGAAGATGAAGGAAGACTTCATCGCCGCCGGCACCGGCCAGTTCGGCTCGGGCTGGGCCTGGCTCGAGGTCGAGGGTGGCAAGATCGCCGTCTCCAAGACGCCGAACGGCGAGAGCCCGCTGGTCAACGGCGCGCTGCCGATCCTCGGCTGCGACGTCTGGGAGCACTCCTACTACATCGACTACCGCAACCGCCGTCCCGACTACCTCAAGGCCTTCCTCGAGAGCCTGGTGAACTGGGAGTATGTGGCCGAGATGTACGACGCCGCCGCCAAGGCCTGAGCTTTCGCCGGATCGATGCGAAACGGGGCCGCGAGGCCCCGTTTTTTGTGTCTGCAGAGATGATCGGAAACGCTTGGACGCCGCTCAGGCGGCGACGCTGTGCAGGAACTGGTCGACCGTCGTGCGCAGCCGCAGCGCCTGGGCGGCGACCTCGCCGGCGGCGCCGCGCACCTCCTCGGCCGAGCGGCCGGTTTCCTCGACCGAATCGGCGAGCACGCTGAGGTCGCTCGAGACCGAAAGCGCCGACGAGCTCGCCATCGCGACGCCCGAGGCGATTTCGCCGGTGGCGATCGCCTGCTGCTCGATCGAGACCGCGACCGCATTGGCGAAGCTCTCGATCGCGTTCATGCGGTCGGCGATGGTCTGGATCGACCCGACCACCTGGCCTGTGGCGCTCTGGATCGCGCCCACCTGAGTGACGATGCGGTCGGTCGCATCGGCGGTCTGCGAGGCCAGGCTCTTCACCTCGGAGGCGACGACGGCGAAGCCGCGCCCCGCCTCGCCGGCCCGCGCCGCCTCGATGGTCGCATTGAGGGCGAGCAGGTTGGTCTGGGAGGCGATGTCGCGGATGAGATTGACGACCTCGCCGATCGCCCGCGCGGTCTCGTCGAGCGCCCGCACCGAACTCGCGGTCTCGCGCGAGATCGAGGCCGCCTCGACGATCTCCGTCCGCACGCGACGGATCTGGAACTCGACCTCGCGAATGGCGGCGCCCATCTCCTCGGCCGCCTGGGCGGCGCTTTCGACATTGCCCGAGGCGCCCTGGGCGTTGTGGGCGGCGCGCGCGGCCCGGCCGGAGGATTCGGCGGCCACGCGGGCGAGGCCGTCGGAGGCCTCGCTCATGCGGTCCGCGTTGCTCTTGAAGGCCTCGAGCGCGACACCGACCTCGCCGCGGAACAGCCCGATCGCCTCGTCGACGCGCTGCTGATGCAGCCGGCGCTCCGATTCGGTGACGTGCTGCTTCTCCTGCAGGGCCGCCCGCTCGGCCAGCCTCAGCTTGAGCACCCCGAGTGCATGGGCGATGGCGCCGATCTCGTCGCGGCGCGCCAGGGCGTCGATGGGAGTGTCGAGCTGCCCGTCGGAGATGCTGACGATCGCCTTCGTCATGTTGCGCAGCGGCTTCATCGTCCGCGACAGCGAGAACCAGAGCAGCGGACCGAGCACGAGCAGGATCAGGATGCCGAAGGCTATCGTCGCCGCCTGCTCGAAGCCCGCTCGTGCGAGCAGACGCGACTTGTCGAAACGCAGGGCGACATAGCCGATCTGCTTGCGATGGCCGCCGACGCGAACGACGTGCAGCCAGGTGACGAAGCTGGCTTCCTCGATCTCGGCGGTGTCCGAATCCTTGAGAATTTCCCAGGGTTCGCGCTTCAGCAGCGCGGTGAGGCTGCGCGGCGTCAGGGCCAGCCTCGCCTCCTCGTTGCGGCCTGAACTGGCCAGCGACGACAGGTCGTCGGCGACGATGCCCGCCTCGAAGTCCGGATCGCGCCGCAGCGAGTCGAGGATCTGGCTCAGGGTGATGGTGTCGCGCGACAGGATCAGCGAGGGCGAGGCGTTGACCACCATCAGGACCAGCGAGCGCATCTTCTGCTCGAGGTCGTCGCGCGTCTTGGCGTCGTTGTAGCGGGCGGCGGCGAAGACCACGAGCATGATGGCCACGGCCACGATGGCGACGGCGGCGGCGGCGATCTGGCTGCTCAGCGAGCGGCCCCAGCGGCGGGCGGGAGCAGGTGTCTGCGCGGCGGTATCGGTGGTCCCCGCACGCTTGAACGACATCATGACCGGCACAGTCCCCGCATCCGTCTCGGCTCGCGGCAAAGGCCTGCGAGACACCCCGACCGCGAGACTGCCATGGCTTGGTTAAGGAATGGCTTGCGCAGCCTTAGGGGCGAGGCCGGCGAAGCGCACCATCGCCAGGCCCTGGGGCCCGAATCCCATGAGGGCCGCATGCTCGACCGGCCGTGTCGCCACGACCGGATCGAGCCGCGCCAGTTCAGCATCGACGAAGCCCGGATGGCACATCACCAGATGCGCGGGGCCGGGCCGCAGCAGGAAGCGCTGCAGGTCGGCGCGGAAGTCACGCTGCGGATCGAAGGGCGCGACGCCGGCAAAGCCCCGATTGACCGGGAAGCCGCGGCGCAGGGCCGACCGCCGGAAGCCCAGCGCCAACGCCGAGATGGTCAGCGCCTTGCCGACGGCGACGCCGCGAGCACGGATCGCCGCTGGCGAATCATGCGGATCGCGCAGATAGAGGCCGCCTTGCGGATAGCGCAGCGACACGGCGTCGAGCAGCGCGCGGCGGACGCCCGGCAGAACATGGACATGCTGGTGGCCGTCTATGAAGGCGGGCGGGCAACCCATCGCATCCTCGAAGGCGTCGAGCTGGCGGGCGATCTCGGCGGCGATCTCGCGCCGGACCGTCGACGAGGTCACGGCCGCACGCGCCAGGTCCGGCAGCGCGGGCAG
>NZ_JAUXYO010000140.1 GCF_030694325.1 Allobosea sp. | reverse complement strand
CCGCCGCGACGGCGGCGCTCGCCGCCAGCCTCGCCTTCCTGCTCCAGGCCCTGATGCTGGGGGCGCTGCTCGCCCGGGAAGGGCTCTGGCGGCCGGCCTCGGCGCTGCGGCCGGCGGCCGCCGTCGCCGTCGCCAGTCTCGCGATGCTCCTCCTGCTCATGGGCCTCGGCCCGGCCCTTCAGGACTGGATGGCGCCGGGCGAGCCTGTGATCACGCGCGCCGTGGGGCTCGCGTTGCTCTGCGGTGGGGGGCTTGCCGGCTACGGCGCCGCGGGCTGGGCGCTCGGCCTCTTCGGGCCCCGCCGCTGGCCCGGCCCCTTGCGCAAGCGCATCGGTTGAGCCAGAAGCCCCCCTCTCTCCCTCCCGTTCGTGACGACGGAGCGCCCCGATGGCGACCTTTCACCAGCGCGTCTTCTCCGGCATGCAGCCGACCTCGACGCTGCATCTCGGCAATTATCTGGGCGCGCTGACCAACTGGGTCGCGATGCAGGAGACGCATGAGTGCATCTATTGCGTCGTCGACATGCACGCGATCACGGTCTGGCAGGACCCGGCCGACCTGACTCGGGCGATCCGCGAGGTCACGGCGGCCTATGTCGCGGCCGGCGTCGACCCCAGGCGCAGCATCATCTTCAACCAGAGCCAGGTTTCGCAGCATGCGGAACTCGCCTGGGTGTTCAACTGCGTCGCCCGCCTGGGCTGGCTCAACCGCATGACGCAGTTCAAGGAGAAGGCCGGCAAGGACCGCGAGAACGCCTCGATCGGGCTCTACGCCTATCCGGCGCTGATGGCGGCCGACATCCTGCTCTACAAGGCGACGCATGTTCCAGTCGGCGAGGACCAGAAACAGCATCTCGAACTCGCCCGCGACATCGCGCAGAAGTTCAACAACGATTTCGGCGCGCAGATCGCGGAGCGCGGGCTTGGCACAGGCGAACTTGGGTTCTTCCCGCAGCCCGAGCCGATGATCCAGGGCCCGGCGCCCCGCGTGATGAGCCTGCGCGACGGCACCAAGAAGATGTCGAAATCCGACGCCTCGGACAATTCGCGCATCAACCTGACCGACGATGCCGAGACGATCGCCCAGAAGATCCGCAAGGCGAAGACCGACCCCGACGCGCTGCCCTCCGAAGAGAAGGGGCTGGAGGGCCGGCCCGAGGCCGAGAATCTCGTCGGCATCTATGCCGGGCTGAACGGCGAGACCAAGGCGCAGGTTCTGGCCCAGTTCGGCGGCGGGCAGTTCTCCGGCTTCAAGGCGGCGCTGGTCGACCTCGCCGTGGCCAAGCTCGCGCCGATCGCCGGCGAGATGCGCCGCCTGCTGGCCGATGTCGGCCATATCGACGCGATTCTCGGCGAAGGCGCGCAGCGTGCTGAGGCAATCGCCGCGCCGATCATGCGCGACGTCAAGGACATCGTCGGCTTCGTGCGGCGCAGCTGAGCCGTGCGGCGAGGTTTACACGGGCAGACTTGCGCTGACGTTGCGGCGCGGGCCACGATGCCCACTCCTGAAGCGGCGGCAGGACAGGCGACATGGTGAAACGACGGCGGTCCTATGAGACGGGCCATCGCCCGAAATTCCTCGCGGTCGTCGATGACAGCGTCGAATGCGCCAAGGCGGTCCGCTTCGCGGCGCGCCGATGCGCGCGGCTTGGTGCCTCGATCGTGCTGCTGGGCGTCATCACACCGCCAGAGCACGAGACCTGGCTGGGCGTCGGCGAGGTGATGCAGGCGGAAGCCGAAGCCGAGGCCGAGAAGCTGATCGACGCCGCCGCCGACGCCGTGCGCACCTTCGCCGGACTCGAGCCCGAGCGCGTCGTGCGTACCGGCGACAAGGCGGATGAGGTGGTCAAGCTGATCGAGGCGGACGAGGACATCTCGCTGCTCGTGCTGGCCGCCGGCGCCGGGCGCGACGGGCCGGGGCCATTGGTCAGCGCGCTCGCCGGCAAGTCGGCCGCGAGCTTCCCGATTCCCGTCGCGATCGTGCCCGGCCATCTCGAGGACGAGGAAATCGACGCCCTGGCGTGACCCGGCGCCGCCGGCCACCCGCTTCACGCTGGAATGATTCGCGCCAGGCGCCTATATCTCGCTGATGGAACGGCGGCCTTGAACCGTCCGGGACCGGAGACTCCAGCATGTTCATCCAGACCGAAGCCACGCCGAACCCGGCGACCCTGAAATTCCTGCCCGGCCGCACCGTCATGCAAGACGGCACGCTGGAGTTGCGCGACGCGGAACAGGCCGAGCGCTCGCCGCTGGCGCAGCGGCTCTTCGGCGTCAACGGCGTGTCGGGCGTCTTCCTCGGGGCCGACTTCATTACCGTGACCAAGGCGGACGGCGAGTGGCCGCATCTGAAGCCCGCGATCCTGGGCGCCATCATGGAGCATTTCATGTCGGGCGCACCGGTGCTGGCCAGCGGCTCGCAGGCGGATGTGATCGAAGAGGGCGAGTTCTTCGCCCCCGAGGACGCGCAGACCGTCGAGACCATCAAGGACCTGCTGGAAACGCGCATCCGACCGGCGGTTGCGGGCGATGGCGGCGACATCACCTTCCGCGGCTTCAAGGACGGCACGGTCTATCTCGCGATGAAGGGCTCCTGCTCGGGCTGCCCTTCCTCGACCGCGACACTGAAGCACGGCATCCAGAACCTGCTGCGCCACTTCCTCCCGGACGTACGCGAGGTCGAGGCGATTTGAGCGGACCTTCGCTCTCCTGATTGTATAAACCAGACACGCCGTCATCCCGGACGAAGCGGAGCGGAGTTCCGGGATCCATCATAGAGCGGGGTCGGCGCCCTATGATGGATCCCGGATCGGCGCTGCTACGCAGCTTGTCCGGGATGACGGCGTGTTTCAGCATCTTATGTAACAGGGCCGAACAGCACCAATGCGCATTCTCGCGATCGACACCGCGCTCGGCGCCTGTTCCGCCTGCGTGCTGGAGGCGGGCTCGGCCGAGCCTCTCGCGATCGAGCAGGTGGCGATGGAGCGCGGCCATGCCGAGGCGCTGATGCCGCTGATCGAGCGCGTGATGAATGCGGTCGATGGCGGCTTCTCCTCGCTGGACCGCGTCGCCGTGACAGTGGGGCCCGGCAGCTATACCGGTCTGCGCGTCGGCGTCAGCGCCGCACGCGCCGTCGCGCTCGCGGCGAAGATCCCCGCCGTCGGCGTCACCACGCTGGCTGCCTGCGCCGCGCCGCTGGTCGGCCGCGAGAGCGGCCGCGTGATCGCTGCCGCGCTAGACGCCAGGCACGGGCAG
>NZ_JAUXYO010000128.1 GCF_030694325.1 Allobosea sp. | reverse complement strand
GAAGCCCTTGCCGCTGCGGATGGCGGCGGCCCGGTGACGATCCATCTCGCTGCGGCTCTGGCTCTGGTAGACGTCGAGCGTCATCGAGCGATGCAATGTCAGCCCCCGCTGGATGCCGAACAGGTCGTAGACGCCGTCCGTCCAGGTCACGATCTCGGTCTTGAGATCGCATGACCACGCACCGCCCGGTCCCGACAGGGCCTCCTGATAGAGGCCGGCGGGATTGCCGGCGTTCTTGGCGAGGGGCGTGTCGAGCATCAATGGGAAGTTCCCGGGGGAGGCAGGCATCTCGACGTCGACCGTAGCGGCGACGAGTTAAACGCCTGTTTCCCAGCCCGGCGAAAGAGAGGCCCCTTCACTCCCGGCGCAGCGCCTCGATCGGATCGAGCCGCGCCGCCTGGCGGGCCGGATAGAAGCCGAAGAAGACGCCGATCATGCCGGATACGCCGACGGCGATCAGGATCGTCTCGATCGAGACGACCGAGGGCCAGCCGGCTATTCGCGCAATCGTGAGCGCCGAGCCGATGCCGAGCGCGATGCCCACCGCCCCGCCGATCGTGGCGAGCGTCGTCGCCTCGATCAGGAACTGAGCCAGGACGTCGCGCTGCCGCGCGCCGACCGCGAGCCGCAGGCCGATTTCGCGCGTCCGCTCTGTCACCGACACCAGCATGATGTTCATGATGCCGATGCCGCCGACCAGCAGCGACACCCCCGCCACCGCCGCCAGCAGCCAGGACAGCGTGTTGGCGGCCTGTGTCGCGGTGTTGGCGATCTCGGTGAGGTTGCGGACGATGAAGTCGTCCTCCTGATCGGCCATCAGCCGGTGGCGCTGGCGCAGCAGCGCGCTGGTCTGCTCGATGCCGGGCGCGATCGCATCCTCGCTGGCGAACTTGACCATGATGGTCTGCACCGAGCGGTCGCGGGCATAGTTGCGGCCGACGATCCGGCGCCGACCGGTGTCCAGCGGCACGAAGATGACGTCGTCCTGATCCTGGCCCAGGGCCGACTGGCCCTTTGGGGCCATCACGCCGATCACGCGGAAGGGTACGTTGCGGATGCGGAACTGCTGTTCGAGCGGGTTCTGCTCGCCGAAGAGATTGCGCGCCACGGTCTGGCCGATGATGGCGACGATCTCGCCGCGGCGCAGCTCCTCGGGTTCGAACAGGCGGCCTTCGCCGACATCCCATTCGCGGGCGGTGAAGAAGTCGAGATCGGTTGCGGTGATCTGGGTCGACCAGTTGGTTCCGCCGAAGACGGCCTGGGCCCGGGTGACGATGACGGGCGCGGCGGCCATGACGCCGTCGACCTCGCGGGCGATGGCGGTCGCATCCTCGTCGGTCAGCGTCGAGGAGGCGCCGGCGCCGAGCCTGGCGCCCCCCTGGGTGACATTGCCCGACTGGACGATGGCGAGATTGGCGCCGAGAGACTTGATCTGCGAGGTGACGCGCTCGCGGGCGCCCGAGCCGATCGCGACCATCGCGATGACGGCGGCGACGCCGATGATGATGCCGAGCATGGTCAGGGCCGAGCGCAGCGCATTGGCGCCGATGGCCGAGAGGGCGGAGCGGATGGCCTCAAGGATGCTCATGCGACGGTCTCCGGCACCGGCTCGACGGGCTGGGCTCCGGCATCGAGAGCCAGCAGCGCCCTGCGGGCGTCGGCCGCCTCCTGCCGCTGGTCGCTGAGCAGCCGGCCGTCGCGGAAGCGGATGACGCGGCGGGCGTGGCGCGCGACCTCGGCGTCATGGGTGACGAGGACGACGGTGACGCCCTCGTGGTTGAGGTCCTGGAACAGGGCGAGGATTTCCAGCGCCGTGCGGCTGTCGAGCGCGCCGGTGGGCTCGTCGGCCAGCAGCAGGCGCGGCTCGTTGACGAGCGCACGGGCGATGGCGACCCGCTGCTGCTGGCCGCCCGAGAGCTGCATCGGGCGGTGATGGGCGCGGTCGCCCAGGCCGACGCGGCCGAGCGCGGCGAGCGCCCGCTGCCGCCGCGTCTTCCGGTCGGCCCCGGCATAGACCATCGGCAGTTCGACATTGGCGCAGGCGTCGACGCGCGGCAGCAGGTTGAACTGCTGGAAGACGAAGCCGAGCTTGCGGTTGCGCAATTCCGCCAGGCCGTCGCTGCCGAGCGTCTCGACCGCGACGCCGTCGAGCCGGTAGTGGCCGCCGGTCGGCCGGTCGAGGCAGCCGATCAGGTTCATGAAAGTGGATTTGCCCGAGCCGGAGGGGCCCATTACCGCGACGAGGTCACCCGCTTCGATGTCGAGCGAGACGCGGTCGAGTGCCGTGACGCGGCCGGAATCGAGGTCGTAGACGCGGGAGAGGTCGCGGGCTTCGATCAGGGGCATGGGGTGGACGACCTTGTCTTTCCGGGGCGGCCCAAGGGGCCGAACCCGGAACCCATGACGGGGTTCGCCTGGTCGAGCGAGCCTGCCATCGCCTGCACCCGGTCTTGGGTTCCGGGTTCGCCGCTGCGCGACGCCCCGGAATGACAAGGGATGGTGGGTGCCCCCGACATCGCCATCAGAACAGCCGCGGGCCGCGCATGGGCGGCCCTCCCGCAGGCGCGGGCGCCGCTGCTGCGCGCGGTCCGCCGCCGATGATCACCGGCTGACCGTCCTTGAGGTCGCCGGAGACGAGTTCGGTATAGACGCCGTCGGTCGGGCCGAGCATGACCGGCACCGCGCGCGGGCGACCGTCTTCGTCGAGCACATAGACGCGACCAGGCGTGCCTTGCTGCGGCGCGCCGCGTCCCCCCTGCATCATCGCCTCGAACTTCACCTTGCGCTCCGGGTCGAGCACGGCGGCGACCTTGGTGATCATGTCGGCGCGGGCCTTGCGGAAGACGGCGCGGCGCTCCTCCTCGCTCATGCCGGCCATGGCCTCGCGAAAGCCGGCGCGGCGCTC
>NZ_JAUXYO010000121.1 GCF_030694325.1 Allobosea sp. | reverse complement strand
GCCAGTTCGGGCGGCGTCTTGCCGGTGGCGAGGTATTCCTTGACGAGCGGCGTCGAGAAGCGGCCGTCGGGTCGCACGATGACCGTCTGCGACAGTTCGGGATTGCGCCACACGAAGATGTTCAGGCTGTCGCCGGGACCGACGCGATAAACCCAGTCTTTCGCGTAGTCGCTGTCGCGCGGTGCGTCCGGGTAACTCGACCAGAACGGGTTGGTGAACGAGCAGCCGGCGAGCGTCAGAGCGGCTGCGCCCAGCACGAGCAGACCAATGAGCTGCCGTTTCCGATTAAAAAGCTTCGCCCGCATAGTCGTAATCCTCACGCTGCTGCCGCCCGGGTTCTGCCGGTTGTGTCTGCGCCAGCCTTGGCCCGCAGATATAAACCCAGCACTTTCAAGATGGTTAGGTGCCATTTTTTATCTATTTACTGATTAAGTCCAGCGCCAGCCCGCTGTCGCCCGGGCGGCACGTCGCCCAGGGCCACAGGCATCGGCGTGGCCGGGGAATCCTGAAGCGCGGATTCTGGTGGGGAAGGACCGCCGCGCACCGTGTCGTCGCGCCCGTCTTCACAATTGTTTAGGCCGCGGCCTCGGGCGGCGTGGCACGCGCCTGCGGCACTTCGTCCGCGTCCGGTGAACGCGCGGCGCCGTCCGGCAGGAAGGAGATGTGGCGCTCGGAGAAGCTCAGACGCCCAGGCCAGCCAGGGCATCAGCGAGGCGTTCTCGACCGGGTCCCAGAACCACCATCCGCCCCAGCCCAGTTCGTAATAGGCCCAGTAGGAGCCCATCGCGATGCCCAGTGTCAGGAAGACCCAGGCGAGCAGCGTCCAGGGCCGCACGGCGCGCGCCCAGACGGCGTCGATCCGCCCGTCGATGAGGGCCGCCACGGCGAAGGCATAGGTGATCGAGAAGCCGACATAGCCGACATAGAGCAGCGGCGGGTGGATCGCGAGGCCGAGGTCCTGAAGGATCGGGTTGAGATCCTGCCCCTCGGGCGGCGCCGGAACCAGCCGGCGGAACGGGTTCGAGGTCAGCAGGGTGAAAGCCAGGAATGCCACCGTGACCATGCCCTGGGCGGCGAGGGTCCCAGCCCGCAGACGCACCGGAAGCGAGCGGCGCGACAATGCGACGAGCGCGCCGAACAGCGTCAGGATGAGGACCCAGAGGAGCATCGAGCCCTCATGGTTCCCCCAGACGGAGGTCAGCTTGTAGATCAGGGGCTGCGTCGAATGCGAGTTGGCGACGACATTCTCGACCGAGAAGTCCGACCGCACATAGGAGGTGACCAGTGCGGCGAAGGCGAGCGCGACCAGCAGGAAGCAGGTGACGGCGGCGGCCGAGCCGACGCTGGCGAGCGCCCGGTCGTGCCGCGCGACGCCCCAGAGCGGCACCAGCGACTGCACCACGGCAACGCCGAGCGCCAACGCCAGTGCGAAATGGCCGATCTCGACGATCATGACTGCCTCATGGGGACGACTGCGGGGCCGGCTTCGCCGAGGGTGCCGATCCCCCTGCCCCGCCCGGCTGCCAGTGGCCCTGCTTCTTCAGCGTGTCGGCCACCTCACGCGGCATGTAGGTTTCGTCATGCTTGGCGAGCACCGAGTCGGCGCGAAACTGGTCGCCGCCCTGGAACACGCCCTCGGTCACGACGCCCTGCCCCTCACGAAACAGGTCGGGCAGCAGTCCCTCATAGGTGACCTTGATGGTGGTCCGGCTGTCGGTGATCGAAAAACCGACGCGCTGTCCGGGCCCGCGAACGACCGAGCCGGGCTCGACCAGCCCGCCGAGGCGCATGCGCGTGCCGGGGGTCACGCCCTTTTCCGCGATCTCCGTCGGACCGTAGAAGAAGACGATGGTGTCGCGCAGCGCAAACAGCACGAGCCCGGCCGACAGGGCGAGCACCAGCCCGGCGGCGCCGATCAGCATGAGCCGGCGCTGCTTTCGCGTATAGCGGCGCTTTCCGGCGAGCGGGCGTACAGGCTCGACGGCGGTCAAGGCGCAGTCTCCTTGAGGGCGAGTTCCCCGGCCAGCGCGTCCAGCGCCGCAGCGGCGGAGGCCTCCTGCGACAGCCGCTCGCGCGCCAGGGCCAGCGATTCCCGCGCCGCCGCCTTGTCGCCGAGGACCGCTTGCGACCGGATCAGGCGCGTCCATTCCGGCAGCGTACCGCCGCCCTCCTTCAGCCGCACCGAGAGCCCCTCGACCATGCCGCGGATCGCGGCCTGCTGCTCGGCCGGCGGCAGCGCCGCGATTCCGCCAGCCGCCGCTTCCGCTTCGAGCCGCGCCAACCGCTGGCGAACGGTCTGGCTCCAGGGCGCATCGGCGGCGGCCTCGTCGAGCAGGGCGCGCAGGCTGGCGATGGCGCCGGCCGCGTCACCATCCTGCTCCTGGCCGATGGCGAGGAAGAACCGGGCCCGGGCATTCTTCGGATCGAGACTCAGCGCGCCGGCGAAGCCCTCGCGCGCAGCGGCGGTGACGACGCCGCCGGCTGCGAGAGCCCGTGCCTCGCCGAGCCCGGCATGGGCTTCTGCGCTCGCCTCGCCATGGCGGATGGCCGCCGCGAAGGCGGTGGCTGCGTCGTCATAGCGATTCAGGCGCATATAAACCGGCGCAATGACCGACCAGCCCTTGCCGTCGGACGGGTTGGCGGCGAGATGGGCCTCGATGCGGGCGAGCGCGAGCGCGAAATCCTGCCGCGACGGATCGGCCTGGAGACGCGCCGCAAGCGGCTGGTCCGGCTTGGCCGGCGAGCCATAGGCCCCGTAGACCAGCAAAGCGAGGAGCGGCACGCAGGACAGGGCGAGCGCCGAGCTGGCGCGACGGCGGCGCAGCGAGGATTCCGTCTCGCCCGCGGGCGCCGCCTGATCACCCGAGGCGCGCAGCAGGCGACGCGCGGCCTCCGCGCGGGCGGCTTCGGCTTCGGCCGGCCCGATCAGCCGGCGAGCGAGGTCACGGTCGATCTCGCCGAGCTGCGCGCGATAGAGGCTCGTGGCGTCCCCGACATCGGCGAATGCGAGCGTCCGCCCCCGGCCGAGCGGCCAGAGAAGGGCGAAGACGGAGGCTCCGGTCATGATCGCGAAGATGATCCAGATCAGCATGATACGCTCATAGCCAAAAGCGGCCGCCGCATCATGCCCCGAATATGGCGACATAGGGTCACGCGGTGCGTCATCTCGTCAGACCGAAGGCAATGTCAGGCGCGCCCGCAGCCCACCGAGCGGCGACCGCTCCAGCGATACATCCCCGCCATGGAGCTTCGCCAGATCGACGACGATCGAGAGACCGAGACCGGAGCCGGGCGTGCCCTCGTCGAGGCGCCGCCCGCGCTTGAGCATGTCGGCCCGGGCATCGTCGGGCAATCCGGGTCCGTCATCGTCGATCAACAAAACGATCCGCCCTGAGCCGACGGGCGCCGGATCGAGCGAGACAGAAACCTTGGTTTCAGCCCATTTGAAAGCGTTGTCGAGGAGGTTTCCCAGCATTTCCTCGAAATCCTGCCGGTCCCCCCTGAAGCGCGCGCCGTCGGGCACGGTATGGCTCCCGACGATGCCGCGGCCCTGCGAAATCTTGGCGAAGGTGCGGATCAGGGCGTTCAGCGACGGCACCACCTCGGTGACCCCGCCGAGCGCGCCCGACAGCGCCGCGGCCCGGGCGCGATCGAGATAATACTGGACCTGATCGCGCATCACGGCGGCCTGGGTCCTGACGGTCTGGGGAAGGTTGCCGTCGCCGATCTCGGCCTCGTTGAGCATCACGCTCAGGGGTGTCTTGAGGGCATGGGCGAGGTTGCCGACCTGCGTGCGGGCACGATCGAGAATCTCGTGGTTGGCATCGATCAGCAGGTTGAGCTCGCCGGCGAGCGGGGCGAGATCGGGCGGATACTGCCCGACGATGCGTGGCGTTTCGCCGGTACGCACCATGCCGACGGCACTTCTCAGCCGCGCCAGCGGGCGAAGGCCGAAGCGGACCTGCACGATCGTCGAGGCGACCAGCGCAAGCGCGAGCAGGACGAAGGTCATCGTCAACGCCAAGCGGAACTCGCGGATGTCGGCGTCGAGTTCGTCGGAGGGGGCGGCGACCGCGACCGTGAAGCGGCCATCCTCGCCGACGTCGATCTCGCGTTCGAGGATGCGCAGCGACCGATCGTCGGGGCCGGAGATGTAGCTTTCGCGGATGCCGCGCGCATTGGGGACGATCGGCTGGTCAAGGAGCTTGGGTAGTTGCCCGCCGACGAGCGAGCGCGAGGCGCGGATCGTGGGCCGCTCGCCGTCGAGACGGATGATCTGCCAATACCAGCCCGACAGCGGCAGGTCGAAGCGCGGTTCGCCGAGATCGCCGATCGCCTGGCGTTCGGTTTCGGGCGGCGCGGCAAGATCGGCGATCAGTTCCTTGATGTAGACGCTCAGGCGCTCGTCGAAGCCCCGTTCCGCCGAACGGCGGTAGAAGGTCGTCAGGCCGACGCCCGCCAACATCAGCACCAGCCCACAGCAGACAGCCGCCGAGACGAAGAGCCGTGTGCCGAGGGAGAAGCGATGCGGGCGGAACGGCATCGCCGACGATCAGGCCTTGGCGGGCGCGGCGCAGATATAGCCGAGGCCGCGCACGGTCTCGATGACCTCGACCCCGAGCTTCTTGCGCAGGCGCCCGACGAACACCTCGATCGTGTTGGAATCGCGGTCGAAATCCTGGTCGTAAAGATGCTCGACCAATTCGGTGCGGGAGACGACGCGACCCTGATGATGCATCAGATAGGCCAGCAGCCGGTACTCGTGCGAGGTCAGTTTGACCGGGTTTCCATCGACGACGACACGGCTGGCGCGGGTATCGAGCCTGACCGGGCCGCAGACGAGTTCCGATGTCGCGTGCCCGGCCGCGCGGCGAAGCAGCGCCCGCACCCGCGCCAGCAGTTCCTCGACATGGAAGGGCTTGGTGACGTAGTCGTCGGCGCCGGCGTCGAAGCCACCGACCTTGTCGCTCCAGCGATCGCGCGCCGTCAGGATCAGCACGGGCATCGCCTTGCCGGCCCGTCGCCAGCCCTGCAGCACGGCGACACCGTCGACCTTGGGCAGTCCGAGATCGAGGATCACCGCGTCATAGGGCTCGGTCTCGCCGAGATAGAGCCCCTCCTCCCCGTCGAAAGCCTTGTCGACGGCATAGCCGGCGTTCTCGAGGGCGGTGACGATCTGGCGGTTCAGGTCCTTGTCGTCCTCGACGACGAGCAGTCTCACGGCGGATCAACTCCTGTTGGGCTGGGATCGCCCGGCGGGCTCAGCGAATCGTGCCGACCTTGCCCGACTGTCCCTCGAGCGTCACGCGGGCGACGCGGCCATCGCGCTTCAGCGTCGTGACCACGTAGACATACTCGTCGCCCTGGCGACACAGCCTGATGCGGACGACCTCGCCGGGCGCGGCCTGGCGGGCATGACGCGAAGCCTGCGCCGGCTGGATCACCCGGCCATCGGCCACCGCATCGCGCGTTTCGTCTGCGGACAGGCACGAAATCGGTTCCGGGTTGTCGATCCGGAGGATCGGCAACGGAGCCGCCAGCAGGGACAGGGCGAGGACGGTTTCGACGGGCATGATCGACATCGGCTAACCCCGCACGCGTGAACACGCCATGAATGCTGCGATCGGCGGGAGTATGTCAGCGGATCGGCAGGTATCCAAGGTATTCCCGCCCCCGCCCGACGACGGTGCTGATCTGGGCGATCACGATTTCGATCTCGTCCTGGGCGATGCCGAAATCGGCCAGTTCCTCCGCATTCGGATAGAGCCAGCGCGGGCTTTCAGTGGTCCCGCGACGCAGGACGACCCCGTCCTGCCGCACCGCGATCTCGTAGCGTTCGGCCTCCTCGCCCAGCGGCACCTCCGCCAGATTCCAGGAATCGGCGTCGATGCGGCTGCGGCGAATCCAGTCGATGGCGATGCCGTCCGCCCGGCGCCGGGCCCGGGCATGCACCGGAGACAACGGCAGCAGCGCCGCCGGCCCCGCCATCGCGACGACCTCCGCCATCGACGGGTCGCCCATGTCGCGCTGGACGGGACCGACCCGGTAGCGCTGCTCGCGCCCGAGGTCGGCGAGGTCGTCGGTCAGGGTCACGGCGGCGCCGTCCAGCACGACGAGGCGCGCGCCCGCCGGCAGGATCCGGCCCGCCGCCGCCTCGGACCCGCCGAGGCCGCGCAGCAGGCCCGACAGCCGGAAGCGTTGCGGGCCGATCAGCTCGACCTGCGTCGCGGTCACGATCTCGATCTCGCCGTCGGCGCCGATCAGGGCGAGCGCGTTGGCCCCGCCCAGCGCCGCTTCCGGCGTCACCGAGGCCAGGACGCCGCCCCGCAGCCGCACCTCCAGAGTGGCCCGGGTGTCGCTGCGCCAGAGCGGTCCCGGCGGCAGCGCCGTCAGCGTCTCCCCGACGATCGAGGGCGCCTCGATCAGCCGCTGCAACGCGAACTGACCTGCGCCGTCCGCCTCCCAGACGGCAAGCGCCCCCGGCCAGGGCTGGGCGAAGGCCGCGAGCGACAGCAGCGGTGGCGGTTGCGTGCGCGCGATGGGCAGGGAGAGCGGGATCACGAGAGGCCGACCGGGCAGCGGCGGCGGCGCGCGCGGCGG
>NZ_JAUXYO010000120.1 GCF_030694325.1 Allobosea sp. | reverse complement strand
CCGCTCCTATGGCGATTCCTGCCTGAACGACGGTGGACGCCTGATCCTGGCGCGCCGCCTCGACCGCGTTCTGGCCTTCGACCGCGAGAGCGGCCTCGTCACCTGCGAGGCCGGCGTCCTGCTCGACGATCTCCTGAACCTCGTCGTGCCCGCCGGCTGGTTCCCGCCCGTGACGCCCGGCACCTGCTACGTCACCCTCGGCGGCGCGCTCGCCAACGATGTCCACGGCAAGAACCACCACCGCGCCGGCACCTTCGGCCGCCATGTCCGCGCCTTCGAGCTCGTCCGCTCCGACGGGCGGCGCCTCACCTGCGCGCCCGACATGAACGGCGCCCTCTTCGCCGCCACCATCGGCGGCATGGGTCTCACCGGCCTCGTCACGCAGGTGACGCTGCAGCTCATGCCCATCGATTCCGCCGAGATGATGCAGGAGGCCGTTCATTTCGGCGGGCTCGACGATTTCTTCGCGCTCGCCGCCGACTCTGACGCCAGCCATGACTACACCGTCGCCTGGATCGACGCGCTGGCCGGCGGCGCCGGCTTCGGCCGAGGCGTCTTCTTCCGCGCCAACCATGCGCCGGCCGGCGACGTGCCGCACCGCCGCCCCGCGCGGCGCCTCAGCTTGCCAATCAAGCCACCCTTTCCCCTGATCAACCGGTTGACGCTGAGGGCCTTCAACGCGCTCTACCGCGCCGCCCAGCCGCGCTCGCCCGAGCCGCGGCGCATCGCCTACCGCCCTTTCTTCTATCCGCTCGATCGCGTCTCCAACTGGAACCGCGCCTATGGGCCGGGAGGACTGCGCCAATTCCAGTGCGCGATTCCAACGGCACAGGCCCGGCAGGCCGTTGAGGAGATGCTGCGCCGGACGCTGGCGGCGGGCGAGGCCTCCTTCCTCACCGTGCTGAAGCTCTTCGGTGATGTGCCCTCGCCGGGAATGATGTCGTTCCCGATCGCGGGGGCGACGCTGACGCTCGACTTCCCCAACCGCGGCGCGCGCACCGAGCGTCTGCTGGCGGAGCTGGACGCCGTGACGCTGGCCGCAGGCGGCCGCGTCAACCCCTACAAGGACGCCCGCATGTCGCCGGCGACCTTCGAGGCCTCCTTCCCGCATTGGCGCGATTTCGCGGCGCATGTCGATCCGGGCTTCTCGTCGAGCTTCTGGCGCCGCGTCACCGCCGGCTGACGGCCGCCTTCCGCCCCTGCGAAAAAATCGACATCGCCTTGAACCTCCCGAGCCCGGGCCGCGACCAACGGTCATGGAGGGCGAATGGTTCGCTCCCGAAGCCTCAGGGAGACCCTGACGATGACCCGCTTCAAGACGATCGCCGCCGGCACCCTCGCCGCTCTGACCCTGGCCACCACCCTCGCCGCCACCTCC
The DNA here is from genome assembly GCF_030694325.1 of Allobosea sp. GTDB lineage: Bacteria > Pseudomonadota > Alphaproteobacteria > Rhizobiales > Beijerinckiaceae > Allobosea. Next base: position 40,838 of record NZ_JAUXYO010000120.1, on the reverse strand, counting down.
GCCGAGGCCCGCCCGCGCCATTGGGGCTATGGCCGTGGCCCGGCCATCGGCGCCGGCATCGTCGGTGCGCTCGCCGCAGGTGCTCTCGTCGCCGCCGCCACCCGCCCGGCCTATGCCCACGGCTATTACGGCTACGCCCCGGTGCGCCAGTGCGACATGATCGAGCGCGTCAACCGCTATGGCGAGGTTGTCGGCTACCGCCGCGTCTGCGGCTACTACTGACCCGGCCTTCCGGGGCCCAGGAACCCCGGCAAGCCGCCTTCCGAGTTCGAGACCTCCCGATACGACTTGGGCTCCCCGGTTTCCCGGAGAGCCCTTTTTCGTTGGGTCGGGCGTGGGCGGAGCGCGTCAGGCGACGCGGGCCAGCTCCGCCTTGGCGTCGTTGATCGCCTGCTCGCGCGCCTCCGGGCCGTAGCCCAGCTTCTCGGCGCGCACGAAGGTGACGTCGCTGATGCCGATGAAGCCCAGCATCGTGCGCAGATGCGGCTCCTGCGAATCCAGCGACTGCGTCGGGCCGGAGCTGTAGAGGCCGCCACGGCTCTCAACGACGATGGCGCGCTTGCCCTCGAGCAGGCCGACCGGGCCGTTCTCGCCATATTTGAAGGTCACGCCGGCCCGCAGCACATGGTCGAACCAGGACTTCAGCGTCGAGGGAATGCCGAAATTATACATCGGCGCACCGATGATCACGGTATCGGCTGCCTTCAGCTCGGCCACGAGCGCATCCGACAGGGCTTTCGCCGCACGCTGTGCGTCGTTGGCAGGGTCGCTACCGCGGATGGCGGCGGTGGAATCGGCAGTCAGATGCGGCACGGGGTTCGCGCCGAGATCGCGCTCCACCACGATCAGCGCGGGATCGGCCGAGCGCAGGCGGGCAACCGTCTCGTCGATGAGCTGCTTCGAGACCGAAGCCGGACCGGCGGCGCTGCTGTTGATGACGAGAAGATGGGACATGATGCTTGATCCTGAAACCGGGAACGGGTTCGATGCCGCTGATGTAGCGGCGCACATCCAGCAACGGAATGCGCAAGCGAAGCACCAAACTGTTGCGTGCATAGGAACACCGTCATGTCCGAGCTGGACGACATCCGCAGTTTCGTTGCCGTGGTCGAGAGCGGCGGCTTCGGGCGCGCCGGGCATCGGCTCGGTCTGTCCAAGTCGATCATCAGCCGCCGCGTCGCCCGGCTCGAGGCCGAGCTCGGCACGCGCCTGCTCAGCCGCACCACGCGCGGCATCGCCGCCACCGAGGCCGGTCTCGAATTCAAGGCGCGCGGCGAACGCATCCTGGCCGATCTCGCCGAAGCCCGCGACGCGGTGGCGCAGCAGGCGGGCGGGGTCGTCGGGCGGCTGCGTCTGTCGATGCCGCTGACCTTCGGCAACCGGCATGTCGCCCCCATCCTCGGCGAACTCGCCAGCCGCCATCCCGGGCTCGAACTCGATGTCGAGGCCAGCGACCGCTATGTCGACCTGATCGGCGAGCGCTTCGACGCCGCCATCCGGATCGGCACGCTGAAGGATTCGAGCCTGATCGCCCGCCGCATCGCCCCGATACACAGCGTCATCCTGGCGAGCCCGGCCTATCTCGCTTCGCGGGGGCGGCCCGCCACCCCGGCCGATCTCGCCGGCCATGACTGCCTGCTCTACACCGGCACCAGCGTTCCCGACTGGACCTTCCGGGTCGGCCGGCGCCGCGTCTCGGTTCGCCCGGCCGGGCGCCTGCGCTCGGACAGCGGCGAGACGCTGCTGGACTGGGCCAGGGCGGGGCTCGGAATCGTGCAACTGCCGACCTTCATCGCCAGCGACTCCATTCGCGACGGCGCGCTCGAGCCGCTGCTCTGGGAGTTCCCGCTGCAGGAACACGCCCTCTTCGTCGTGAGGCCACCGGGAGCCTATGTGCCGGGCAAGGTTCGCGTGCTGATCGACCTGCTGGTCGAGCGCTTCGGCGGCGCGCCCTATTGGGACCCCTGCCAGGCGGCGGCGCGCGAGCACGGCGTCACGCTGGGGTTCCAGCCCGGCTTCGAGAGCGACGCGGAGGAAGCAGAGGAGGATCATCAGCCGGCGTGATCGCGATCATCACGCGATTTCGCGTGGCATTGCGGCGCGGTCCCGGCACTCTGCCCGCCATGTTGAACGGAGACCGCCGATGCTGCTCGTGGGAATGCTCGATAGCCCCTATGTCCGCCGCGCCGCGGTCACCGGCACCTTGCTGGAGCTGGAATTCGAACACCGCTCCGTCTCCGTCTTCCGGCACATGGACGAGTTCCGGGCGATCAACCCCCTGATCAAGGCGCCGAGCCTCGTGACCGACGACGGCACGGTGATCAGCGAATCGCTGCTGATCATCCAGCATTTCGAGGATCTCGCCGGACGCTCGCTGCGCCCCGTCGAGGCGAGCGCCCGGATGCGGGACCTGTCGCTGACCGGGATCGGCATCGTCGCGGCCGACAAGGCGGTGGGCATCGAGTATGAGCGCAAGCGGCCCGAAGCGCAGCGCTACGCCCCCTGGCAGGAGCGCATCGCGACACAACTCCACACCGCGCTCGACCTGCTCGATGCGGCGGCCGGCGGCGGCGAACTCAGCGCCGGCCCCGAACTGCTGCCCAGCGACATCGCGGCGGCGATCGCCTGGGGCTTCTGCCGCTTCGTCATACCCGACTTTGCGCCCGTCGAGCGCTGGCCGGCATTGGCGGCTCAGGCCAGCGCCTGCGAGGCGCTCGACGTCTTCAAACGGTGGCCGATCGACCGCGAATAGGCTCCGAATCGAAGAAATCGGTGATTTGGCGGTCACCATGCCGAAAATTGCTGCACCGCAACAGCTCGCGCCTCTTGAAATGGGACGCGGGCAGCGCATCTTCCGCAGCGAGTTAGGGAAGAATCGCCTCCTGGTCGGTCCCGTGCATCCAGCGCTGACAGCAGGAGATGACAATTGGCTCGTTCCAGAAAGGCCGGCACGACGACCGGCCATGGCGAAGTCCGCCGGCTCTGGCCCGCGGAACGCGACCTCTTCAAGGCCCATCTGCTGAGGCTCGACGAGGCGACACGCCGCGAACGCTTCGGCACCGCGGTAAATGACGACTTTCTCGAGACCTACGCGGTCACCACCTTCGGTGTCGGCGGGCTCGTCTATGCCTATCTCGAGGATGGCGCCGTGCGCGGCGCGGCCGAGTTGCGCGGGCTCGAGGACATCATGGCCCAGACCGGCGAGGCCGCCTTCAGCGTCGAGCGCGACTGGCGCCGGCGCGGCATCGGCGGCACGTTGTTCGGCCGGCTGATCACGGCGGCGCGAAACCGCGGCATCCGCACGCTCTACATGACCTGCCTGCCGGAGAACGCGGCGATGCGCCGCCTCGCCCGCAAGTTCGAGGCCGATCTCGCCGGCGGCTATGCCGATGTCGAGGGCGTCATCGCCACCGGCGGGCCGACGCCCTTCACCATCCTCGACGAGGCGCTAGACACCGCCCGCGGCTTCGCTGCGCTGGCGCTGTCGCTGCAGCGGCGCCTCTGGCGGCCGGGCCTGTTCGGCCGCTCGCCGGGCGCCTGAACACTCAGCGGCTCAGCGAGAGCGCAGCGCCCGATTTGGTCACCGCGCCGTCCATCGCGCCGCCGCCGCTGGTGCGCAGCCGCGCCACCACCGTGCCGCCCTGCTGGTAGAGATAGACTTCGCCGTCGCGGTAATCCCAGGCCGTGACCCTCTGCAGATCGCGGTTCGAGCAGCCCGAGGCATTGGCGCGGTAGAGGTCGAGCGCCGGCGCGCTCGAGAGCTGCACCCGGCACGACCCGCCGGTGGCCTCGCGCGCGGTCCAGTTACCGATCACGCCGTCGCGCGAGGTCACGGCCGGGCGAGCGGCATTGCTCCCGGCGCCGAGCGTCGCGATCTGGCCACCGCCGCCGCGCAGCGTCGGCACTTCGCCGGGTTGCGAGCCGGCCGGGGCCGGCGTCTGCTGCGGCATGCCGGGGGCACTGGGGTTGTAATAGGGATCCTGCGGCGGCGGCAGCGCACCCGGCTGGTCCGGCATCGGCGCGGACGCGACTGGGTAACCGCCGGGTGGCGGCAGCGGCTCGGAAACGACCGGTGCCGAGCTGATCGCAGGCGCCGGCGGCAGGCTGGGTTGGCCATAGGCCTGCGGCGCAGGACCAACGAAGCGCTGCGAGCCGGCGCAGGCGGTCAGCGCCAGCAGCGGCAGCAGGCCGGCGGCTTTGAGGGTCATGGCCATGGTCTTGGTCTTCTTGGTCATGAGGCGTCGGTTCCGATCGATCGTGCGGTGCGGGCGGCGAACGCGTTGCAGGAAACGGTTGAATCCTAGACCATTCCCGTGAACGTGGCATGAGCAGGATCGTGCTGGGCGTCCATAGCCCAGTCGATCTGGTTTGCGAACCCGCCGCGCGCGCTCCGGTTCCCGTTCGTCACCCGATCGGTTGCCGCGGCGCAGGAGAGACCGGATGACGTCACCCCCCTCAACAGTGCCCGGCGCGGCGCTGCAGCCCTTGCTGCCGGCCGCGATCGCGCCGCCCTTCGCGCGCTACAGCCACGGCATCGCCGTGCCCGCCGGCCATCGGCTCGTCGCCTGCTCCGGCCAGCTTGGAATGGCGCGCGACGGCTCGGTGCCCGAGGACGTCCGCGCGCAGGCGGATCTGTGTTTCGCCAACATCGCCGCGATCCTGGCCGAGGCCGGCATGACGCTGGCCGACATCGTGCGCCTCAACGCCTATGTCACCGACCGCGCTCATATGAAGGGCTATATGGAGTCGCGCGACGCCCATGTCGCCACGCCCCCGCCCGCCTCGACGCTGATGATCGTCTCCGGCTTCACCCTGCCGGCTTTCAAGGTCGAGATCGAGGTGCTGGCGGCCGCGCCCTGAGCGCCTGCGGCCGTCAGCCCTTGCGGACCATGAGCACGGCGGCGAGGATCGCGATGCCGCCGAAGGCCTGCGCCGGCGAGGGCTGCTCGCCGAAGATCGCCCAGGCGGCGAGCACGGACACCAGCGCCGGCCAGACCATGACGAGCGAGGCCGCGCTGGCGCCGTACTGGCCGAGCGAGAGCGTGATCAGGCCCTGCCCCAGCGCATGGGAGACCAGGCCGAGCGCGATCACCGCGAGCCAGCCCTGCAGGCTCGACGGCAGGATCGCCTCGCCCAGGGCCAATGCGGCGACGAGACAGAAGACCGCGCAAATCGCGCTGGCGATCAGGCTGATGCGTCCGGCCTCGGCCCGGTCCCGGGCGCGGCGGACCGCCATGATGTAGGCGGCATAGGACAGTGCGGCACCGACCGCCAGGCTGTCGCCGAACAGGCTGCCGGGGATGCCCGACGACGCCCCGGCGATTTTCGGCAGGACCAGCATCAGCGCGCCGCCGATCGCGAGCGCCAGCGCGCCGAGGATGCGCCGGCTCGGGCGCTCGGCGAAGAGCAGCCAGCCGCCCAGCACCACCGCCACCGGCGAGAGATTGCCGAGCAGCGAGGCGTTGGCGATCGTCGTGAAGCCGAGCGCAGCGTTGTACAGAACGACGTCGACGCCGAAGGCGAGGCCGGCGAGCACGATCGGCAGCATCGCGCCGCCGGACGCGGCCGGGTGGCCCGGGCGACGCCGCTCCAGCCCCATCCAGAGCCCGAGCACCGGCAGGGCGAAGATCATCCGCCAGAACCCGGCCGCCGCCGGCCCGACATCGGCGAAGCGCACGAACACACCCGAAAAGCCGATGCAGGTCGCCCCCGTCAGCAAGGCGAGAAACATGGCGAGAGCAGGCGCGGTCGGAGCTGGCAGGACGGTCGCGGGGGCGGACATGGGTGGGACCTGATTGACCGTTGCGAGCCCTCATCCTGAGGAGGCCGCCCTGGCGGCCGTCTCGAAGGATGGTCCAGGAGGCTCCGAAGATGACTGGAGCATCCTTCGAGACGCGGCCTTTCGGCCGCTCCTCAGGATGAGGGCTGAGGATGGTGCATGACCAGGATCGCTTTACCCCTCTTCTATCCATCGGAAAAACGGATTATTCTGATTTAACCATTCTTAAAACCGATCGCAGGAGGTCACGCCATGGCCGTGCATTTCGATCTGGCAGCGCTCGACATGCTGGTGGCGGTGGTCGAGAGCGGCGGCTTCACCGCGGCCGGAGCGCGGCTCGGGCGCACGCAATCGGCGATTTCCGTCCGCATCCAGGATCTCGAGAACCAGCTCGGCCACAGGCTGCTCGAACGCTCCCGCCGCGGCGTGGTCCCGACGCCGGCCGGCGAGCGGCTGCTCGCCCATGCGCGACGCCTGCTGGCCATCCAGCGCGAGGCGCTCGATGATCTCGGCGGCTCCAGCGCCTCGGGGCGGCTGCGCATCGGCATTCCCGACGACTACGTCGACGCCTTTCTGCGGCCGCTGATCGCGCGCTTCGCCGCCGAGCATCCCAGGGTCGAGCTCGAACTCCATTGCGACCTGTCGAAGCGGATCGAACCCGCCGTTGCCGCGGGTGAATTCGATCTCGCGGTGGTCACGCAGGACCCGCGACGCCCAGTCGGCGAGGTCGTCAGGCGCGAACCCGTCGTCTGGATCGCGGCGCGCGGGCACAGGCCGGAACTGCAGGACCCGCTGCCGCTGGCGCTGTTCTCGGAGGGCTGCCGGGTCAGGCCGCGGCTGCTGGCGGCGCTGGCGGAGGCCGGGACCGACCATCGCCTCGTCTTTTCCTGCTCGCACACCTCGGGCATGCTGTCGGCGGTCGAGGCGGGCTTCTGCGTCACCGCCGTCACCGAGAGCGCCGTGCCGCCGACGGCGCGGCGGCTCGGCCCGGCGGAGGGTCTGCCGGCGCTGTTCGAGCTTTCGGTCGGGCTGATCATGGGCCCGCAGCCGGGGCTGGCGGCGCGCCGCTTCGCCGATGCGCTGCGCGAGGAGATGGCGGCACCAAGGCTCGCGGCGTGAGGCTGCCCCCCATCGCCGCATTGCCCTTTCCCCCCGCGAACACTACTGAGAGCCCATGAAATTCCTCGACCAGGCCAAGATCTATGTGAAGGCGGGAGATGGCGGCGCCGGCTGCGTCTCCTTCCGTCGCGAAAAATTCATCGAGTTCGGCGGGCCCAATGGCGGTGACGGCGGGCGCGGCGGCGACATCGTGATCGAATGCGTCCAGGGACTGAACACCCTGATCGACTTCCGCTTCCAGCAGCACTTCAAGGCGAAGATCGGCGGCCACGGCATGGGCGCCGATCGCCATGGCGCCAATGGCGAGACGAAGGTGCTCAAGGTCCCGCCGGGCACGCAGGTCTTCGACGAGGATGGCGAGACGCTGATCGCCGACCTGACGGAGCCCGGCCAGCGCTTCGTCCTGTGCAAGGGCGGCAATGGCGGCTTCGGCAACGCCTATTTCAAGACCTCGACCAACCAGGCGCCGCGCCATGCCAATCCCGGCCTCGTCGGCGAGGAGCGCTGGGTCTGGCTGCGGCTGAAGCTGATCGCCGATGCCGGGCTGATCGGCCTGCCCAATGCGGGCAAATCGACCTTCCTGGCGACCGTGACCGCCGCCAAGCCCAAGATCGCCGACTATCCCTTCACCACCCTGCATCCGGGTCTGGGCGTGGTGCGGGTCGATGGGCGCGAGATGGTGCTGGCCGATATTCCCGGCCTGATCGAGGGCGCGCATGAAGGCCATGGCCTCGGCGACCGCTTCCTCGGCCATGTCGAGCGCTGCCGCGTGCTGCTGCACCTCGTCGAGGGCACCAGCGAGCATGCCGGCAAGGCCTACAAGACCGTCCGCAACGAACTCAGCCTCTATGGCGAGGGGCTCGACGAGAAGCCGGAGATCGTCGCCCTGTCGAAGGCCGACGCGCTCTCGCCGGAACTGCTCAAGGAGCAGGTGGCGCGGCTGAAGCGCGCCGCCAAGCGCATGCCGATCGTGCTGTCATCCGCCTCGGGCGAGGGTGTCGAGGCCGCTTTGCGCGCGCTCTTTGTCCATGTCGAGGAGGCGCGCCGGGAAGAGGACAGGCAGAACGCCCCCGTCGAGGACACCGGCTGGCATCCCTGAGGACACTGGCTGGCGACCCTGAGGGCCGCCAGCCATGTCACTCAGTGCGTCTCACTCAGCGCGTCGCGCGGCGCGTCTCGCGCACGACGGTCGGCGCCGTGATGGCACCGGCCGCCCCGCCCACGACGGCCCCGACGGGGCCCGCGACGAGAGCGCCCGTCCCGGCTCCGGCCGCCGCGCCGCCGATGCGCTGTTCGGTGGTGTTGCCGCAAGCGGCGAGCAGCACGGCCGCGGCAGCGACGAGGCCCAAGGTCGAAATCTTCATGGCGTTGAATTCCCCAGCGTGACGATGCCTCTGGAACGTGCCGCACGGAACTAAAGTTCCGTCGCCTGTTCCACGCCGCCCCATCCAGACGCCACCCTGCGCTTTTCCTCGGGCCGAGGTCGCCGGCGGCCTTGCGATCTCCGCAGAAATCCGTATACAGCCGGCATCGCATCAGCCGCACCATTCGCGTGGTCGATGAGGGCCGGGTTCGGCCCACGTCGCTGATCTCGTTTTGACAGGTTCCGTTCTGACCGGTCCGCCCCGTTAAGAGAGCGGATCGATGGAGTTGAGATTATGAAGATCCGCAATTCGCTGAAGTCGCTGCGCGCCCGTCACCGCGACAACCAGCTCGTGCGCCGCAAGGGCCGCGTCTACATCATCAACAAGGTCCAGAAGCGCTTCAAGGCGCGCCAGGGCTGAACCTGCGGCGGGCTCTCGCCCGCCCGGCTGCCCGGTGGACGACGACCAGGCGGGGCGCCCCCGGGCGCACCCGTCTTTTTGCGTTGGCGGTCGCCGCTCCGTGAATTGACCTGCGCCCGTCCCCCGCTAGACTGGCGTGATGATGACCGTGCGCAAGCTGACGGCTGCCGCCGTCCTCGCCGCCCTGGCGGCAGCCCCCTCGATCGCCGCCGCCCAGGCGCAGCCCCTGCCGCCCCAGCGCCCCGGTGCGGTCGCGCCGGCGGACAAGGACGACAATCCCGCGGCGACGGCCCCCTCGCGCGGGCCAGCCGCGACGCTGGAGCGGCTCTTCGAGCGGCTCGCCGCGGCCAAGTCGCCCGAAGAGGCCAAGGGCATCGCCAATCTGATCCAGCGTCGCTGGGCCCGCTCCGGCTCGGCCACGGCCGATCTCCTGATGACGCGCGCCCAGACCGCGATGAAGGAAAAGCGCCTCGAACTCGCGATCGAACTGCTCGACCGCGTCATCAGCCTCGATCCCGACTGGGCGGAGGGCTGGAACCAGCGCGCCAATGCGCTGTTCCTCGCCGGCGATCCGATCCGCTCGATCATCGACATCGGCGAGACGCTGAAGCGCGAGCCGCGCCATTACGGCGCGATGATGGGCCTGGGGACGATCCTGCGCCAGCAGGGCGACGACAAGCGCGCCATGGTCGCCTATCGCCGCGCGCTGGAGATCTATCCGCAGCTCGAGGCCGTCAAGAGCGCGGTCGACGCGCTCAAGACCGAGGTCGACGGCCGCGACGCCTGATCGCGACGCAGAACCGGAAGCGGGCTCGGCGCGTATCCGCATCATGCTGACCCGCTCGCTCCTCGTTTTCGCTGCCGTCGTCGTCGCGGGGCTTTGGCTCTGGTCCGAATGGCTGGGGGCGCAGGCCGCCCGGAGCCATCCTCCCGCGGGCAGCTTCGTTTCCTTCGACGAGGGGCGGTTGCATTACCGCGAGCGCCCCGCGGAAGGCGAGGCGAGAGGCACCGTCGTCCTGATCCACGGTGCGTCCTCGAGCCATGCCGACATGCTGGCGACGCTCGGCCCCGAGCTCGCCCGCTATCGCATCATCGCCTTCGACCGTCCGGGCCATGGCTGGAGTGACCGCTTGGAGGGCGACGCGATGGCCGATCCCGCACGCCAGGCGGCGGCGCTGATGCGAGGCATCGACGCCATCGTTCCCGAGCGCTTCGTCCTGGTCGCCCACTCGCTGGGCGGCGCCGCGGCGACCCGCATCGCGCTGGAGCGCCCCGAGCGCCTGCACGGGCTCGTGCTGCTCGGTGCCGTCACCCATCCCTGGCCCGGCGGCATCGCCTGGTATAACCATGCCACGACTTGGCCCCTGGTCGGGCCGCTCTTCACCCGGCTCGTCGGCGTCCCCGCCGCGAGCATGCTGCTCGAATCGGGCGCCGAGAGCGTCTTCGCGCCGCGGCCCGTGACGCCGGGCTATCTCGCCGCCGCGCAGATCGAACTGCTGCTGCGGCCCGAGACCTTCCGCGCGAACTCTCAGGACATCGCCGCGACGCTGGGCTTCGTCACGGCCCAGGCGCCGCGCTATCGCGACATGAAGGTGCCCGTCATCGCGATCACCGGCGACAGCGACGCCATCGTCTCTCCCGTCATCCACTCGGCCGCGATCGCGCGGCAGGCCCCGCAGGGCCGCTTCGTCCTGCTGCCCGGCGTCGGCCACATGCCGCACCACGCCGCCCCCGAGATCGTCGCCGCAGCCATCGACGAGTTGGCCAGTCTCCGCTCGAACCTGGCGAGCCTTGCGAGCACCGACGCCCGGCACGACTAAAGGTATAAGACTTTTGTCGCGCTTTCCGAGGGTGCGCGATTCCGCCACGTTATCCCGCGCTTTAGTTCAAAACTGACGTAACGACGCCAGCCCGTCGCCCATTCCGGCGCGGGGCCAGAGACGTATTGACACGTCGCAACGGGGGAACGTTCATGCCACCAGATGACAAGGTCCAGGCCCATTGGGCCGAAACCCAGCGCCTCACCTACATCATGCTCGGCGTCTGGGCCTTCTTCGGATTCTTCATCCACATGTTCGCGCCCGCGCTCAACGGCGTGAAGATCGCCGGCTTCCCGATGGGCTTCTACATGGCTGCCCAAGGCTCCCTGATCGTATTCGTTGCCCAGCTGTTCTGGTTCGCCAAGGCCCAGGACAAGGTGGATCGCAAATACGGCATGGCCGAAGACGAGTGAGGGGAACAGATCCATGTCCGCAGGAGCTCAGAAGGGCGACTTCACCTCGAATCTAGGCCGGATCTACGGCGTCTATACGGGTGGCTTCGTCGCTTTCGTCGTTTTCATCGGGGTTCTGGAGCGCGCCGGCGTTCCCAACCACATCCTCGGTTATCTCTTCGTCGCCTTCACCATCGGCGTCTATGCCGCGATCGGCATCATGTCGCGCACCATGCAGGTCGACGAATACTATGTCGCCGGCCGCAAGGTGCCGTCCTTCTACAACGGCATGGCCACGGCGGCGGACTGGATGTCGGCCGCCTCCTTCATCGGCATGGCCGGCACGCTCTATCTGCTGGGCTATGACGGCCTCGCCTTCATCCTCGGCTGGACCGGCGGCTATGTGCTGGTGGCGACGCTGATCGCGCCCTATCTGCGCAAGTTCGGCTGCTACACCGTGCCGGACTTCCTCGCCTTCCGCTTCGGCGGCAATGCGGCGCGCATCGCCGGCATCGTCGTGCTGATGAGCTGCTCCTTCACCTATGTGGTGGCGCAGATCGTCGGCACCGGGCTGATCGGCGCACGCCTGCTCGGGATGAGCTTCGAGATCGCCGTCTTCGTCGGTCTTGTCGGCATTCTCGTCTGCTCCATGCTCGGCGGCATGCGTGCGGTGACCTGGACCCAGGTGGCCCAGTACATCGTGCTGATCGTCGCCTATCTGATCCCGGTGATCATCCTTTCGACCCAGAAGTTCGGCATCCCGATCCCGCAGCTCACCTACGGCACGGTTCTCTCCGAGATCCAGGTCAGGGAAGCGGCGCTCGGCGTCTCGGCGGCGGCCTCTCATTCCGTGCCCTTCGCCCGCTACGACCCCCTGAACTTCTTCGCCCTCGTGCTTTGCCTGATGGTCGGCACGGCCTCGCTGCCCCACGTCCTGATGCGCTACTTCACCACGCCGTCGGTGCGTGAGGCGCGCAATTCGGTCGCCTGGACGCTGCTGTTCATCTTCATCCTCTACTTCACGGCGCCGGCCTATGCCGCCTTCGCGAAGCTCGAAGTGTTCACCAACGTCATCGGCAAGCCGCTGGCCGAGCTGCCGGGCTGGCTCTACAGCTACGGCAAGATCGGCCTGATTCAGGTCTGCGGCACCAACGCCGTCGATCTGGCGACCATCACCGCCGCCTGCGGCAAGATCGCCGGCCATACCGGCATCCTGCAACTCGCCAACTTCACCATTCAGGCGGACGCGATCGTGATCGCGACGCCCGAGATCGCGGGCCTGCCCTATGTCGTCTCCGGCCTCGTCGCCGCTGGCGGCCTCGCGGCGGCGCTTTCGACCGCCGACGGCCTGCTGCTGGCGATCGCGAACGCGCTCTCGCATGACGTCTATGCCAGGATGATCAACAAGAATGCGCCGGTGGCGAGGAAGCTCGTCATCGCCCGCGTCATCCTGATCGTGGTTGCGCTGATCGCCGCCTGGGTGGCTGCGCAGCGCCCGGCCGACATCGTCGCGATGGTCGCCTGGGCCTTCTCCCTGGCCGCTGCGGGTCTGTTCCCGGCGCTGGTCATGGGCATCTGGTCGAAGAAGACCACCGCGGCCGCGGCCGTGGCGGGCATCTGGGCCGGCTTCCTGGCGACGCTGACCTATCTCGTCGTGACCCGCTACTTCCCGGGCTTCGGCGTGAACGTGCTCGGCATGTATTCGAACGTGCACCCCATCACCGGGGCCGCGCTCGTCGACATCGCCAAGCTCAAGGCCGAGCAGCCGCAGATCTTCGAGCAGGGCTGGGTGGCGATCAACCATCCGCTCGCCTCGCGGGTCGGCTACTTCAACGTCGCCAACATCTCGGCCGGCCTGTTCGGCATGCCGATCGGCTTCGTGACGATGTACATCGTCTCGAAGTTCACCACGGCACCGAACAAGGAGCTGCAGGACTTCATCGACGAGATCCGTCAGCCGCGCGGCGCGCCGGTGATGATCGAGAAGTGACCCTGAGGCTGCGGGCGCCTGCCGCCCGCGGCCTCTCCTCTTCGGGGGCGGACCATGGTCCGCCCCTTTTCATGAACGCTCCGATCATACGCTTGCCTGCTCAGCCGATGTCGGGCACAGGCAAAGTCGATCTCGACACAGCAAGGACCCATCCTGAATGGCCGATGTCGACAGCCAGGGCCTGTTCTGGCTCTATCAGGCTCCCAATCTCGCGCTGGCAGCGCTGATGTACACGCTGCTGGGCCGCTTCCTGCTGTCGATCGTCTTTCCGCCCGACAGCGAGAAGGTGATCTGGAAGACCTTCCGGCAGATCACCCAGCCGGCCATCGAAGCCGTGCGGATCGTCACGCCGCTGGCGGTCCATGAGCGCATCATCGTCCTGCTCGCCTTCGTCTGGCTGCTCTTCATCCGCATGCTGCTCTTCATCGGTTTCGCGGCCGCGGGCTGGCTGCCGACGATCGTGGGGGCCCCGAAGCCATGACCGACGATCGCGAGGACGTTCTCCGCCGGGACGGCATCACCATCGGCATCGCCGGCATGTCGCTGCTCAACGGCATGCATTTCTCGGCCTATTTCGACCCCGTCTTCATCCTGATGAAGCAGTTCGCGCCTGGCTTCTTCATCTCGTCGCCGCTGCTGATCTTCTACTTCACCTCGCTCTTCATCTCGGCCCTGACGCTCGCCATCGGCGGCATCCCGGCCGCGATCTACGAGCGGGGGAAGAATCTCGAAACCAGCAACGCCACCTCGATGTGGATCTGGCTCGGCGGCATCCTGCTGCTGACGATCCCGACCCTGCTGCAGATGACGGCGCGCCCGGCCTGAACGAACCGCGACACCCCACGTGCTCGCGACCTTGTGATGACCACCCGAGCGGGCCCGATTTAGCTTTTCCCAAAGGGAAGGGCTCAGCCATGGATCCGGCGCGGGTGCGCGAGCTGGCATTGTTGTCCGTCTCACGCGGCTGTGGTTTCGCCGGCCTCGCCATCATCTGCTTCATGATCGGGCTGGCCGGCTATCCCGATGTCGCGATGCAGACGGGCGCCATCCTGATGATGGCGACGGCCGCCGTCCTCGTCGTCAAGGCCGACGTCGCGGTCCGCAGGCCCTACAAGCGCACCGAGCTCTGGGTGCTGCTTCCGCCCTCCGAACGGCCGCGGGCGGAATTCGCGCAACAGCTGATCGGCGGCGCCCTGCGCGAGATCTACCGGCGCTTCGCCGTCACTTTCTTCGTCGGCGGCACGCTCTGCTTCCTCGCATCCTTAGTGCTGCCCGGCTGATCAGGCCTTCTCGACATGCTCCTTCGCCACGAAGGCGATGCGCGCCATGTTGGTCGCACCCGGCGTGCCGAACGGCACGCCGGCGACGACGATGATGCGGTCGCCCAGCTTGGCGAACTTCTCGCGCACGGCGAATTTGCAGGCTCGCGAGGCCATGTCGTCATTGTCGCTGGCGTCCTTCGTCACCACCGAATGCACCCCCCAGACCAAGGTGAGCTGCCGTGCCGTGGCGCGGTTGGGCGTCAGCGCGAGCACGGTCGAGTTGGGTCGCTCGCGCGCGATGCGGAAGGCGGTCGAACCGGAGGAGGTCCAGGCGGCAATAACCTTGAGCTTGAGCGTATCGGCGATCTCATGGGCCGCCTTGGCGATGGCGTCGGCGCCCGTGGCCTCCGGCTCGGCGCGCTGCGCCTCCAGGATCGAGCGATAGACCGATTCGCTCTCCACCTCCTCGGCGATGCGGTTCATCATCGTCACCGCCTCGATCGGGAACTGGCCGGCGGCGCTCTCGGCCGAGAGCATGACGGCGTCCGCGCCCTCGAAGACGGCGGTGGCGACGTCGGAGACCTCGGCGCGCGTCGGCACCGGGCTCGTGATCATGCTCTCCAGCATCTGCGTCGCGACGACGACCGGCTTGCCCATGCGCCGGCACATCCGCGTGATGCGCTTCTGCGTTCCCGGCACCTTCTCCAGCGGCATCTCGACGCCGAGATCGCCGCGCGCGACCATGATCGCATCCGACGCGTCGATGATCTCCTGCAGCCGCAGCAGCGCCTGGGGCTTCTCGATCTTGGCGAGCGCCAGCGCCCGCCCGCGCACGATCTTGCGCAGATCGGCCATGTCCTCGGGCCGCTGCACGAAGGACAGCGCGATCCAGTCGACGCCCGCCTCGGCCGCCGCTTCCGCGTCCGAGCGGTCCTTCTCCGTCATCGCCGAGACGGCGATCGTCGTATCGGGCAGGCTGACGCCCTTGCGGGAGGAGAGCCGCCCGCCGACGACGACGCGCGTCACCGCCTGCTTCTCGCTCGCCTTCTCCACGACGAGGCGCAGCTTGCCATCGTCGAGGATCAGCGTGTGGCCGGGCTCGAGCGCTGTCAGGATCTCGGGATGGGGCAGATGAACGCGCTTCACCGTGCCGGGAGCGGGATCGGAATCGAGCGTGAAGCGGGCGCCGTTGTCCAGCGTTACGCCGCCATCGCCGCCGAAGGCGCCGACGCGCAGCTTGGGACCCTGGAGATCGGCGAGGATGCCGACCGGCCGGCGGAACTGGGTCTCCAGAGCGCGCAACATCGCGACCTTCTCGGGCAAGGTCTCGCGCTGGGTGTGGCTCATATTGATGCGGAAGACGTCGACGCCGGCCTCGAACAGCTTGCCGCACATCTCGGCCGTGGCGGAGGCCGGGCCCAGCGTGGCGATGATCTTGATTCGGCGCTCGCGCTTCATGAAATGGTTCCTCAGGGCCGGGCGGGCGCGCCGCCGGTGGTGTCGGTGAGCTGGATCGTCCAGCTCTTCTGTTCGCCGGTGTCGACCTCGAAGAAGCCCGCGCGCTCATAGCCGCGCGCCAGACAGTCTTCTATGCCGCGAATGGTGAATTCCTTGTTGCGGGTGCACATCACCGACTTGCCGGTCCACTCGCCGCCACGGTCGTAGTCGACCGCGTGGACATAGTAGAACCGCGCCGCCAGCGTGCCGCGCAGCAGGGTCTCGCAGGCCCGTGGCGCGATGTTCCACCACCCTTCCGTGGTCCAGCCCTGCGCGTCGCGATAACCGATCGCGACCCCGACGCGGCTGCCGGTCGTGTTGCACATGCGCAAATCCGCCAGCGCCGGCGTGGTGGCTGCGAGCAGCCCACCGGCAATCAGGCCGAGGCTCAGAGTGGAGGTCCAGATCCGGTTCATCGCTCAGGGTTCGATCAGGATGACGCGGCAGTCATTGACGTTGGTGAAGGTCGGCCCGGTCCGCAACAGATCGCCCAGCGGCTCGAAAAAGCCGGTGGAATCGTTCTCGGCGAGGGATCGGGCGGGATCAAGGCCGAGCACAGCGGCGCGCGCGAGCGTCGTCGCATCGATCACCGCACCGGCCGGGTCGCTCGCCTCGCCGCCGCCGCCATCTGTCCCGTCGGTATCGCCGGAGAGCGCGACGATCCCGGGCGCCCCGCGGAGCGCGATCGCCAGCGCCAGCGCATATTCCTGGTTCGGCCCGCCGCGGCCCTGACCGCGCAGCGTCACCGTCAACTCGCCGCCGGAGAGGATGGCGGCGCGCTGTCCCGCGCGCTGCAGCGACAGCGCCCGTTCGGCATGGCTGGCGGCAACGTCGCGCGCCTCACCCTCCAGATCGGCGCCGAGATCATGGACCTCGTAGCCGGCCGCGACGGCCGCAGCATGGGCTGCGGCGATGGCTTCCGTCGGCCGGGCGATGATGCGGAATTCGCTGCGGGCGAAGGCGGGGTGGCCGGGCTTGGGCGTCTCGCTGGCCTCGTCGGCGAGCAGCGCCTTCACCCCCGCCGGCAGGTCGAGACCATAGCGCGCGACGATGGCCCGCGCCTGCGCCATCGTCGTCGGGTCCGGCACCGTCGGCCCCGAGGCGATCGCCGTCGGCTCGTCGCCGGGCACGTCCGAGATGGCGAGCGTCAGGAGCCGGGCCGGCGCGGCCGCCAGCGCCAGCCGCCCGCCCTTGATCCGCGACAGGCGCTTGCGGACGATGTTCATTTCGCCGATCGGCGCGCCCGAGCGCAGCAACGCCTTGTTGACCGCCTGCTTCTCCGCCAGCGTCAGCCCGCCCGCAGGCGCGACCCAGTTCGCCGAGCCGCCGCCCGACAGCAGCACCAGCACGAGGTCCTCAGTCGTCGCGGAGGAGGCCAGCTCCAGCGCGCGCGCCGCGCTGTCGATGCTGCCCCGGTCGGGAACGGGATGGCCGGCGGCCACCATCGGGATGTGGCGGGTCGCGGTCTCGTAGCCGTGCCGCGCGACCGCATGGCCGAGCAGGCGCTCCGGCGGAAGGCCGCCGTCGAGATAATGCGCCTCGGCCAGCGCCGTCATGCTGCCCGCCGCCTTGCCCGCCGCAAGCAGGATCATCCGGCCCGTCGCAGGCACGGGCGGCAGATGCGCCGGCAGGCAGCCGGAAGGGTGCGCCCGCGCCACCGCAGCGTCGAAGACCGCGCGCACGGTCGCGCGCATCCGCTCCTGCTGATCGTCGGCGTGCTGCAAGGCCCCCTCGTCTCCCCCCGGTTCCGCGAGCTCTTTCGCCCCGCTGGCATCATTGCCGAATCGTTTTAAGTGCGCGCCGCGCCGCCGTCATCAGGGTTTTGCCGCAATAATCATACTTATCGATAAGGATGGAGGCTTGCGCCGACCCTTTCTGCCCACGCGGCTGTTGAGAGCGGTCCCTATCCGGGCGCAGCCGGCTTGACGCCGGGGGCGATGCGGTGCGAACCCTCCGGCCAAATTTCCCCATCACCGAGAAGGACATTCAGATGGACGATCCGATCGCGGGCGACCAGCTCAAGAGCATCGTGGAGCGCATCGAGCGTCTCGAGGAAGAGAAGAAGACCATCGCCGACGACATCAAGGAGGTCTATGCCGAGGCCAAGGGCAACGGCTACGACGTCAAGGTGCTCAGGAAGGTCATCGCCATCCGCAAGCGCGACGCCAATGAGCGCGCCGAGGAGGAGGCGATCCTCGACCTCTATCTCCAGGCTGTCGGCGAGAGCGCCTGAGCGACCAGCCGCCCCGACAGAATCGAAACGCCCGCCCCGGTCTCCCGGAGCGGGCGTTTCGCATTTTGACAGCCGGCGCGGAGGCGGAAGGCTTCAGCCCTTCGACACCGCGACCTTGCGCAGATAGTCCGTCACGATGCGGGTGATGCCGCGCGAGAGCAGATCGTCCAGCGCGTTGATGAAGGTGTCGCAATCCTCGCGCGTCGCGATCAGCGGCGGCTCGAGCCGGATGACGTTGCGGTTGTATTCGGTGAAGGCGACGAGCACGTCGTAATCCTTCAGCAGCAGTGCCCCGATGAAGCCGCAGAGCGAGCCCTTCAGCTTGTCGTCGAGCAGCGCGACCATGTGCTTGAGCCCGAAGGGCATGGTCTCGCTGATGTCCTGGAACTCGACGCCGATCATCAGGCCGCGCCCGCGGATTTCCTTGAGCAGGCTCGGATACTTGACACGCAGCTCGTTCAGTCGCGCGATCAGGTAGTCGCCCTGGCGCTGCGCATTGCCCATGAGGTCTTCCTCATAGAGCACGTTCAGCGCCTCGATCGCGGAGACGCAGGCCTCGCCCATGCCGCCGAAGGTCGCCTGGGCATGGATCAACGCGGTCTTCGGCTTGCCATAGGCCTTCATGTAGAGTTCGCGGCGGGCGATCATCGCGCCCATCGCGGCCTTTGAGCCGCCCAGCGCCTTGGCGAGCGCCGTCACGTCCGGCACCACCCCGTCGCGCTCGAAGGCGAAGAACTGGCCGGTGCGGCCGAGACCGCACTGCACCTCGTCGGCGACCCAGAGTACGCCATGCTTGTCGCAGAGCGCGCGGAGTTCGCGCCAGAAACCGAGCGGCGCCTCGACGATGCCGCCGCCGCCCTGGATCGTCTCCATCACCACGATGCCGATCGACGGATCGCTCTCCAGCGCCTGGCGCACCGCCTCGATGTCGCCGAAGGGCACCTTGACCCGGTTTTCGACCAGCTTGAACTGCGACTGGTAGAGGCTCGAATCCGTGACAGAGAGCACGCCCTTGGTCTTGCCGTGGAAGGAGTTCGCGGCATGCAGGATCTTCGACTTGCCCGGACCCTGCGCCTGCTCGGCGACCTTCAGCGCCGCTTCCATCGCCTCCGAGCCGGTCGAGCCGAGGAAGACCATGTCGAGATCGCCGGGCGAGATCGCGGCGAGATTGGCCGCGAGCGCGGAGGCGTATTGCGACATGAACGCCATGCAGATCTCATGGCGGTTCTCGTCCTGGAATTTCTTCCGGGCCGCCACGATGCGCGGATGATTGTGGCCGAAGGCGACCGAGCAGAACCCGCCGAAGAAATCGAGGATCTTGCGGCCGTCCTTGGTGATGTAGTGCATGCCCTCGGCACGATCGACGAGGATCTAGTCGAAGCCGAGCAGCTTCAGGAAATGCACCTGGCCCGCGTTGATATGGCTGGTGAAGAGCTCCTTCACCGTCTGCACGTCGAGCTGCTTGGCCTCCTCGACGCTGTAGAGTTTCGGGCGCGCCGGAGTGGCCGCGTCGTCGGTCTTGAAAGCGGGCATGCTCATGCGGCGAGGCTCCTCTGGGCCTGGACCTGCGGATCCTTGGCCTTGCGATATTCGGTATAGGCGGCGAGCAGCATGTCCTCGTCGCGATGCAGCGGCTTCCAGCCCAGCTCGCGCTTGGCCTTGGAGGTGTCGAGAATGCAGATCTCGTCGGCGATCATGTACTGCTCGGGGTCCATGATCGGCATGTTGATCGCATCCAGCGCGTTCAGCGTCAGCTTGACCAGCGGCGCCGGCGTCGGCACCAGGATCGACTTCGAGCCGGCATGCCGGATCAGGTCGCCGAGCAGCTTCTTCACCGGCGGCGGATCGTCCGAGCCGAGATTATAGGCCGAGTTCGGGAAGTCCGCCTTCCAGGCCGCGACGCAGGCGCTGGCGCAGTCGAACACCGAGATGAACTGATAGGGGTTCTTGCCCGAACCGATCATCGGCACCGGCAGGTTGAGGTCGATCAGCTTGAACAGCTTGACGAGGATGCCCAGCCGCCCGGGCCCGATGATCAGCCGCGGCCGGAAGATCGGGATCTGAAAGCCGCGGTCGCGATAGGTCTGGGCCAGCGTCTCGGTGGCGAGCTTGCTCTCGCCATATTCGCCGAGCGGCTTGGCCGGATGCGTCTCGTCCTGCGGCACGGTCACCGAATGGCCGTAGATCATGTCGGTGGTGAAGTGGACGAGCCTGTGGGCGCCGCCCTTCTCCATCCAGCTCAGGATGTTCTGCGTGCCGTGATAATTCACCGGCCAGAAGAAATCGTGCCGCTCAGCCCGCGTGACGATCGGCGAGAGCATCTTGGCCGAGAGATTGTAGACGAGGTCGTCCTGGTGCAGCGGAATGCCGGCGACGCTCTGCGCATCCGTCACGTCGATGCGGTGGAACGGCACCGTGGCGTAATGCGGATGCGGGCTCTTGACGATGTCGGCGACCAGCACCTCCTCGCCCATGGCGAGAAGGTCGGCCGCCAGATGCGAGCCGACGAAGCCGTCGCCGCCGATGATGATGTGCTTCATCTGCAGTCTCTCCGGCTCAACGGGGCTGGCGCGGACGCGGATCGCGCACCGTAACCGGGATGGGCTTGAGCACGGGCTGGGGCTCGAGCAGGGCGCCGAGGCGCATGAACAGGCGAACGATCAGATCCATGATGTCCCTCAGCTTTGTGCGATGAAGATGGTGCCGAGCACGATGAAGCCGATGCCGGCGATGCGCGCCGGCCCGAGATCCTCGTGGAAGACGAAGAAGGCGTAGGCCGCGACCACGACATAGGCGAGGCTCAGGAAGGGGTAGGCGTAGGAGATCTGCACCTTCGACAGCACGATCAGATGCGAGGCCATGCTGATCACGAAGGTGCACAGCCCGGCGAAGACGAAGGGGTTGAAGACCACGCGGAAGACGGTCGAGACCAGGCCGTCGCCGGCGACGTCGAGCGTCCCCACGCCGGTCATACCGCGCTTCAGCATCAGCTGCGCCGCGGCGTTGGTCAGCACCGTGAACAGGATCAGGGGCAGATAGGCGTTCATCGGCGCAGGAGCACTTTCGCGGTCATCCGCCGTTTCAAGTCATCGGGCGGCTGGTGTGTCGTCGGGCCTCTGGATGACGTGGAAAATACTTCAAATGCGTTGCGCCGCGGGTCTTACCTCGCTGTAACGTTAAGATGATCCTGACGGGATCGTAGAAAGGCGCCGGCTATCCGCCGATGCGCTCGGGCGCCGGCCTCGTCCCGCTGCGCGGCGCGATGCCCAGCGTCTTCATCCGCGAGGCCAGCGTCGTTGCCGGCACACCGAGCAGGACGGCGGCGCCCTGCGGTCCGCTGACCCGGCCGCGACACGTCTCCAGCGCCGCGAGGATGCTGACGCGGTCACGCTCGCGCCGCTCCGCCTCGGTGAGGATGGGCCCGCCCGCCGGAAGGGGCACCGGCGCCGTCACCGGCGGGCGCCCGCCCTCCGGCAGCGCGATGAAGAGCCGCCCGTTGCGCGCGAGGATCGCCGCGCGCTCGATGACGTTCTGCAACTCGCGGACATTGCCCGGCCAGTCATAGGCGCGCAGCCGGGCGACGTCGCCCTCGCTCAGCTTCAGCCCCTCGGTTTTCAGCTTGCGCTGCGCCCCGCCGAGGAAATGCAGGGCCAGCAGCGGAATGTCCTCCGGACGCTCGCGCAGCGGCACCGAGACGATCGGGAACACGTCGAGCCGGAAATACAGATCCTCGCGGAAGCGGCCTTCCCGGACCTCGCGGCGCAGATCCCTGTTGGTCGCCGCGATGATGCGGACATTGACGTGCCGCGTGCGCTCCTCGCCGACGCGCTCGAACTGCCCCTCCTGCAGCACGCGCAGCAGTTTTCCCTGCAGCTCGAGCGGAATCTCCCCGACCTCGTCGAGGAAGAGCGTGCCGCCATCGGCCAGCTCGAAGCGGCCGATCCGGTCGCGCAGCGCCCCGGTGAAGGCGCCCTTCACATGGCCGAAGAACTCACTCTCGAACAGCTCGCGCGGGATCGCGGCGCAGTTCACCCGGATCAGCGGGCGCACATGGCGCTCGCTCGCCTCGTGGATCGCGCTCGCGATCAGCTCCTTGCCGGTGCCGGATTCGCCGGAGATCAGCACGGCGGCATCCGTGCGCGCCACCAGCTCGACCTGGCTCAGGATCTTCTGGATCGCGCCCGAGCGCCCGACGACGCCGCGATGGTTGCGCTCCAGCCGCATCTCCTCCTGGAGATAGGCGTTCTCCTGCTGCAGCCGCTCGCGCAGGCTGTCGACCTCGGCCAGCGCCGCCCGCAGGCGCTCATCGGCCTCGTGGCGCTGGCTGACGTCGCGGAAGATGATGACCGCCCCGACCAGCCGGCCCCGGTCGCGGATCGGCGTCGAGGTGTACTCGACCCAGAAGCCCGAGCCGTCCTTGCGGAAGAACATCTCGTTCTCGACATGGTGGACCGCCCCGTCGCGGAAGGCGGCGTAGATCGGACATTGCTCATGCGGGTAATGCGTACCGTCGGGCCGGTGGTGATGCACGCAGGCATGCATATCCCGCCCAATCAGCTCGCCCGTCTCCCAGCCCAGCATCGCCTCGCCGGCCGGATTGACGAAGGTGGTGCGGCCCTCGGCATTGACGCCGAAGATGCCCTCGCCCGCCGCGCGCAGGATCAGCTGGTTGCTGCGCTCGATCTCCTGGAACAGCCGCTCGGTGCGCCGCCATTCGGTCAGGCCGGCGCGCAGATGCTCCTGCGCGTCGGCGTCGAGATCGCGCCGGTGGCGCGCCTCGAGATCGTAGAGCGTCAGCAGGATCGACGGATCGGGTTGGGTCAAAAGCCGCGCGCCGATGCATTCGGCGTGAAGCGCCTCGCCATCGCCCCGCTGCGGCGAAAGCGAGCGTGTCCAGTAGCGGCCCTTGTGCAGCACGGCTTCGGTGAACACCGTCAGCGCCGCCGCCTGGCCCGGAAACACCGAGAGCACCGAAGCTCCGACCAGCTCGCGCTCCGGAGATGTCAGCCGGCGTCGGGCTTCCTCATTGGCCGCCAGGATCCGGCCTGTCGTCACATCCACCGCCAGCGCGGCGTCGACCATGCTCTCGAACAACCAGGTGGTCTGCGGCGAAACGGGCGAAGCGATCACGTTTGCTCACGAATTTTCGTTACTGAAGACACGATTTTTCGTGATTCACGAGAATTCGTCAAGTGTGAGCCGGCGCTAAGTCTCTGAAGTTTCGGCCTTCATCCCGGTCGGCCAAGTTGGCCCGCCGCTTGCTAATTCCCTCGAAGCGACCAGCCGCCCACTCGATCAGCCGGAGGACACGCGCATGGCCTTGTTCAAGAACCCGTTCGACGCCGACCGCCGCATCCGCCGCGGCTGCGATTGCGGCCGGCACGAGAGCCAGTCCGCGCATGAGCGGGCGATCCGGGCCGAGGCGGTCGAAATATCCGCTACGGAGGACGGACGCTATCAGCGTGTCGTCGAGAACGCCGTGATGCGGGCGCTGTTTCCACAGGATGCGCAGCGCCGCTTCTTCCTGAAGCAGGTCGGCGCCTCCACCGCGCTCGCCGCGATCTCGAGCCTCTTCCCGCTGGCGGCCGCCACCGAGGCCTTCGCCCAGGCGGTACCGGAGAAGAAGGATCTCAAGGTCGGCTTCATCCCGATCACCTGCGCGACGCCGATCATCATGGCCTCGCCGATGGGCTTCTATGCCAAGCACGGCCTCAATGTCGAAGTGATCAAGACCGCCGGCTGGGCGGTGATCCGCGACAAGACGATCAACAAGGAATACGACGCCGCCCACATGCTCTCGCCGATGCCGCTGGCGATCTCGATGGGCGCGGGCTCGACACCGATCCCCTACACGATGCCGGCCGTCGAGAACATCAACGGCCAGGCCATCACCCTGGCGATGAAGCACAAGGACAAGCGCAATCCGAAGTCCTGGAAGGGCTTCAAATTCGCCGTGCCCTTCGACTATTCGATGCACAACTACCTGCTGCGCTACTACCTCGCCGAGAACGGCATCGATCCCGACACGGACGTCCAGATCCGCGCCGTGCCGCCGCCGGAGATGGTCGCGAATCTGCGCGCCGACAACATCGACGGTTTCCTCGCGCCCGATCCGGTCAACCAGCGCGCGGTCTTCGACGGCGTCGGCTTCATCCACATGCTCTCCAAGGAGATCTGGGACGGGCATCCCTGCTGCGCCTTCGCGGCCTCCAGGGAGTTCGTGACGCAGACCCCCAACACCTATGCCGCGCTGCTGAAGGCGATCATCGACGCCACCGCCTTCGCCTCCAAGGCCGAGAACCGCAAACAGATCGCCGAAGCCATCGCGCCGGCGAACTATCTCAACCAGCCGGTGACGGTGGTCGAGCAGGTGCTGACGGGGACCTATGCCGACGGGCTCGGCAACATCAAGCGCGACCCCAAGCGCATCGATTTCGACCCCTTCCCCTGGGAAGGCTTCGCCGTCTGGATCCTCACCCAGATGAAGCGCTGGGGCCAGGTCAAGGGTGATGTCGACTACGCCAAGGTGGCCAAGGAGGTCTTCCTCCAGACCGACACGGCTAGGCTGATGGCCGAGGTCGGACTGACGCCGCCCACCGGCTCGAAGACCATCGTCGTGATGGGCAAGACCTTCGATGCCACCAAGCCGGAGGACTACATCAAGAGCTTCGCGATCAAGCGGACATGAGGCGCGCCGTCATTCCGGGGCGCGGCGCAGCCGCGAGCCTGGAACCCATAACCGCCGACTTCGCAGGACAGACCGTGCGCGTTCGCCTCTTCTACCAAGAGCTGTGTTCATGGGTTCCGGGCTCGGCCTTCGGCCGCCCCGGAATGACGGGGCAGGTGTCACGATGACCCTCCCCCTCAACCTGCGCGCGCTGGTGCTCTCGCTGGCGATCCTCGTCGTCTTCCTTACCGCCTGGCATGTCGCCACGCAGACCGGCGGAGCCGGGCCGGCGGCCAACATCGACCCCGAATACGCCAAGCTGATGGGCCTCGAGGTGACGCAGGGCAAATCGGCCATGCCGGGCCCGCTCGATGTCGGGAAGACGATCTGGGGCCATCTGCGCGACCCGTTCTACGACAAGGGGCCCAATGACAAGGGGCTCGGCATCCAGCTCGCCTACTCGCTCGGCCGCGTCCTGCTGGGCTATGCCTTGGCCGTGTTGCTCGCCGTCCCGCTGGGCTTCCTGATCGGCATGTCGCCGCTGATCTCGAAGGCGCTCGACCCGTTCATCCAGGTGCTGAAGCCGATCTCGCCCTTGGCCTGGATGCCGCTCGCGCTCTACACGATCAAGGATTCCAGCGTCTCCGCGATCTTCGTGATCTTCATCTGTTCGGTCTGGCCGATGCTGCTGAACACGGCCTTCGGCGTCTCGGCCGTGCGCAAGGAATGGCTCAACGTCGCCCGCACGCTCGAGGTCGGGCCGGTCCGGCGCGCCTTCACCATCATCCTGCCGGCGGCCGCGCCGACGATCCTGACCGGCATGCGCATCTCGATCGGCATCGCCTGGCTCGTCATCGTCGCAGCAGAGATGCTCGTGGGCGGCACCGGCATCGGCTACTTCGTCTGGAACGAGTGGAACAACCTCTCGATCACCAATGTCATCGTCGCCATCACCGTCATCGGCGTGATGGGCATGATCCTCGACCAGACGCTCGCCCGCCTGCAGCGCGCCGTCACCTATCCGGATTGAGGCGATGAGCGACCGTTACATCTCGATCGAAGGCATCGCCCGCCGCTACCCGAAGGCCGGCGGCGGCACCACCACCGTCTTCGAGGATCTCTGGTTCTCGATGAGGAAAGGCGAGTTCGTCTGCGTCATCGGCCATTCCGGCTGCGGCAAGACGACCGTGCTTAACATCCTCAACGGGCTCGACGCGCCCGATGACGGCGCGGCCATCGTCGACGGCAAGGCGATCGAGGGCCCCTCTCTCGACCGCGCCGTAATCTTCCAGGGCCATTCGCTGCTGCCCTGGCGCACGGTCCTGGGCAATGTCGCCTATGCGGTTGCCGCCAAGCACCGCGACTGGCCGAAGGCGAAGGTCACGGCCCACGCCATGGCCTTCATCGAGAAGGTCGGCCTCAAGGGCTCGGAGCTGAAGAAGCCTTCCGAGCTCTCCGGCGGCATGAAGCAGCGCGTCGGCATCGCGCGCGCGCTCTCGATCGAACCCAAGATGATGTTGATGGACGAGCCCTTCTCGGCGCTCGACGCGTTGACCCGCGGCACGCTGCAGGACGAGGTCCGCCGCATCTGCCTGGAGACCGGCCAGACCGCCTTCATGATCACCCATGACGTCGACGAAGCGATCTATCTCGCCGACCGCATCGTGCTGATGACCAACGGGCCGCAGGCGATGATCGCGGAGATCGTCGAGAACCCGCTGCCGCGCGATCGCATCCGCACTGAGGTCCATCACCACCGTGACTACTACGCCATCCGCAACCACCTGATCGACTTCCTCGTGGTCCGCTCGAAGAGCTTCAGGGACGAGATCCCCGAGGGCTACGACCGCCGTCACCCGCCGATCGTCCGGCCGGGCGCCGACGGGTCCGGCCCCGATGCTGGCCACAAGGCGGCGTGACGTCATGACCTACCACGCACGCGTCATCCCGGACGCAGCGAAGCGGAGATCCGGGATCCATTCCGGAACGGCTCAGGCATGGATCCCGGGTCTCCCGGAGCCTGTCCTTGGGCCGGCCGAAGGCCGGACCCGAGGGGTCGCCCGGGATGACCGCCATCGATTGCGTTGAACCCAAGGAGAACACCGTCATGAAGCGCGAAGAGCTCACCGAGAAGATCCTCGACATCAAGCGCGAGAAGGGCTGGAGCTGGAAATACATCACCGAGGAAATCGGCGGCATGTCCGAGGTGCTGATCGTCGGCGCCCTGCTCGGCCAGATGAAGCTGGTCAAGCCGCTCGCCGAGAAGGCCGCCGCCCTCTTCGGCCTGAGCGAGAACGAGAAGCGCATGCTCAACGAGGTCCCCTATCGCGGCACCGGCACGCCGATGCCGCCGACCGACCCGCTGATCTATCGCTTCTACGAGATGGTGATGGTCAACGGCCCGGCCTGGAAGGCGCTGATCGAGGAGGAGTTCGGCGACGGCATCATGTCGGCGATCGACTTCAACATCGAGTTCGAGCGCGAGCCGAACCCGAAGGGCGACCGCGTCAAGATCGGCATGTCCGGCAAGTTCCTGCCCTACAAGTACTACGGCAACGAGCAGGGCATCCCCGATTACGGCTTCAAGGAGGCCTGAGCCGGCATATGCGGCCGCTCACTCCTCGCGGCCATGCCCCCGGCGGATGCGCCGCACCGCCGCCCAGACGCCCAGCAGCGCGACCGGCACGAACAGCGCGGTTGCGAGGCCGGGCTCGAGCTTGAGCCAGCCCGAATCCTTGGCGCCCTTGGCGAGATAGCCGAACAGGCTGACGACGTAATAGCCGATCGCCGCGACCGAGAGCCCCTCGACCGTCTGCTGCAGCCGCAATTGCAGCCGCGTGCGTTCGTTCATCGCCGCCAGCAGGTCGCGGTTCTGCTGTTCGAGCGCGACGTCGACACGCGTCCGCAGCAGATTGGCGGCGCGCGCCAGCTTGGTCGCGAGATCGGCCTGGCGCTCCTGCAGCATCTGGCAGGTCCGCATCGCAGGCGCCATCCGCCGTGCCAGGAAGGCGGCGATCGTCGGCCAGCCGGCATGGCCCTGCTCGCCGATCGCGACGAGCCGCTGCTGGACGATGTTGTCATAGGCGCGGCTCGCCCCGAAGCGGTAGTTCGAGGAGGCGGCTTCCGCCTCCAGCCGCGAGGCCAGCGCCGTCATCTCGTCGAGCAGCGCATGGTCGGCCGCCAGCCCGTCCGTCTGCGTCATCGTGCCGGCGATGCGCACCAGCGTCTCCTCGGCGCTGCGCACGGAGGGGCCGATGCGCTGCGATTCCGGCATGCCCAGCAGCGCGAGCGTCCGGTAGGTCTCGATCTCGAGCAGGCGCTGCGCCAGCGCTCCGGCCCGCGCCGGGGTCAGTTCGCGGTCGAGCACGAGGATGCGCACGAAGCCGTCCGCTCCGGCCCGGAAATCGGTCGCCGCGATCGCCCCGCCATTGTCGACCAGCGAGGCGGCGAGGCTGGCGGGATCGAACAGCGCGCCGAGATCAGGCTCGACTGCGGCCGGCATCAGATGCAGATCGGCAGAAACGAGATGCGGCCCCGGCTGCGGCAGGCCGCGCATGCCATGCGGCAGGACCCCGGTCGGCGGCAGGAAGGGCGTCGTCTCCGTCCCCGGCAGCTCCCAGCTATAGGTGGTGAACTCGCTGTGCTGCTCCCAGCGCAGGTTCGTCTCGCCGAAACGCGCCCGATGATGCTTGGCCTCGTCGAGCGGCCCCGGCACGCCGCGTTCGGCGCAGAAGCGGCCGAGCGCCGAACGGTCGGCCGTCGCCTGGCGGGAATCGGTCATGAAGGCGAAATGTAAAAGCCGCCGTGGCGTCTCCAGCGGTGCGAAGGGCCGCGCATGGACCTCCGCCAGGATGGCGCCGCGCTCGGGATGCGGAACGAGCGAAGCCGGATCGTCGAAGCTGCTGGCCGCCATGCCCCACCCCTCCGGAGCAGGCCTGCGCCCTCTCCCGTCGGAAGCTTGCGTCATCGCGGGGCGCCTTGCCAACCCCACCGGCTGCCGCAGCCGCGCGCTGCTGTCGCGATGCGGCCGGGGTATCCCTAGGATAGCGCCGCGCATCCGGAGAGCCCCATGCCCCTGCCCAATCGCGTCGCACCTGACGGCGCCCTCTTCGCGACGGCTGCCCGCGGCCTGCTCATGGGCAATCGCGGCGGGCGCTTTCATGATCCGCAGACCCGCGCCTTGCCCCGCCGCATCCAGGCGAGCCGGCAATGGATCTGCTGCGTCCTGTCCTTCAAGAACCGCCGCCGGCAGGTCTGGAGCAGCGGCTACACCGAGCTGTTCTTCTGCGACGAGGTCACCGCGCTCGCCGCCGGCCATCGGCCCTGCATGGAATGCCGCCGCGCGGATGCGCTGGCCTACCGAGCTGCGCTGGTCCGGGGCCTCGGCCTGCGCGAGACACCGCTCTTCCCGGCGATCGACCGCCTCCTCGATGGCGCGCGCCGCGATGGCCGGGCGCAGCGCACGCATCGCCTCCCCGGTGAGATGCTGCCGGACGCAGCGGTGATCCGCGACGGCGACCGTTTTCTGGCACTACACGGCGATGCAGCCTTGCCCTGGACACCGGAGGGCTATGGCACCCGGGGAACCCGGCCGACCGGCATGGTCACGGTGCTGACGCCGCCGGCCTCTCTCGCCGCCCTGGCGCAGGGCTATCGGCCGCTCTGGCATCCGAGCGCACACGCCGCATCCTGACCATTTTTGGCGGGCCCCCGCTTCGCCGTTGATTTCGGCCACCATCGCGCCACTCTGTCCCGCGGATGCGGCACGGTCCGTGCAGCCCTGGGGGGATTCACGATGAAGAGGATCACAGGCGCCTTGGCGCTCGCGCTGCTGCTGGTCGGCCTGCCGGTCTCGGGAGCGGCAGTGGCGGGCGCGGTCGCGATCACGGCGGCGGAGCCCGTCGCGGTGGTGACGATACCCGACAGCTGGCGCAATCGGCCGTCGAACGCGGCGTCCAGATCAAGACACCCGACGAGGAGATCTACATCTGGTTCGAGCTGGTGCCCGCCGACCAGATCGACGCGCTGCAGAATGAGCACGATGCCTATTTCGCGCGCGAGGGCGTCAAGTTCACCGGCGCGACCGAGACCCTCACGCGCGAGGTCAATGGCCGCCCCTGGTCCTTCACCGAACTGAAGGCGACGACCAGCGACGGCCCCTCCATCGTCCGCTATCTCGCCATCGACCCCAAGGTCGGCAGCGGCAAGATCATCATGATGACCTATTGGGCTTCGGAAGCGGGCCACGCCACCCATGACAAGGCGATGAAAGCCATAATCGACAGCATCGCCTTCAAATAGGCGCCCACTGCCACGGCCCCGGCGAGGAACCTTCGGCGCCCGCACGGCGTTGCTTGGCCATTGTCATCATCACACTGGGGCTGATCCAATGCGTTCCATTGCTCTCTGGCTGCTCGGGGTTCCGATTCCGATCATCATCCTGCTCTGGTTCTTCATGCGCTGAGCCAGCGCCTTCGCGGAACCACCACATGGCCGGGCTCGTCCCGGCCATTCTCTTGGGCGGGATGCCACTCCCGACACCAGGCGGCAGGAGCCATCGGGCAAGGGATCCAGCGAGCGAACCGGCGCGACGACGCATTGCAGCCCTGCGTCCCCGCGCCATCGCATCCTCGCGGGAGCCCGC
This sequence comes from Allobosea sp., assembly GCF_030694325.1. Classification (GTDB taxonomy): domain Bacteria; phylum Pseudomonadota; class Alphaproteobacteria; order Rhizobiales; family Beijerinckiaceae; genus Allobosea. The sequence continues at coordinate 10,651 of NZ_JAUXYO010000120.1, read as the reverse complement.
CTATATGCCGGCCATGTCACCGATCATCTCCGTGTCCGGCCTGTCAAAGACCTATGCTTCCGGCTTCCAGGCCCTGAAGACGGTCGACCTCGAAATCCGCCAGGGCGAGATCTTCGCACTGCTCGGCCCCAATGGCGCGGGCAAGACGACGCTGATCAGCATCATCTGCGGGCTGGTCAATCCGAGCACGGGCACGGTGAAGGCCGACGGCCACGACATCGTCACCGATTATCGCGCCGCCCGCGCCAAGATCGGCCTCGTCCCGCAAGAGTTGACCACCGACGCCTTCGAGACCGTGCGCGCCACCGTCTCCTTCAGCCGCGGGCTGTTCGGCAAGCGCAAGGACCCCGACCTGGTCGAGCGGGTGCTCAAGGACCTCTCGCTCTGGGACAAGCGCGACACCCAGATCCGTCGGCTCTCGGGCGGCATGAAGCGGCGCGTCATGATCGCCAAGGCGCTCGCCCATGAACCGCGCATCCTCTTCCTCGACGAGCCGACGGCCGGCGTCGATGTCGAATTGCGCCAGGACATGTGGCAGCTGGTGCGGCGACTGCGCGAGAGCGGCGTCACCATCATCCTGACCACGCACTACATCGAGGAGGCCGAGGAAATGGCCGACCGGGTCGGCGTGATCAGCAAGGGCGAGATCATCCTCGTCGAGGACAAGACGGAGCTGATGCGCAAGCTCGGGCGCAAGCAGCTCACGCTGAGCCTGCAGGCGCCGCTGGCGGCCCTGCCCGAGAGTCTCGCGGGCTATGATCTCATCCTTGCCGCAGGGGGCGACGAGATCGTCTTCACCTACGACACCAAGGCGGAGCGCACCGGCATCACCGCCCTGCTGCAGGCGCTGGGCGAGGCCGGCATCCGCTTCCGGGATCTGAACACGAGCCAGAGCTCGCTCGAGGACATCTTCGTCAGTCTGGTCAGGGGCCGCTCATGACATCCGTTTCCGACGCCCCGCCCGCCTTCAACGGGCGGGCCATTGCCGCGATCTATCGTTTCGAGATGGCCCGCACCCTGCGCACGCCGCTGCAGAGCGTCGTCTCCCCCGTGCTCTCGACCTCGCTCTATTTCGTGGTCTTCGGCGCCGCGATCGGCTCGCGCATGCAGGAGATCGACGGCATCGCCTATGGCGCCTTCATCGTACCGGGGCTGATCATGCTGACGCTGCTCACCCAGAGCATCGCCAACGCCTCCTTCGCGATCTACTTCCCGAAATTCACCGGCACGATCTACGAGCTGCTCTCGGCGCCCGTGGCCTGGTGGGAGGTCGTGCTCGGCTATGTCGGCGCGGCCGCGACCAAATCGGTCGTGCTCGGCCTGATCATCCTGCTGACGGCGACGTTCTTCGTGCCGCTGCGCATCGAGCATCCGTTCTGGATGCTGCTCTTCCTCGTCCTGACGGCGGTGACCTTCAGCCTCTTCGGCGTCATCATCGGCATCTGGGCCGATGGTTTCGAGCGGTTGCAGGTCGTCCCGCTGCTGGTGGTGACGCCCCTCGCCTTCCTCGGCGGCTCCTTCTACTCGATCGACATGCTGCCGCCCTTGTGGCGGACGGTCGCGCTGTTCAACCCGGTCGTCTACCTGATCAGCGGCTTCCGCTGGAGCTTCTTCGGCGTGGCCGATGTCGGCGTCGGCGTCAGCCTGGGCATGACGCTCGCCTTCCTGCTGGTCTGCATCGTGGCGACCGGCTGGATCTTCCGCACCGGCTACCGCCTAAAGAACTGAGGCGGCAGCACGGTTGGGGCAATCAGCTCGCGCTGCGCGTCGCCTGCCAGTCCTGGGCCTGGCCCGCGCCTTCGCTGCGCCCGCTCATCCGCCCGTCGGTGACGGTACCGGTATAGCGCCGGCCATCAGCCATGAAGCTGATCTCGCTGCCCTGCATCCGCGCTTCGGTGATCGGCAGCGCCTTGCCGCCGCGCGTCAGCGTGCCCTCGAGCATCTGGAATTTCTGCGTCAGGCTCAGCTCGCCATCGCCGAGCCGCCAGGTCCCGCCGACCTTGGCGGGCACGACCCAGAAATGCGCCCGGCAGAAGTTGACGCAGTTCTCGGCCAGAACGGCGGTCTCGTCGGGAGTCCAGTCATCCATGGTGAAGGTGTTGGAGACGACCCGCGTGCCCGGCTTCATGTCGAGCAGGATCGGGCGCAGCCGCAGATTGAGTTCCGGCAACAGGAACAGGGTGACGACCGTCGCCTCCTTGAAGTCGGACACGAAAATGTCGCCCTGCTCGAAGGTCGCACGGTCCGCGACGCCCTCGGCCTCGGCGCTGCGCTTCGACAGGGTGACGAGATCGGGATTGTACTCGATGCCGCGGGCCGTGAGGCCGCGCTTGGCGGCGGCGATGACGGTGCGCCCGTCTCCGGATCCGAGATCGACGAGCTTGTCCTCCTTGGTGACCTTGGCCATGTCGAGCATGCGCTGGACCAGAGCCTCCTGCGTCGGCACCCAGACCACGTCCTTGCCGGCCTGCCCCGATTGCGGGACATAGGCAGGGGTCGTCGCCGCATCCTTGCCGGCCTGGGCGGGCTGGGCCTGTGACGGCACGGCACCGAGTGCAAAAAGCGACACCGCGCAGGCGGCGGCGAGAGTCCGGAACGTCTTCATCATCTCTCTCCTGGTTGAACGAGGACGGGCTGCGGCGGCGGCACCATCGCCACGGCATCCGCTGAGGGCATGGCGGCCTCATCGCCTGGAGCGACGCGGCGGCTCTGGAACAACAGCAGCGGCAGGCCCGCCAGCACGACACCGAGGCCGATCAGAGCCCCCTTGCCGGTGTAGGCGAGGCTGGCATGCAGCATATACACGCAAGTGAGGCCGAACAGCGCCGGCGTCAGCGGGTAGAGCGGGACCTTGAAGGGCAGGACCCTGTCGGGTTCCCGCCAGCGCAGGATCGGCAGGGCCAGTGCGACCAGCAGCAGGAACGCCCAGAACACCGGCGCGCTGTAGTCGACCATGGCCTGGAAGCCGTCGCGGCTCGCGGCGCCGAGCGCGACCAGCAGCAGCGCGACGGCGCCCTGCGCGATGAGCCCGTTGGCCGGCGCCCTTCCCCGCTCGTCCCACTCACCGACGCGCGGCAGCAGCGTGATGTCGCGGGCCATCGCGAAATAGACCCGCGCGCCGGTGAAGATCGTCGCGTTGAGCGTCGAAAGCGCTGCGACCACGATGGCGAGGCTGACGACGAGGGCGCCGGACTCGCCCGCGACGCGGCGCATCATGTCGGTGGCCACGGCCTGCGAGCCGCGCAGTCCATCGAGCCCGAGGATCGCCAGCAGCGCCGCATTGGCCGCGAGATAGAGCGCCACCAGCACGCCGGTGCCGATCAGGAGCACCCGCACCATGTTGCGGCCGGGGTCGCGCAACTCGCCGGACAGATAGGCCGCTTCGTTCCACCCGCCATAGGTCAGCAGCACGAAGATCATCGCCAGGCCCAGCGCGGCGGACGGCGGCGCGGCGGTCGCGGCCGGAACGGCCTCTCCGGCACTGCCGAGCAGTCCCCAGGCGATGATCGCCGCGATCAGCCCGACCTCGATGAAGGTCACCACGATCTGCAGTGTCTTGCTCTGGACCGTGCCGGCGACGTTGAGCCCCGTCAGGACGATGATCGCGACCGCGGCATAGATGGCCGATCCATAGGGACCCAGAGGCACGACCTGCGCCGCATAATCGCCCAGGACGAAGGCAACCGCCGCGATCGCACCGGTCTGGATCACCGAACCCCGCGCCCAGCCGAACAGCACGGCGACGGGGCGCCCATAGGCCCGCCCGAGGAAGTGATACTCGCCCCCCGCATGGGGATGCGCGGCGGCGAGCTCCGCATAGCAGAGCGCCCCGATCAGGGTGACGAGGCCGCCGGCGACCCAGACGCCGAGAAAGGCCGCCTCGCTGTCGACATTGGCCGCGATCAGCGATGGCGTCTTGAAGATGCCGACGCCGACGACGATCCCCACCATGATCGTAACGGCATCGAAGATCGACAGCGTTGGCTGCGGATCGGACTTGCTTTGAACTGACATCCTGCCCCTCGCGCGAAATCGCACTGAAGGGAACGCATGAGCACCGGATGCGACAGCCCTTGGGCCGTCACGAAGTCGTTCGAACCGGTCACCAAGACGTGAAGTCGGCGCTCATCTTCCGCCCCCGGAGCCGCCCCGGTCAGGCAGCCTTCATGTCGGCGAAGAATGTCTCGACCGCGCTGCGCAGCGCATGTGCCTCGCGCGCCAGGCTCTCGGCCGTCGTCAGGGCCCGGCTCGCCGACAGCCTGGCAGCCTCCGACGTCGCGGTGACGTCTTCCATCTGCCGCGCGACGCCCGCCGTCCCGCTCGCGGTCGCCTGGGCGCTGCTCGCGATCTCCGAGGTCGCGGCCATCTGTTGGGCGGTCGCTCCGGCGATGACGACCGTGTGCTCGACCACCTCGCCCATCACGCGGGCGATCGTCTCGATCGCCGCCACGGCGCCATGCGTCTCGCTCTCGAAGGCGGTGATCCGTTCGGCGATCTCGTCGGTGGCCTGGGCGGTGCGGCTCGCCAGCAGCTTGACCTCGCCGGCGACGACGGCGAAGCCCCGTCCGGCCTCACCCGCCCGCGCCGCCTCGATCGTCGCGTTGAGTGCCAGGAGATTCGTCTGCGCGGCGATTTCGCGGATCAGCCCGATCACCCGCCCGATGCTCTCGGCTGCGCCGAGCAGATTGGCGACATTGGCGCGGGCTCTCGCCGCGTCGCCGGCCGCATTCCTGATGACGCCGTCGGTATGCCCGATGCGCTGGGCGATCTCGGCGATCGATTCCGAGAGCTGCTCCGATGCGGCCGCGATCGACCGCACATTGTCCGAAGCGTCGAGCGCCGCGCCCCGCGCCTCGTTGGCCTGTGAGGTGGCGCTGGTCGCGACGGCGTTCAGGCTGCGCGCCGTCTCCTCCATCTCGTCGGCGCTGCCGTGGACGGTTTCGAGGATCTGGTCGATGCGGATGTTGAAATCGGCCGTGAGATCCTCGCGCTTCGCCTGGCGCCGGATCCGGGCCGTATCGGCGCTCTTGGCATCGGCCTCCAGCGCCGTCCGCGCGATCGCCGTGTCACGGAACACCGCCACCGAGCGTGCCATGTCGCCGACCTCGTCGCGCTGGCCCACGGAAGGAATTGCACCGACCTCCTGGCCGGCGGCGAGCCGCTGCATCGTCTTGGCGAGGCTGCGCAGCGGCCGCGCCACGCGGACATGGACGAGGACGAGCGCAACCGCGAGCCCGAGACCCATCAGCAACGCGCCGCCGGCCTGCAGCCAGAGGCTGTGGCTCTGCAGCACGTCGCGCTCGGCATCCGTCACGGCGGCCCGGCTCTCGTTGAGCATGGCGACATGCCTGAGCGCCGTGTTGAGAGCCTTGCGGTTGCTGCGATTGTCCTCGTTGTTGCCGAAAGCGTTGGCGGCGGCCGGGCCCAGCTCCCGCCCCAGCCTGACCAGTTCGGTCCTGAAGGCGATGAAATCGTCGAGCTTCCGCGCCACCGCCTCGAAGGCGGCCTGCTCGTGGGGACCATGCAGCGCCCGCCACTCGCCGGCGAGCCCCTTCATCTGGCTGAGATCGGCGAGCAGCGGCAGGGCGAAGCGTTCGGCGTCCTGTGCATCGGCGCTCATATAGATTCCGCGCGACTCCATCACGATCGCATTGACGAGGCTGTCCATGCGCTCGGCCAGGACGGTGCGCTGCGTCACCGCTTCCATCTCGCTCGTCATCGCGGCGTAGCGCGACAGCGCATGGGCGCCGATGCCGACCGCGAGGAGGGCGGCAACCGCGAACACGGCGAAAGCGCCGAAGATCTGTGTCGAGATTTTCCGCGGGCCGACCATGGAGACGCTTTCCGCAAGGGAATCATGCTCCCCCGTTCGCCGGGATGATGGGGTCAAACGGTTAATGGCGACTGACCGCTGCCCCAGCCGATGTGATTGACTTCGCAGCCCCCATCCTGTTCTCACACCGCCATGACCGACAGCCAGACCTCCACCGCGCCGACAGGCGACGCCGCCCCGCATGCGCGGCGCCGCACCTTCGCGATCATCTCCCACCCCGACGCCGGCAAGACCACGCTGACCGAGAAGCTGCTCTATTTCGGCGGCGCGATTCAGCTCGCCGGCGAGGTGCGCGCCAAGCAGGGCCGGCGCCAGACCTCCTCGGACTGGATGAAGATCGAGCGCCAGCGCGGCATCTCGGTCGTCACCTCGGTGATGACCTTCGAATATGGCGGCCACGTCTTCAACCTGCTGGACACGCCGGGCCACGAGGACTTCTCGGAGGACACCTACCGCACCCTGACCGCCGTCGATTCCGCCGTGATGGTGATCGACGCCGCCAAGGGCATCGAGGCGCGCACCAAGAAGCTGTTCGAGGTCTGCCGGCTCAGAGACATCCCGATCGTCACCTTCATCAACAAGGTCGACCGCGAAACGCGCGACCTGTTCGACCTGATCAACGAGATCGAGACGACGCTGGCGCTCGACGTCGCGCCGATGACCTGGCCGGTCGGACGCGGGCGCGAATTCGTCGGCACCTATGATCTCAAGGCCAACAGCTTCCGCCGCAACCAGAAGGGCGACGAGAGCGCGCAGGACCTCGCCGTCTCCGGCCCTAACGACAAGCTCTTCGACGAACTCCTGCCCCATGGCGCGGCCGAGACCTGGCGCGAGGAGGTCTTCCTCGCCAGCGAGGGGCTGAAGCCCTTCGACCTCGAGGCCTTCCGCGAGGGCCATCTGACGCCGCTCTATTTCGGCGCGGCGCTGCGCGACTACGGCGTGCGCGACCTCATCGACGCGCTGGGAGCCCTGGCGCCGAGCCCGCGCGCGCAGATCGCCGACAAGCGCACGATCCAGGCCGGCGAGCCGAAGATGACCGGCTTCGTCTTCAAGATCCAGGCGAACATGGACCCCAACCATCGCGACCGCATCGCCTTCATGCGCGTCTGCTCGGGCAAGCTCGCGCGCGGCATGAAGGCCAAGCTCGTGCGCACCGGCAAGCCGATGCCGCTCAACGCGCCGCAGTTTTTCTTCGCCCGCGACCGATCAATCGCGGAGGAGGCCTTCGCCGGCGACATCGTCGGCCTGCCCAACCACGGCACGCTGCGCATCGGCGACACGCTGACCGAGGGCGAGGACGTCGTCTTCAAGGGCGTGCCGAGCTTCGCGCCGGAAATCCTGCGCCGCGTGAAGCTCAAGGACGCGATGAAGGCCAAGAAGCTGCGCGAGGCGCTGCAGCAGATGGCCGAGGAAGGCGTCGTCCAGATCTTCCTGCCCCATGACGGCGCGCCCGCCATCGTCGGCGTCGTCGGCGCGCTGCAGCTCGACGTGCTGAAGGAGCGCATGGACGTCGAGTATTCGCTGCCCGTCGATTTCGAGCCCTGCCAGTACGCGATCGCGCGCTGGGTCTCGTCGGAGGACAAGGCGGCCCTGCAGAAATTCGTGGCCTCGAAGCCCTCCTCCATGGCCGACGACCTCGACGGCGACCCGGTCTTCATGGCCTCCAGCCAGTTCACCCTGAAATACGACGCCGAGCGCGCCCCCGAGATCACCTTCTCCGACATCAAGGACTACCAGAAGGTCGCCAGGGCCTGAGCCACCCCGGCCTGTGGCGCCGAAGCCACAGGCTCCGCGACGCGCCTTCGGATTTGATCAGGGTCAAATCAATCCCGGCGGGATTGAGGCTGTTGGGAGGCATGAGCCGCGAGCGCGCAGACGCGCCGCGCTCCGATCCTGGGGGCCTTCGCCATGTCACGCATTGTTCGTCTCGCCACCTGCGCCGCGCTGCTCGCCGGCACGGCCCTGACCTCCGCCGGGGCCGCCGATCTGCCTTCGGCCAAGACGGCCCCGCTCGCGCCGGTCATGACCCAGTGGAGCCCGTGGATGATCCGCGGCCGCGCCCTCTTCGTCGTCCCGCAGGAAAGCGCCAAGCTGAAGCTCGGCGGCGCGCCGATCCTCGGCGGCGATGTCGACATTTCGAACTCGGTCGTGCCCGAGCTCGACATCAGCTACTTCTTCACCCGGAATATCGCCGTCGAGCTCATCCTCGGCGTCACCCCGCACAATGTGAAGGGCGCGGGGACCTTGGCCGGTGCGCGCATCGGCTCGGCCTGGCTGCTGCCGCCGACCCTGATGCTGCAGTATCACTTCACCGATCTCGGCGCCTTCAAGCCCTATGTCGGCGTCGGCGTGAACTATACGGTGTTCTTCAACGAGAAGGCCAAGGGCGGCTTCGCCAGCTTCGATCTGAAGGACAGCTTCGGCCTCGCTTTGCAGGCCGGCTTCGACTACATGATCGACCGGCACTGGGGCATCAACTTCGACGTCAAGAAGATCTTCCTCGAGCCCAAGGTCAAGGTCAATAACGGCCTGATCTCCGGCAAGGTCAGGATCGACCCCTGGCTGATCGGCGCCGGCGTCACCTATCGCTTCTGAGATCCGCTCCCGTTCGGCTGGGGGGCTCCGGGGGCTGGGGGAGGAAGGGAGCGGTTCGCCGCTCCCTTCTTCGTTTTCGCCTCAGCCTTCGGGCTGCGCGAAGCCGAGCGGAATAGCCGTGGTCGACTTCAACTCCTCCATCGCGAACCTCGAGGTCACGTCGTTGAGGTCGATGCGCGAGATCAGCTTCTTGTAGAGCGCGTCATAGGCCGCGATGTCGGGCACGCAGGCCTTGAGCAGATAATCGATCTCGCCGCTCATCCGGTAGAAGTCGACGATTTCCGGCAGGTCGCGCACCGCCGCGTGGAAACGCTCGAGCCATTCCATCGAATGCCGCGCCGTCTTCACCGCGATGAAGACCGTGACGCCCGCCTGCAGCTTGCTGCGGTCGAGCAGCGCCACGCGCTTGCGGATATAGCCGGCGGCCTCCAGCTTCTGCACCCGCCGCCAGCACGGCGTCGCGGACAATCCCACTGCCTCGGACAATTCGGCCAGTGGCAAGCTCGCATCCTCCTGCAGGCAGGCGAGGATGCCCAGATCGAAGGCGTCGAGCTTGGCCATGGCACCCCGGGACTCGCAAAAGAATCGCCATGCCGGCACCATGCCCGCAAAGCAATTCTCAATTTGATGCCATAAGCGCCATTGGTTTCCAAGATCACCGCATTCGGCCGCAAGATAGCAAACCATTTCCCCGCCCCGTCGCTATCCTGAGCGGGTGGACGGTGCGACGGGAATTTGCGGATGCAGGGGTATTTGAATGCACAGCGGCGCGGCGCGGTTCTCGCCAGCCTGCGGAGCGATGAGGGCACGTGCTCGCGCGATTATCTCGCTGCTGCCCGCTCGGTCCTGCGCGAACTCGTCGCCCTGCCTGACCTCGTCGCGCGCCTGCCGCTCGAGCGCAAAGCCGGCGGCTACACGCGCAACCTGCTGGCCGGCGACGAGACGGTCAGCGTCTGGGCGATCGTCTGGGCCGCCGGTGCGACCACCTGCATCCATGACCACCACTGCTCCTGCTGCTTCGGCGTCGTCAGCGGCACCGTCACCGAAACCTGGTATCGCGCGATCGATGCGCAGCGCGCCATCGCCACCGAGCAGCATGACCGCCAGCCCGGCTATGTCGCCTGCATGCTGCCGACAGGCCCCAACATCCACCGCATGCGCAATCTCGGGACGGAAGACGCGATCTCGATCCACATCTACGGCTTCGACCACGAGGCCCACGACTCCTCGATCGAGACGCAATTCACTGCCGTCGAGGGCTGACGTTTCGCCGAAACGACCGCCCGCCGGGGACAAGCCGTCCCGCCAATCCCCGCTCGCCCGCCCCCGGCGATGATGGCCCCTCTTCACGAGGGAGGCCACCATGTCGATGCAGGGATCGAGCGCAACCGCCGCGCCGGGGCAATCCGCAGCCCTCTCCGTCACCACCGAGCGCCTGCTGCGCCTCGCCCCCGTCGGCAGAAGCGCGATCGTCGAGGGAGTCGCCGCCGGCTTCGACCGGTCGGCCGCTGCCGCCGGCATCATCACGCGCGTGCGACTGTGCCATTTCCTGGCCCAGGCCGCCCATGAGACCGACCGCTTCCGGACGCTGGAGGAATATGGCGGCCCGGCCTATTTCGCCCGCTATGACGGGCGCCGCGATCTCGGCAACACGCAGGCCGGCGACGGCGCGCGCTATCGCGGCCGAGGCATCTTCCAGCTCACCGGCCGCGCCAATTACCGCCGCTACGGCGTCCTGATCGGCCTCGACCTCGAGGCCGCGCCCGAACGGGCGAAGGAGCCGGCGGTCTCGCTGGCCATCGCCTTCGCCTATTGGCGCGACCGCGGCTGCAACGCCGCCGCCGATGCCGACGACATCGTCGCCGTAACCCGCCTGATCAATGGCGGGCGCAACGGGCTGGCGCAGCGCGCGCAGTTGCTGGCGCTGGCCAAGACGATCTGGGTCTGAGATCTCCGTCATTCTCGGGCTTGACCCGAGAATCTCACGACCCGTTTCCCTCTGGTCTCCGAGATGGTCGGGTCAAGCCCGACCATGACGTGCGAGGCGGGCCTTTACGCGTGCCCGGCCTTCAGCGCCTGGTCGAGATCGCCATAGAGATCCTCGAGATCCTCGATGCCGGTCGAGAGGCGCAGCAGGTCCGGCGGGCAGGGCGAGCCGGCGCCCTCGATCGAGGCGCGATGCTCGATCAGGCTCTCGACGCCGCCGAGCGAGGTCGCGCGCTT
>NZ_JAUXYO010000118.1 GCF_030694325.1 Allobosea sp. | reverse complement strand
CGTCGCCTTCCGCCAGGGCGGGCGCGAGACGCTCGCGGTCGACCGTGTGTCCTTCGAGCTCGCCAAGGGTGAGACGCTGGCGATCGTCGGCGAGTCCGGCTCGGGCAAGTCGGTCACAGCGCTGTCGATCCTGAAGCTGCTGAACTATCCGGCCGCGCATCATCCCTCCGGCAAGGTGATGTTCGAGGGACAGGACCTGATCGCGGCCGACGAGGACGCGATGCGCAAGGTCCGCGGCAACGACATCACCATGGTGTTCCAGGAGCCGATGACCTCGCTCAACCCGCTGCACATGATCCAGAGGCAGATCGGCGAGATCCTCGAGCTCCACAAGGGCCTGCGGGGCGACGCCGCGCGGGCCCGGACGCTCGAGCTGATGGAGCTGGTCGGCATCCGCGACGCTGCAAGCCGTCTCGACGCCTATCCGCACCAGCTATCGGGCGGCCAGCGCCAGCGCGTGATGATCGCGATGGCGCTGGCCAACGAGCCCCATCTCCTGATCGCCGACGAACCGACCACGGCGCTCGACGTCACCGTGCAGGCGCAGATCCTCAAGCTCCTGAAAGAGCTGCAGGAACGTCTCGGCATGGCCATGCTGTTCATCACGCATGATCTCGGCATCGTCAGGCGCATCGCCGACCGGGTCTGCGTGATGCTGAAGGGCCAGATCGTCGAGCAGGGGCCGGTGGCCGAGATCTTCGGGAACCCGCAGCACGCCTACACCCAGCGCCTGCTCGCCGCCGAGCCCAAGGGCCGCCCTGCCCCGGTTCCAGACGATGCCGCGACGCTGGTCGAGGCCGGGCCGATCAAGGTCTGGTTCCCGATCAAGACCGGCTTCCTGCGCAAGACCACCGGGCATGTGAAGGCAGTCGACGGCATCTCGGTGAGCGTGCGCGAGGGCGAGACGCTTGGTGTCGTCGGCGAGTCCGGCTCGGGCAAGACGACGTTGGGCCTTGCCATCCTCAGGCTGATCTCGTCGGAAGGGCCGATCCTCTTCCTCGGCGACCGGATCGACGGGCTGTCCAGCGCCCAGGTGCGGCCCAGGCGCAAGGATCTTCAGGTCGTCTTCCAGGACCCCTACGGCTCGCTGTCGCCGCGCATGTCGGTGGCGGAGATCGTCGCCGAGGGCCTGACGGTCCAGGCGAAGCAGCAGAGCTATGCGCAGCGGCGCGAGGTGGTGGCGCGGGCCCTCAGCGATGTCGGGCTCGATCCTTCGGCGATGGACCGCTACCCGCACGAGTTCTCGGGCGGACAGCGCCAGCGCATCGCGATCGCGCGGGCCATGGCGCTCGATCCGAAATTCGTCGTGCTCGACGAGCCCACTTCGGCGCTCGACATGTCGGTGCAGGTGCAGATCGTCGCGCTGCTGCGCGACCTGCAGGCGCGGCGCAAGCTGGGCTATCTCTTCATCAGCCACGACCTCAAGGTCGTCAGGGCCATGGCCCACCGCGTGATGGTGATGCAGAACGGCCGGGTGGTCGAGGAAGGTCCGGCGGAGACGATCTTTTCGCAGCCCCGCGAGGCCTATACCCAGGCGTTGCTCGCGGCGGCGCTGAACATCGAACCGGCGTCGAGCGCCGCGGTCCGGGACTGACCATGGCGCGCGCCATCCTGATCGTCCTCGATTCCGTCGGCTGCGGCGGGGCGGAGGATGCGGCGGCCTATGGTGATGCCGGCGCCGATACGCTCGGTCACATCGCCGCCGCCTGCGCCGCGGGAGCGGGGGACCGGGTGGGCCTGCGCAGCGGGCCGCTGCGCCTGCCCCACCTGGCCCGCCTGGGGCTGGCCCATGCCTGCGAGGCCTCGACTGGAACCGCTCTGGCGGGAATCGCCAGGCCCGCCACGCCGGCGGGACGCTACGGCTACGGCGTCGAGCTTAGCCAGGGCAAGGACACGCCGTCGGGGCATTGGGAAATCGCCGGCTGTCCGGTCTCGTTCGCCTGGGGTTACTTTACCGATCTCGAGCAGTCGTTCCCGCCCGAGCTGGTGGCAGCGATCATCCGCGCTGGCGCCCTGCCCGGCATCCTTGGCAACAGGCATGCCTCGGGCACGGCGATCATCGACGAACTCGCCGGGGAGCACATCGCGACCGGGAAACCGATCTGCTACACCTCCGTCGATTCCGTGCTGCAGATCGCTGCGCATGAAGAGCATTTCGGCCTGGAGCGGCTCTATGCGCTGTGCCGGGCGGTGCGGCTTCTGGTCGATCCCCTACGGATCGGGCGCGTCATCGCCCGCCCCTTCGTCGGGACGCCCCAGACCGGCTTTACCCGCACCGGCAACCGCAAGGACTTCGCCATTCCCCCGCCGGACGAGACGATCCTCGACCGGCTCGCGGCACAGGGTCGGCCGGTCGTCACCGTCGGCAAGATCGGCGACATCTTCGCCCATCGCGCCACGGGCGAGGAGGTCAAGCCCTTCGGCAACGCCGCGATGTTCGAGGCGGCCCTGGCGGCCTGGGAGCGACTGCCCGATGGCGGCTTCTGCTTCGTGAATCTGGTCGATTTCGACACGGAGTTCGGGCACCGCCGCGACGTACCGGGCTATGCGGCGGCCTTGGAAGCGTTCGATGCGATGGTTCCGCGGCTCGAAGCGGCACTTCGTCCCGGCGATCTCGCGATCCTCACCGCCGATCATGGCAACGACCCGACCTGGCCCGGCAGCGACCATACGCGCGAGCATGTGCCGATCCTCGCCTTCGGCCCGGGCATCGCGCCGGAGCCGATCGGTCGCCGCGAGAGCTTCGCGGACATCGCCGCGACGCTCGGGCACTGGCTCGGGCTCGGCCAGGTCGGGCCCGGCCGAGGCTGGTAGGCTCAGGCGGCCGCGACCCGCTGGCAGAACGCGGCGACCTCGGCACGGATCTCGCGCGCCTGACCGGCCAGCGCCTCGGCGGAGCCTTGAACCTTCTCCGCGGCATGGTGGGCGCCCTCGGTCATTGCCTCGAAGCTGGCCACGATGTCGGCGCTGCGCCGCGCGCCCTCGAACGACATCCGCACCTGATGGGCGATTTCGGAGGTCGCCTGCCCCTGCTGCTGAACCGAAACCGAGATCGTCTCGGCGACGCGCTCGACGTCGCCGATCGCCGCGACGATATCCCGAATCGCCGTCAGGGATCGGTGGGTGGCGTCCTGCATCGCGCCGATCTGGGCCGAGACGTCGTCCGTCGCCTTCGCGGTCTGCGCCGAGAGCGTCTTCACCTCACTCGCGACCACCGCGAATCCACGCCCCATCTCGCCGGCGCGCGCCGCCTCGATCGTCGCGTTCAGGGCGAGCAGGCTGGTCTGGGCGGCGATGCTGCGGATCAGTTCGACGACAGTGCCGACCGTCTCGCTGTTGCGCGCGAGCACCTCGATCTCGCTGCTGGCCCTGCGGGCGAGTTCGGAAGCCGTCGTCGAGCCTTGGGCGGAGTGCATCACGCTGCGACCGATCTCGGCGATCGACAAAGCGAGTTCGTCGCTCGCCGCCGAGAGATGGTCGATGCTCAGCATCGTTTCCGCGGAAGCGTCCGAGACCATGATCGTCTTCCGCCTCGCCCGATCCGAGGTATCGGTCAGGGCCATGGCTTCGCCATGCATGTCGTCGGCGGAGCGATCGAGCTCGGCCATCTCCTGCTCCATGCGGACATGGAAGCCGGCGACGATCTCGCGCAGCGCCTCCGAGCGCTGCCGGATCTCGTCCGCCAGGCGCTTCTCGCGCTCGCCCGCGGCCCGCTCCCGCTCGGCGATTTCCCGGGCCCGGGCGAGGCTGTCCGCGTTCATCAGGAACATGCGCTCCATGAGGATGGCGATGATGGCGAGGAAGGTCGTCTCCACGACCACGATGACGGCATGCAGCAGGACGCGCAGCAGGCTGCCCCCCTGGAAGAACACCGCCGAGGGCAGGAGATATTGGAGAACGAGATGATGGGCCGCGGTGAGGGCAGCCCCCGCCACGATCGGGCGCCAGTCGCAGAAGCCGGCGAGCATCGCCAGCACCGCGAAATAGTACATGTGCATGTCGGGCTGCCAGGGGTGGCCGGCGAGGCTGGCCACCATGATCGAGACCTGGGCGATCAGGACGATGGCAATGCCGATCTGCGTGACGACCGTCGCGCCCCGGCGCGCGTAGAGCAGCATGGCGCTTGCCGCCATGAAGAAGGCCAGCATGACCGGCAGCAGCCCGTCATGCCCGCGCAGGAGATAGATCAGCGCCAGCAGCGGCACATGCAGGAAGCCTAGACCGAGCAGGACCCAGGCCACGCGGTGGCGGATCGCATCGAGAGTCCAGGTCAAGACCGCCCCTCCCGCTCGCCCGCGATATCGAGGCAGCCGGCCAGGCCCGCCAGCGTCGCCACCAGGAGCGCCCCCTCGGGCCGTTGGGCAGGTGCCTGCCCGTCACCGAGCGGAGCGACGATCACGACGAAGCCCATGCGCCCGGACCGAAGCACCCGATGCCCCGCCGCGAGGCTGCGAGCGAAAGCCTGCTCGGCGGAGGTCCAGGGGGAGAAGACGATTGCCGTGGGCTCGTCGCGAACGGACCCGCCGCCGACGGCAAGGGGTACGAGTACGACAAAAGGGCTGGCGAGCGCGATGAGGGACAGACCAGTCCAGTCGCGACCCGAGAGCGCCTCTCGGCGCGACGGGCGAAGCGGCGTTGTCGAATGCATTGATGGCCCGAAGGTTAGACGACCGCCCGCAAGCCCCCCAGCAGACGCCTGACCATGGACCGATCCGGGTTAAGGCTTCGCTACACTTGCGAACATTGGTCGAACTGTTGCGATCGATCGAGGAGCTCGCGCCGCAACTTGCCCAGGATGCTATTTTAAGTTGCAGCCTCGGTCCTGATGTTCCCAGTTCGATATTGGGCGCGACCGATGCGAAGCGTCCTCTCGACCCCTGGCATGACAATCCGGCGCTACGATACCAAACCTGATCGCTCGCCGGCCTGCCGCCCCTGTTGCGGGTCAACCGGTCAGGCGGTCCTTGATGCGGCGCATCAGCCCGTCCCGGACGGCACGATAGGCGTCCAGGACCTGGTCGCGCGATCCCTGCACGACCGTGGGGTCCACCGTCGGCCAGTATTCGACATCCGCCGCGACCGTCCGTGTGAGATCCAGCGCCTTGTGATGCGCCTCCGGGGACAGCGAGACGATGAGGTCGAAATTCAGGCCCTCCCACTCCTCGAGTTCCTCGATCGACTTCGGTTTATGCTTGTGCGCATCGATCCCGATCTCGTCGAGGACCGACAGCACGAAGGCGTCGACCTCGCCGCGCCGTGCTCCGGCCGACTGGACATAGACCGACTTGCCGAAGAAGTGCTTCGCCATCGCTTCGGCCATCGGCGAGCGGACGGCGTTGTGCGCGCACATGAAGAGCACGCTCTGGACCTTGCGCGAGGCGGGCGGCTCCAAGCCTCAGCCCTTCCAGTGCAGCGCATAGATCAGGGTGAAGAGACGCCGTGCGGTGTCGAAGTCGATCTCGACCTTGCCGGCGAGCCGCTCGACCAGGATAGCGGCAGCCTCGTCGTGCAGCCCCCGACGTCCCATATCGATCGCTTCGATCTGCGACGCTGTCGCCGTGCGGATGGCGGCGTAGTAGCTCTCGCAGACCATTGCATAGTCCTTGACGATGCCGCGAAAGGGCGTGAGCGACAGGTGATGCGTGATCACGGGGCCCCCATCCGCCTCCCGGATCTCGAAGACCAGCCGGCGCTCGACCATGGCGAGATGGGCGAGATAGGGGCCGCCGGCATGACCCGGCAGCACGAACCGGTTGCGCTCGATCAGATCGTAGATGGCGACGGCGCGCTCATGCTCCTGATCCGGTGACCCGCCGCCGAGCGAGGACGGATCCAGCGTCACGCCGACGAGGCACTGCTTCGCGGATGTCTCGGCCTGGGGCATCGGTCCCTCCGGTCGCGCCATGGCGGTCTGCTGCTCCGAGGCGTGCGCTCAGAGATTCAGCCTGATCGTCACGGAACGGCCGTGCGCCTGCAAGCCCTCGGCCTGCGCAAGTTCCGTCGCAGCGGGCGCCAGTGCGCGCAGGGCTTCGGGGCCGCACTGCAACAGCGATGTCCGCTTCATGAAGTCGAGTACGCCCAGACCCGAGGAGAATCGGGCCGAGCGCGCAGTCGGCAACACATGATTGGGGCCGCCGACATAATCGCCGATGGCCTCCGGCGTATGGCCGCCGAGGAAGATCGCGCCGGCATTGCGGATCATGGCCGACAGACGGTGCGGGTCGGCCGTCATGATCTCGAGATGCTCCGGCGCCAGCCGGTCGACCAGCGGCACCGCCGCCTCGAGATCGGCTACGAGCAGGATCGCACCAAATTCGTCCCAGCTGCGGCCGGCGATCGCGGCGCGCGGCAGCGTCCGCAGCTGCGCCTCGACGGCCCGCTCGACCCGCTGGGCCAGGTCCGCATCGTCCGTCATCAGGATCGACTGGGCGGAGACGTCATGCTCCGCCTGGGCCAGCAGATCGGCGGCGATCCAGTCGGCATTGGCGGTCCCGTCGGCGATGACGAGCACTTCGGAGGGGCCGGCGATCATATCGATGCCGACCTGGCCGAAGACGCGGCGCTTGGCGGCGGCGACATAGGCATTGCCCGGGCCGACGATCTTGGCGACGGGCGCGATCGTCTGCGTTCCGTAGGCCAGCGCCGCCACGGCCTGGGCCCCGCCGATCCGGTAGATCTCGTCGACGCCGGCCAGCCGCGCCGCGGCGAGGACGAGGGGGTTGCTCTCGCCCCGCGGCGTCGGGGCCACCATGACCACGCGCGGCACGCCGGCGACCTTGGCGGGGACGGCGTTCATCAGCACCGAGGACGGGTAGCTCGCCGTGCCGCCGGGCACGTAAAGCCCCACCGCCTCGATCGCGCTCCAGCGCCAGCCGCTGGCGACGCCGGCGTCGTCGGTGAACCAGGCGTCCTGCGGCTTCTGGCGGAGATGATAGGCCTCGATGCGCGCCCTTGCGGTCTCGAGCGCGGCGATCTGGGCCGGTGTGCAGGCTGCGACGGCGGCGTCGATCTCCTCGGCCGAGACGCGCAGGGTCGCGGCCGTCACGTCGAGGGCGTCGAAGCGGCGGGTGTAGTCGATGACGGCGGCATCGCCCCGCTCGCGCACCTGCGCGATGATGTCGGCGACGATGCGATCGACCTCTTCGGAGACTTCCCGCTTGGCCGAGAGCAGATCGCGGAACGCCGCTTCGAAGGCGGTCTTGCTGTCGTCGAGCCTGATCGGCATCGCTGTCCCCGGCTGGTGCTGTTCGGCTGGTGGTGGCTGGTGGTCGACGCGTCCGCGGCGAAGCGCCTCAGGCGTCCTCGGGATGCTCCGGCTTGCCGAGCGCTTCCCAGACCGGGCCGAGGTCCTTCATCTGCGCCTCGATGCACTCGACCGCGAGCCTGATCGCGGCACCTTCCGAGAAATGCAGGGTGATCTCGCCCATCGGCGCCTCCCCCTCGGTGAAGCCGATCGCCAGCAGGCTGAGCACCCGGTCGCTCATCGCCTTGTCGATCCCGGTGCTGCGCACCGACATCACACGGTCGAAATGCAGAGCCGCCAGCCGGCGCCGGCGCTGGCCCCGTGCCGCCCCTTCCCAGTCGAACCGCCTGGCGGCGAGGGCGAAGCGCCTCTCCGGCGGCAGCCAAAGAACATCCGCCACCTTCAGGACGGCGTCCTGGAGGTGGGCCGAGAGGATCGCGAGATCATCGGCATCGAGCGCGATCAGTTTCAACGGGTCTGCGGCGTCATCCGACATGGAGGTGTTCTTGGCCGTGGCATCCCCTGACGTCAACCGCTGAGACGCTCGACCTGGGCACCGCAGCGCGTCAACTTGGCCTCGAGCGCCTCGAAACCACGGTCGAGATGGTAGACCCGGTTGATCGTGGTCTCGCCCTCGGCCGCAAGACCCGCGATCACGAGCGAGACCGAAGCGCGCAGATCCGTCGCCATCACGGGCGCGCCGGTGAGCTTGGCGACCCCTTCGACATGGGCACAATCGCCCTCGAGCCGGATCTTCGCGCCGAGGCGGGCCAGTTCCTGCACATGCATGAAGCGGTTCTCGAAGATCGTCTCGCGGATCCGTGAGGTTCCCCTGGCCTTCGTCATCAGCGCCATGAACTGAGCCTGGAGATCCGTCGGGAAGCCGGGAAAGGGATCGGTTTCGACATCGACCGCCTCGAGCGGCTGCCCGTTGCGGCGCACCCGGATGCCCTCATTGGTCGAGGAGACCTCGACGCCGGCCTTGACCAGCACGTCGAGCGCCGACTGCAGCAGGTCCGCCCGCGCGCCCTCGAGCAGGACGTCGCCGCCGGTCATCGCGACGGCCATGGCGTAGGTCCCGGTCTCGATCCGGTCGGGCAGGACGGCGTGATGCGCGCCGCCCAGGCGCGCGACGCCGGTCACCACGATGCGGCTCGTGCCGGCGCCCTCGATCTTCGCGCCCATCTTGGTCAGGCAGGCGGCGAGATCGGTGACCTCGGGCTCGCGGGCGGCATTCTCGATGACCGTGGTGCCCTGCGCCAGGACGGCGGCCATCAGGGCGGTGTGCGTGCCGCCGACAGTGACCTTCGGGAAGACGATCTCGGCTCCCTTCAGCCCGCGGGGCGCGCGGGCGATGGCATAGCCGTTCTCGATCTCGATCTCGGCGCCGAGTCGCTCCAGCGCCATCAGCAGCAGATCGACCGGGCGCGTGCCGATGGCACAGCCACCCGGCAGCGAGACCCTGGCCTCGCCCATGCGGGCGAGGATCGGCGCGATCACCCAGAAGCTGGCGCGCATGGTGGAGACGAGTTCGTAAGGCGCGCAGGTATCGACGATCTGGCGCGCGGTGAGCGCGATCGTCTGGCCCGTCTCGGCAGACTGGCCGATGCGCTTGCCGGCGATCGAGCGGTCGACACCGTGATTCGAGAGGATGCGCGACAGCGCGCTGACATCCGACAGGCGCGGGACATTGGCCAGGGTCAGCGTCTCGTCGGTGAGCAGGCTGGCGATCATCAGCGGCAAGGCGGCGTTCTTGGCGCCGGAAATCGGAATGGCGCCGTCGAGGCGCTGGCCGCCGGTGATGCGGATCTTGTCCATCATGAAGTCCTGCTGAGCCATCCGGCGAAAGCCGGTGGCGAGAAATGTCGGTGTCAGGACCGGTCGCAGTCGGCCTGGGCTCGTGGCGCCTCGTCCTGCGCGGGCGCCTCCTCCGCGCGACGAGCCCGGGCCTGAGCCTTGCGGCGCTTCAGGTTCTCCCGGAGGGCGGCGGCAAGGCGCGCCCTCTTCTCCTCGTCTGCGGCTGTCTGGCGGTTCACGGCAACAACTCGGTACCGGGGTTGAACGCTCATATCGAGGCGAAATCGCGGCGCATCGTTAGCCGCCCGCGCCGCTTTGGACAAGCCGAACGGCGGCGCGGCATGGCGATTGCTCGTCCTCTGGTACGGTTGTGTCGAGCGCCCCGTCCCGGCACGCTGCAAAAGGTTAACGTCTGACGTTAGGTAATAAAGGTTAACGTAATTAACCATTCGAGCGAGATTTCATTTACAGTTTGTTAACTTCACGTACGTTCTCGGCATCGCAGCGGACGCTCGGCGATACGGGATGAGCAGCATGTTTCAGTCAGTTGCTTCGGTCATGGACTCCCCTCCCCCGGCTTTGCTGGAGAGCTGCGAGGTCATCGACGCGATCCGCCGCCGCGCGGGTTTCCTGCCGGAGACGCAACTAGCCTACGAGCCTGCGATCCAGACCCTGTGGGTCACGATCCGGCCCGAGCTGAAGCCCGTCTTCACGCTGCAGCTTCTGGACAGCCTGGTGAAGATCCAGTCGGCGATCGTGGCGCTCTGGGGGGCGCCCGATCAGTATCACCGTGCGCCGGTCCGCTTCCTGGCCTTCCGCGGCAGGGGCCCGTTCTTCACGCTAGGGGGCGATCTCGATTTCTATCTGGACTGCCTGGCCAAGAACGACCGTGCGGCGCTGGCGGAGTATGCCCGGCTTTCGGCAGCCGGCGCGGTGCTGAACGCGAGCGGCCTCAACGGCCTGGTCGTCACGCTCTCGACGATCCACGCCAAGGCGATCGGCGGCGGCATCGACGCGCCGCGCTCGTGCAACGTGATGATCGCCGAAGAGCAGGCTTCGTTCGTCTACCCCGAGATCAAGTTCAACCACTTCCCGATCACCGCCGTCGCCATCCTGTCACGCCGGATGGGTGCGCGTGCGGCGGAACGGATGCTGATGTCGGGCGAGGAGATGAGCGCGCAGGCCTTCTTCGAGGCCGGCGGGCTGGAGGCCGTGGTGCCGACGGGCACCGGCGAGGCCTGGATCCGGAAATACGCCCAGGATTCGCTGCCCATTCATGCGGCCAAGACGGCGCTGTTTTCGGCCTTCAACCGGCGGGCCGGGGACCTGCAGCAAGAACTCGACCAGCTCGGGCAGATCTGGACCGACTGCATGCTGCGCCTGACGCCGAGCGCGATCTCAAAGCTGCAGCGGATTGCGCAGACGCAGGACCGTATGCTGGCGAGGATGTACCAGCGACCGGCGACCGGCGGCCTCCGGCTCGCCCTGTGAACGCAGCTACCGTCTTGGTTGCGGGCCGGCGCAGCAACACCAAACATTTACCTCTCAGCCTCTAAAAGCGTTTAATCGGGGAGTTTTGCAGGCGCTGGGGCAGCGTGTGCGGCGGCCACCTAGGCGGGATGAGATGGCGCTCGGGCTGAGGGAATGGTGGACTGCCAGGCAGCGGCGCCCGGGCGAGGGTTTCGACCAGCCCAGCTACGCCCTGCTGGTCAGCTCTTTGTTCTCGTCGCCGGCCTCGATCATTCCCGGCGGCGTCGCGGGAATCCTGACACCTTTTCTGTGCTGGATCTCGACCGGCCTGGCCCTGTTCGAAACGCTGACAATCGTGGTCGCGCTGATCGTGCTGCTGCGTCTGGCGACCTTCGTCTCCTATCGCCGGAGAGACCATTCGCGGGACGGCTATGAGGAAACCCGCCGCTGGGACCGGGATTACTTCCTCGGCGCGACCGCCTTCAGCGCTGTGCTCGGCTACAGCTGCTATGCTGCGCTGACGCATACGGACGACCCCGCAGCCCACATCACCTCGGTCGCCTCGACCATCGCCATCGCCTCGGGATACGTCTCTCGCAATGCAGGACGGCCGAAATTCGTCGCCGTGCAGTTGCTGACCTTCTGCGTGCCGATGGCGATCGGGCTGATCCAGGCCCACAACGTCTATTACCAGTATATCGGCTATTTCGCGTTCCTGTACGTAGCGGCCAACATCGCGATCACCAACTCGCTGCACCGGAATCTGCTCGCGCTCAGCGATGCGACCAAGCAGTCGAAGGCCCTGGCGTCGGCCCTGCATTCACAGAACCTGACGCTCGACGCGGCCCTGAACACCATGATCCACGGGCTGGCGATGTTCGACCGCGATCTCAAGCTCGCCGTCAGCAACGCGCCGCATCTCGCGCTCTACGGCCTGCCGGAGACGCTCTCCCTGCCGGGCACGCCGATCTCGGCGATCGCGCGATTCCTGGTCGAGCGACAAGTGGTCGCGGCGGGCCAGTTGCGCGATTTGCGAGAGGCGCTGGTCGAAATCCAGGCCACGCAGCAGACCACGAGCCGGGAAATCCAGACGCGGAACGGCCGGATTCTGGTCGTGACCTTCGCACCGGCCGCCGAAGGCGGCGTGCTAATGTCGACAGAGGACGCGACCGAGCGGAAGGCGACCGAGGCGCGGATCGAACAGATGGCCCGCTTCGACGAGTTGACCGGCCTCGCCAACCGTTTCGAGTATAATCGCTCCATCGCCGACTCCTTCGGGCGGCTGGAGCGGACCGGAGAGGGATTCGCCCTGCTCTATGTTGATCTCGACGGCTTCAAACAGGTCAATGACAGCCTCGGGCACGACATCGGCGACCGCGTGCTGATGGAGACGGCCGAGCGGCTGCGCGGCGCCATCCGGGGCGACGACCATCTGGCGCGCTTCGGAGGCGACGAGTTCCTGCTGATCCTGCCGGCCGCGAACCACGCCGTCGTCACCGCCATCGCGCAACGCATGATCGACGCGATGGCGCGTGCTTTCACCCTGGACAACAAGACCGTCTACGTCACCGCCAGCATCGGCATCGCCATGGCGCCCGCCGATGGCGCCAATCCGGCAGACCTGCTGCGCCACGCCGACACCGCGCTCTACAAGGCCAAGGCCGCGGGCCGCAACACGCTGATGTTCTTCAATCCGACGATGGCCGAGGAGATGCTGGAGCGTCACGAACTCGAGGTCGACCTGCGCAAGGCCTGCGAGGACGGCTCGCTGGAGCTGTTCTATCAGCCGATCATCGACCTGCGCTCGGGCGACGTGGTTTCCCGCGAGGCGCTGATGCGCTGGCGACATCCGACGCGCGGGATGGTTCCCGCAGGCCAGTTCATCCCGATCGCCGAACAATCGGGCCTGATCGCCGCCATCGGCGACTGGGCGATCCGGCAGGCCTGCAAGGATGCCGCCTCCTGGGAGAAGCATATCGGCGTCTCCGTCAACATCTCGCCCCTGCAGTTCCGCGACCCGCATCGCATCATCGAAGCGGTAAAGCTCGCGCTGATCACATCCAGCCTGCCCTCGCACAGGCTGACACTGGAGGTGACCGAATCGCTGCTGATCGAGGACAACAAGACGACGCTGGGCGTCATCGACGAGTTGCGCACGCTCGGCGTGACCTTCGCGCTCGACGATTTCGGCACCGGCTATTCCTCGCTCGCCTATCTCTCGACCTATCCCTTCGCCCAGGTGAAGATCGACCAGAGCTTCACGCGGACGGTGCACTCCAGCGAGGCGTCCAAGGCGATCATCGAGGCGGTGTGCCAGTTGGCGCGCCGGCTCTCGATGAATGTCGTGGTCGAGGGCATCGAGACCGAGCAGCAGCGCATCGCGGTCCAGTTGCTGGGGGCGCAGCGGGCGCAGGGCTATCTCTTCGGCAAGCCCGCGCCATGGGGAGCCGTCGTGGAAAAGGGCCGCCACGTGGCCTGAACCATCGGGCCGGCCCAAAGGCACGGGCTCGCGACGGCACAGAAAGCGGCTCACGCGACGATGCCGCCTTGATTCTGCTCCAGCGACGACGCATCAGCGATTGTGGTTCTTCACCCGCAAGCCAAGGAGACGGCATGATCGCATCCGACGCCCCGTTCGCATTGCTGCCCTCGCAGCCTGACGGCGGCAGGATCCCGTCGCGTGCCGGAGCGTCTGCTTGAGCGACCCTGCGACGTCCTCCACCTCGTCCGCGCCCCTGATGCCGGACCTCTGCGTGATCGGCGCGGGGGCCGGAGGTCTGGCCTTCGCGACCGCTGCCGCGGCCTTCGGTGTCGCCATCGTCGTCGTCGAGCGCGACCGGATGGGCGGCGACGTCGACGACGCCGTCATCGAGGCGCTGGCCGCCGCCGGAGCGCGGGCCCAAGCCGTCCGTGAGGCACGGCGGTTCGGCATCGTCGCGGCAGAGCCCGAGATCGACGACGCGCAACTGCATGACCACATCCAGCGCGTGCTGGCGGCACAGACGCCCAATGTTTCAGCCGAGCGCCTGACCGCGCTCGGCGCGACCGTGCTCCGGGGAGAAGCGCGTTTCGTCAGCCGCAGCACGGTGATGGTGGCCGACCAGGCGATCAAGGCGAGGCGCTTCGTCATCGCCACCGGCGCCCGCACGGTGGCGCCGACCATTGCCGGCCTCGACGGCATCCCGCATCTCTCACTGGCGGATCTGGCCTCCCTGACGCGCCGGCCGGAGCGGCTGATCGTGCTCGGCGGACAGGCCAAAGGCGTCGCGATCGCGCAGGCGATGCGGCGCCTCGGCAGCCAGGTGGCCTTGGTCGATGAAGGCGATCTGCTCGGGCGCCACGATCCTGAGGCGGTCGCCATCCTGCGGCGGACGCTCCTGCGGGAAGGGGTGGCGTTGTACGAGCGCGCGACGATCGATCGCGTGGAGCGGATGAAGGGCGGTGTGCGGCTGGTGATCGCCGGTGGCGGCAGCGGCTCCGAGCGGACGGTCGAGGGTTCGCATCTCCTGCTGGCGGGCCCCACGGCGCCCGCCATCGACGGGCTCGACCTCGAACTCGCGGGAATCCGGCGCGGGCCGGACGGTATCCAGGTCGATCGCGGCCTGCGCTGCACGAACCGCCGCGTCTATGCGATCGGCGACTGTGCTGGCGGCGCGCCCGGCTCGGCCGGTGGTGGCCATGTCGCCGAGGAGCACGCCCGGCTGGTGCTGCGCAACGCCCTGTTCCGACAGCCGGGCGCCTTCGCACCGCTGGCTGCGCCCGTGGCGACGCGCACCTTTCCGGCGATCGCCCGTGTCGGCCTGTCGGAGGCGGATGCCCTCGAGAAGGGACCGGTCCGCGTCCTGCGCTGGCCCTATGCCGAGAGTGCGCGAGCTCAGGCGGAGCGGACGACGGACGGCTTCGTGAAGCTCGTCACCGACGCGAAGGGCAGGCTCCTGGGTGCCAGCATCGTCGGCGCACAGGCGGACGAGCTGATCGCGACCATCGGCCTGGCACTGAAGCGCGAGATGAGCGCTCCCGAACTGGCGGAGCTGCTGGCGCCCTGGCCGTCGCTGTCGGAGGTCTCCAAGCGGGCCGCGGCCTCCTCCCTGGTTCCCCTCGCCACCAAGCCGCTCCTGCGCCGCATCATCGGCATCCTGCGCCGTTTCGGTTAGGTTACGCGCCGATGCAGCCTCAGATGCCCGACAGGGGACAGATCTCGATCAGCCTGCCCCGCGGACTGACGCGGCTTGGCCTGTCGGCGAAGCTGCTCGTCCTGACGGTGCTGTTCGTCATGCTGGCGGAGGTGCTGATCTATCTGCCCTCGGTCGCCAATTTCCGGCGCAACTGGCTCAACGACCGGCTCGCAGCGGCGCAGATCGCCGTGCTGGTGCTGGAGGGGGCGCCACAGGACGGCCTGCCGGACGGGAGCGAGAACCGCCTTCTGATGGGCGTCGGCGCCCGCGCGATCGCAGCACGCGTCGGCGGGGCGAGGCGGCTGCTCAGCCTCGATTCGATGCCGCCCGCGGCCGTCTCCCGCACGGTCGACCTGCGCAGCATGGGCTGGGCCGAGGCGATCGGCGACGCGCTGGAGACGCTGGTGATGCCGCCGGCGCAGATGCCGATCCGCGTCATCGGCGAGGCGGTCGGCGGGGCCGATTTCGTTGAGATCGTCATCGACGAAGCCCCGCTGCGGCGGGCCCTGCTGAAGTTCTCGGGCAATCTGCTGCTGATCTCGCTGATCATCTCGGGGCTGACGGCGGTCGCCGTCTATCTCGCGCTCAACTGGATGATCGTCGGCCCGATCCGCCAGCTCGCCGCCAATGTCATGGAATTCGAGATCGATCCGGAGAACCCGCACCGGATCATCGAGCCGACGCAGCGGGCCGACGAGATCGGCGAGGCGCAGCGCGCGCTGGCGCGGATGCAGATGACGCTCGCGGGCGAGTTGCGGACCAAGAAGCATCTGGCCGAGCTCGGCCTCGCGGTCAGCAAGATCAATCACGATCTGCGCAACATGCTGGCGTCCGCCCAGCTGATGTCGGACCGGCTGACCGAGACCCGCGACGCCAAGATCAAGCGCTTCGCGCCGCGCCTGATCGCGACGCTCGGGCGCGCCATCGATTTCTGCCAAGCGACGCTGGCCTATGGCCGGGCGGCCGAGGCGACCCCAGTTCTGAGAGACGTGGCCCTGCGCCAGCTCGTGGCGGAGCAGGCCGAGATGCTGGGTCTCGCGGAAGCAGCGCTCGTGACCTTCGCCAACGAGGTCCCGAGCGATCTCGTGGCTCCCTGCGACCCCGACCAGATGGCGCGCGTCCTGCTCAACCTGATGCGCAATTCGGTTCAGGCCCTGACGCAGGCCGGCGCAGAAGCTGGCTCGAGGCCGATGCTGGCCGTGCGGGCCGAGCGCGACAACGGCTCGGTCGTCCTGCGCGTGGCCGATAACGGCCCGGGCGTGCCCGAGCGCGCGCGGGCCAACCTGTTCCAGGCCTTCCGCGGCTCGGTGACCCCGGGAGGAACGGGGCTTGGGCTCGCGATCGCGGCGGAGCTCGTGCGGCTGCACGGCGGCACGATCGCGCTCGAGCCCTCGGAGACCGGCGCGGTGTTCAGGGTGACGTTGCCGGCCCCGCGGATGATTGCGGCCTGAGCAACGGCTATTGGCTCGCCCAGATCACGCGGGCCATGAAGGCGATCTCCGCGAGCGGCAGCACGCGGTCGCCATGCTCGGGGTTGAGCGAGGCGAGCTCCACCGTCTTGGCGGTCTGGCGCTTGAGCTGCTTGGCGAGCACCTCGCCCTCGACGGTCTTGACGACAACGCGGTCGCCACGGCGCACCGTCGCCGTCGGCGAAACGATGATCGTGTCGCCATCGCGGTAGAGCGGCAGCATCGAATCGCCGGAAATCTCCAGCGCGTAAGCCTTTTCGTCGGCGACGCCGGGGAAGGCGACCTCCTCCCACCCCGTGCCGACCGGAAAGCCGCCATCGTCGAAGAAACCGCCGGAGCCCGCCTGGGCGAAGCCGATCAGGGGGATGGTGCGCGAGGGCGCCGCGCCCCGCCGCATCACCACGCTCATGAACTCCTCGAGCGAGGCGCCCGTGGCCGCCAGGATCTTCGCGATCGATTCGGTCGAGGGCCAGCGTTCGCGCCCGTCGGGCCCGATGCGCTTGGAGCGGTTGAAGGTCGTGGCGTCGAGGCCGGCTTTCCGCGCCAGGCCCGAGGCGGTGAAGCCGTAGCGTTGGGCGAGCGCGTCGATCGCCGTCCAGATCTGGTCGTGGGAGAGCACCGCGCGCGCCTCGCAGGGATGTTGCCGTCAACCGGGGATAACCATAGGAAATATCCCCTATGGCATGAGACTTCAATCTGATTTTGATCCCAGCGGCGATAAAAATTGGCGAAGCCTCCTGACAGCCGCTAAGCCGTCCGCAGCCCCATCTGCCGAGGTCGCCCGTGCCGCTCATCTACAAGATCTGCCCCGACAGCCTGTGGCGCGCGGCCGAAGCCGAAGGGCGCTTCGACGGTGCCGCCATCGATCTCAGCGACGGCTACATCCATTTCTCGACCGGCGACCAACTCCGCGAGACAGCGGCGAAGCACTTCGCCGGGCAGCGCGATCTGTTACTGATCGCGGTGGATGGCAACAAGCTCGGCGAAGCCCTGCGCTACGAGCCCTCGCGCGGCGGAGCGCTGTTCCCGCATCTCTATGCGTCGCTCGGCACGCGGGACGTGCGCTGGGTGGTGCCGCTCGCCCAGGGGCCCGATGGCAGCCCTGTTATTCCGGAGGACATCGCGTGATCGGCTCGCTCTTCAACCTCGCCCGGCCGCTCATCCACAAGATGGATGCCGAGACCGCGCATCGGCTGACGGTCGCGGCGCTGGCAGCCGCTCCCCCTCTGAAGCCGGCCGCGGACGACCCGGTCCTGGCCACCGAAGCCTTCGGGCTGTCCTTTTCCAACCCTGTCGGTCTCGCGGCCGGCTTCGACAAACATGCCGAGGCGGTGGACGGGGCGCTCGGGCTCGGCTTCGGCTTCGTCGAGGTCGGCGGCGTCACGCCCCTGCCCCAGCCCGGCAATCCGAAGCCGCGCGTCTTCCGGCTGGTCGAGGATGCCGCGGTGATCAACCGCTACGGCCTCAACAGCGACGGCATGGAGTCCGTGGCACAGCGCCTGGCCGCCCGGCGGGCGCGCGGCGGCATCGTTGGCGTCAATCTCGGCGCCAACAAGGACTCGGCCGATCGGGCGGCGGATTATGCGGTGCTGACCCGCAGGCTCGCGCCTCTCACCGATTTCGTCACCGTCAACGTCTCCTCGCCCAACACGCCAGGGCTGCGTGATCTGCAGGCGGAGACTGCGCTCGACAACCTGATCGCCCGGGCGCTGGAGGCGCGCGACGAGGCGGCGGCGGGGGGGCGACCGACGCCGATGCTCTTGAAGATCGCGCCCGATCTCACCCTGCCGGAACTCGACGGCATGATCGCGGTCGCGCGGCGGCGCAAGATCGATGGCCTCATCGTCTCGAACACCACCATCGCCCGGCCGGAGACCTTGCGCAGCCCGTCCAGGGGCGAAGCCGGCGGGCTTTCGGGCAAGCCGCTCTTCACCGCCTCGACGCGGCTCCTCGCCGAGGCCTTCCTGCGGGTCGAGCGGCAGTTCCCCCTGGTCGGCGTCGGCGGCATTGATTCGGCCGCAACCGCCTTCGCCAAGATCCGCGCCGGGGCCGATCTCGTGCAGTTCTATTCGGCGATGGTCTTTCAGGGGCCGGGGCTGGTGAAGACGGTCAAGGCCGGCCTCGCCGCGGAAGCGCGCCGCGCCGGACTGCCAAAGCTCGCCGCCCTGGTCGGGCGCGACGCCGCCGCGATCGCGGCAGGCAAGGGTCTGTAGCGGCGCCGGCGGCCGGCTCTTGCGTCCGCCGCCGACGGCGGCTCGTCCTGAACGCCCAGTATCTACGCTGGGCGCTGCCAGCCATCTGCTGATCGTCCGCCTCGGTGCCGCGCTGCGAGCGCTGCCAGGCTGAACTGGCTGCTATTCAGCGGCGGGCCGCGAACAGCCGCGACAATAGCCAGAGCGGAACGACCAGGAGCGCGCCGCCGATGATCCATTGGCCGACTTCGCGCAGCGCGCCGAAGCCGAGATCGCCGAGCGAGCGCACGAAACGCGCCGCGGTCTCGAACAGCGCGCGGGGCGAGAGCCCGAGGAACGCCATCGCCGCGCCGACGAGCAGCGAGATGAAGAGCAGCCGCACGAGCACGCCGAGCGGTGAGCCGCCGAGAAAGCGTTCGATCCTGCCGTTGGCCATGGTCTAGCAAGTCCCCGATCCGCGCCCATCCGGCGCCCGGATGGTTGAACCGCGGCTGAACGGGCTGTCAACCCGCTGGCGGATCAGGAGGTGGCGGAGGCTCCGGCCGTGGCCCAGGCGGTACCGGCGATCTTGGCGGCGGCGATGACGGCCTGGGTGCGGCTGTCGACGTCGAGTTTGGTCAGAATTGCCGAGACATGCGCTTTCACCGTCGCTTCCGAGACGCCGAGCTCATAGGCGATCTGCTTGTTGAGGAGCCCCTCGGACAGCATCATCAGCACGCGCACCTGCTGGGGCGTCAGCGTCGAGAGGTTGCGCACCATCGTTGCCGTCTCGGCATCGACCGGCGCGGTCAGATCGACGCCCGGCGGCGTCCAGACGCCGCCTTCGAGCACGGCGCGGATGGCCTCGCCCATCTGCTCGACATCGGCCGTCTTGGGCAGGAAACCGAGCGCCCCGAACTCGATGCAGCGGCGGATCACAGCCGGATCGTCATTGGCAGAGACCACGATGACCGGGATCTCTGGGTGGTCGGCGCGCAGGAAGAGCAGCCCCGAGAAGCCTTGGACGCCCGGCATGGTGAGATCGAGCAGGACCAGATCGGCATCGCCGCCGCTGTCGAGCGCCTCGGTCAGCGCCTCGAGCGAGCCGACCTCGCTGACATCGGCGCCTTCCAGCGCGGTCGAGACGGCCTGGCGCAGGGCGCCGCGGAAAAGCGGATGATCATCCGCGATGACGATCCGTGTCGACGGCTGTCGTTTCATGGGATCCCATCCTCATGCCCGGCCCGCATTGTGCCTCAATCGGACACTGGTTCAAGCCGTCGGCTCGGGCGGCCGACGGGCAGGCTGTGGACCATCCGGCGGCGGCGCGCAATCAGCCATTCGGCGGCAGCAGCGCCTCCAGCGCCTCGATCCGGTCCGCCTCGCGCGGGGGCTTGTCCCAGCGGATGCGGCTGATGCGGGGAAAGCGCATCGCGACGCCGGATTTGTGACGGGTCGAGCGCTGCAGGCCCTCGAAGGCGACCTCGAAGACGAGACCGCTGTCGGTCGTATGCGTGACCTCTCGCACAGGGCCGAAGCGGTTGAGCGTGTGCTTGCGGACATAACGGTCAAGCTCGACCAGTTCCTCGTCGGTGAAGCCGAAATAGGCCTTGCCGACCGGCACGAGCTCGTCAGCTCCACCCTCGCCCACGCGCCAGACGCCGAAGGTGAAATCCGAATAGAACGAGGAGCGCTTGCCATGGCCGCGCTGGGCATACATCAGCACGCAGTCGATCAGCCTCGCCTCGCGCTTCCATTTCCACCAATGGCCCTTGGGACGGCCGGGCAGATAGGGCGAGTCGAGGCGCTTGATCATGCAGCCCTCGACCGCCTCGGCATCCGCACCCGCGCCCGCAGCCGCAGGGTCGGCGCGCGCGGCGGCCAATGTGTCCCAGTCGCTGAAGGAGATGGGCGGGGAGAGATCGACGATGGGGCTGGCGAGGCGGGCGACGAAAGCCTCCAACCGGGCCCGGCGGGCCGCGAGCGGCAGTTCGCGCAGATCCTCCTCGCCATCGACGAGCAGGTCGTAGGCGCGGATATGCGCGGGATGCTCGAGCAGCATCTTGGGCGTGACACTCTTGCGGTTCAGCCGCTGCTGCAGGCTGTTGAAGCTCTGCACCGCCGCCTCCCGCCGCACCAGCAACTCGCCGTCGAGGGCGCCATCCTGCGTCAGCGCCTCGACCACGTCCGGGAAGGCGGCGGCGACATCCTCGCCGGTACGCGAGAACAGTCGCGTGACCCGTTCGCCATCGGGCCGCGTGCCGGTGACGGCCTGGACGCGGATGCCGTCCCATTTCCATTCGGCCTGGAATTCGGCCGGGTTCATCTTGGCGAAATCGCCGTCCTCGATCGGGTGCGACAGCATCACCGGCCGAAAGGGCGCGGGATCGGTCGCCTCCGGCCGCGGCCCCCGGCCCTCAAGCCAAGCGAAGAGCGCGGCATAGGGCGGCTCCAGCCCGTGCCAGACCTGTTCGACCTCGTCGGCCGGGATGCCGCCGAGACTGGCGGCGGCCGTCTTGGCGAGGCGCGCGGAGACGCCGATGCGCAACGAGCCGGTGATGAGCTTCAGCAGCGCCCAGCGACCGGTCTCGTCGAGCGCGTCGAGCCAGGAGGCGATAAGGCGCGGCAGCTCGGTCTTGCCGACGCTGCGCAGCCCTTCCACGACGTCGGGCAGATGCGGCACATCATTCGCCCCGTGACGCGCCGGCCACATCATGGCGACCGTCTCCGAGAGATCGCCGACATAGTCGTAAGAGAGCGCGAACAGCACCGGGTCGGTCCGCTCGGCGATGAGAGCCCGCACGAGGCCCGATTTCGCATTGGGAAAAATCAGCCCGCCGGTCATCGCCGCGAGAGCCAGGCCCCGGTCCGGATCAGGCGTGCTGCGCAGATAATCCGCGATCAGCGCGAGCTTGGCATTGCGGCGCGGCTCATAAGCCAGCCGGTCGAGGAGCCAGGCGAAGCGGTTCACGAGGCCCGCCTCCCGCACTGAGGGGCGTGTTCAAGAACGCGACGGTCGCTGCAGCGCATCATTCAGTTTCCATTCATGAACGGTGCGGCAGGCTGTTTTCCGCTGAGGGGGAATTGCTGCCGATGCGTATCGCCATCCGGGCCACGGGCCTCGCCATCGCCTTGGCGACTGCATTGACGGGCACCGTCCAGGCCGGCTCCTTCACTTGCCGCGAAACCCCGATCGTCTCGCCGAACCAGAAGCTCGCCTCGCTCACGCCGCGGATCGCGACCGGCGGCAAGCTCGAGATCCTCGCGATCGGCTCGTCCTCGACCGAGGGCGTCGGAGCCACGACGCGCGACAGGAGCTATCCGTCTCGGCTTCAGACCTTGCTCTCGGCGGCCTGGCCGCGTGTCCAGGTCACCATCGCCAATGCGGGAATCGGCGGCGAGATCGCGCCCGAGACGCTGGCGCGCCTGAAGAAGGTGCTGGCCGAGCGCCGTTACGACCTCGTGATCTGGCAGGTCGGCACCAACG
>NZ_JAUXYO010000106.1 GCF_030694325.1 Allobosea sp. | reverse complement strand
ACGCGCTGACGCGCCGCCAGCGCGGAATCGGACGCCGCCGCCGGCCCGCGGCTGCCGGAGCCGCGGCCGTCGGGCGCCAGCGACGCATCCCAGTTCATGGTGGTGCGCGGCGTCAGGCGCGCGAGCGTCCAGTCGGCGCGGAAGCGCTCGCCGGCGGCGAATTCCTCGTCCGAGATCTGCGGCTTGCCGTCCCGGCCCGGGCGGCGATGCAGCCACAGCAGCGGGCTCTCGCCTGTGTGGAGCATCACGGTCTCGGAGCGGCCGTCATGGTCGATCATGGCCGGGACGATGGCGGGACGCGGCTCGGGTGACGTCTGCGCCGCGTGCAGACGTCGCCCCTCCCCCTGCCCGGTCCAGACCGCGTCGCCTCGCGCGGCGAGGGTATCGGCCGCCTCCTTCGGGACGAACCCGGCCCCGAGCGTCGCGCCTCCGCCACTGCGGTAGAGGGCGACCCGCCCGCAGCCGAGCGGCGAGAGCCGGGCAAAGGCGCCCGGCTGGGCCAGATGACGCCGCAGCCGCGCCGCGGCCGCCTCGACGCGCTCCCTGCTCTCCGGCGCCGTCACGGGTGGATCTCCTCTGCCGGGATGACGCAAAGAGCCGCCATCAGCGCCAGCAGCGCGGCCTCGAGCGCCGAGAGAGCGAATTCCTGGGCGGGGTCGTCGCGGCGATCCTCCATCCGCGCACAGGCGTGGCGCACCGTCGTCCGGTCCCGGCCGAAGCAGATGCCGACCCGGCTCAGGGGCAGGCCGAAGGCGACATGGGCGAGATACATCGCCGTCTGGCGGGCCAGCGCCGCACGCGGGTGTCCCCTGCCGGGGGTGCGCAGGGTCGCGGCGGGCAGATGGGTGGTCGCGGCGACCACCACTTCGACCAGGCGCGCACAGGCGGACTGGCGCAGCGGATCACTCCTGTCAGCTCTCGTCATGTTCATTGTTTGTTCTCTGTCTGAGGCCAGCCCCTGGCCGGCGATGGAGATCAGCAATGCATGAATTTATTCCTATGACAAGCGTCTTCGCTGCAGAGGGCGCGCTATCCCCGCAGCCGCAACCGAACATGAAAAAGCCGCCGGCGAACCGGCGGCTTTGCGAATCCTGAGAAACCCCCTTTCCGGGGGATGCCTCGTCAGCGGCGCTTGCGACGCTGCTGGCCCAGGCCCATCTTCTTGGCGAGCTGGGAGCGGGCTTCGGCATAGTTCGGCGCCACCATCGGGTAGTCCGGCGGCAAACCCCACTTCTCGCGGTACTGCTCGGGCGACATGTTGTACTGCGTGCGCAGATGGCGCTTGAGCGACTTGAACTTCTTGCCGTCCTCGAGGCAGATCAGGTAATCGGCCGTGATCGACTTCTTCACCGGGATCGCCGGACGGGGCGCCTCGGCCGGCACCACGGGTGCGGTGCCGCTGACGACACGGCTCAGGGCCGCGTGAACATCGTTGATCAGCGCAGGCAGATCCGACGCCGGAACAGAGTTGTTCGAAACATAGGCCGAGACGATATCCGCCGTCAGCTCGATGTAATCCGATCCTTCGTTGTCTGCCATGGCGGCGCCACTCCCTGATACAGTCGGCGAGATGATACGTTTGCGGAAGGCATTACTGCTGTGAATGCCTTGTGCGGTCCTGACCAAAAGCACCTGAACACTCACGACTCAGAGGTGATCGCAGCGGACCGTTACGCTCCCTGTAGTCGATGACCTAGGCACCCGCAAGCGATCGGGCGGCCGCGAATACGAATTATCCATTCTAAATATTGCGATGCCGCCAGATGATCATGGTATCGGCGCCCCGGCCGGTGCTGCATCTGCCGCGCCGGCATGATCTTGCCAGTCGCGCGGCCGCTCTCTACCTGTCGAAGCCTCTGCCCGAAGGAGCCGTCGTCGATGCGATCGAACACCCGTCCCGGCCCCAAGGCCAGCGCCGCCAAGAGGGTCCGCGCGCCGCGCGCCGAGGTGCGGACCAAGACGACGCATGTCCATGACGTCGTCCTGCAGGACGGTTACGACTGGCTGCGGGCGCCCAACTGGAAAGAGGTTCTGCGCGACCCCAAGGCGCTCCCGACCGATATCCGCCGGCATCTCGAGGCCGAGAACGCCTATTCCAAGGCGCTGATGGCGCCGACCCGCATGCTGCAGCGCGAGCTGGTCAAGGAGATGCGCGGACGCCTCAAGGAAGACGACAGCAGCGTGCCGCAGCCCGACGGGCCGTATCTCTACTATTCCCGCTACCGGAAGGGCGGCGAGCATCCCCTGATCTGCCGCAGGCCGCGCTCGGGCAAGGGCCGCGAGACGATCATGCTCGATGCCGACAAGCTCTCGGACGGCAAGGACTTCTTCGATCTCGGCGACGCCGCGCACAGCCCCGACCATGGGCTTCTCGCCTGGAGCGCGGACGAGGCGGGCTCCGAGCTGCACACGATCCGCGTGCGCGACCTCGCCACCGGGGAGGACCGGCCCGACGTCGTGCCCGACACGACCGGAGAGATCGTCTGGGCCGCCGACAGCCGGGCCTTCTTCTATGTCGGGGTCGATGCCGATCACCGCCCGTCGCGGGTGCTGCGCCACCGTCTGGGCGAAAGCGCCGACCAGGACATCCTGCTGCATGAGGAGAGCGATGCCGGCATGTTCGTCGACATCGACGAGACCCAGTCCGGCCGCTTCCTGCTGATCTCGATCAACGATCACGAGACCTCGGAGATCCGGCTGGTCGACCTGACCGTGCCCGACGCCGTGCCGGTGACCATCGCGCCCCGGGCGGTCGGCCGCGAATACGACGTCGACCATCTCGGCGACGCGCTGCTGATCCGCACCAACGCCGACGACGCCGAGGATTTCAAGATCGTCACCGCGCCGGTGGCCGATCCGACCCCGGGGAACTGGCGCGATCTCGTGGCGCATCGGCCGGGCTGCCTGATCCTGAGCCATCTGTGCCTGCAGGGCCGCCTGATCCGGCTGGAGCGCGAGAACGGGCTGCCGCGCATCGTCATTCGCGACATGGCCTCCGGCTCCGAGAGCAGCATCGCCTTCGACGAGGAAGCCTATGGGCTGGGGCTCGACGCCGGCTACGAGTTCGAGACCGAGACGCTGCGCTTCATCTACGCCTCGATGGCGCGCCCGGCCGAAACCTATGACTACGACATGGCCAGCGGCGTGCGCGTCCTGCTGAAGCGGCAGGAGGTGCCCTCCGGCCATGATCCGGCCGACTACCGGGTGCGGCGCATCTTCGCACGGGCCCAGGACGGCGAGGAGGTGCCCGTCTCGATCCTGCACCGCGCCGACACGCCGCTCGACGGTTCGGCGCCCTGCCTGCTCTACGGCTACGGCTCCTATGGCTCGGCGATGTCGGCCTCGTTCCGGACGCGACCGCTGAGCCTCGTCGATCGCGGCTTCGTCTACGCCATCGCCCATGTCCGGGGCGGCACCGACAAGGGCCGGCGCTGGTATCTCGACGGCAAGCGCGAGAAGAAGGCCAACACCTTCACCGACTTCATCGCGGCGGCCGAGGCGCTGGCCGATGGCGGCTTCACCGCGCGCGGCCGCATCGTCGCGGAGGGCGGCAGCGCCGGCGGCATGCTGATGGGGGCCGTGGCGAACATGGCCCCTCGCCTCTTCGCCGGCATCGTCGCCGAGGTGCCCTTCGTCGACGTGCTCAACACGATCCTCGACGACACGCTGCCGCTGACGCCGCCGGAATGGCCGGAGTGGGGCGACCCGATCCGAGACATCGCCGCCTTCGAGACAATCCGCGGCTATTCGCCCTATGACAACGTCAGGGCTCAGGCCTATCCGCCGATCCTGGCGATGGGAGGGCTGACCGACCCGCGCGTGACCTATTGGGAACCGGCGAAATGGGTCGCCCGGCTGCGCGCGACGATGACCGGCGGCGGGCCGGTGCTGCTGCACACCAACATGGACGCCGGACATGGCGGCTCGGCGGGACGCTTCGACTCCCTCAAGGAGACCGCACTGGCCTATGCCTTCGCGATCCGGGCCGTCGGCGAAGGCTGGCCGGAGATCGACGCCGACGCCTGAGCCAGCGAAGGGCCGGCTCAGGCGCCGAGCCGGCTCTTCTCGCTGGCGAGATAGATCTTGAGCTCGTCCATCGAGGCGAAGCTGTAGTCGCCATCCGGGGTTCGGGCCTGGATCGAGCCGTCGGCATAGATGGTGAAATGCGCCTCGCCGACCTGATAGGCCCCGACGATCCCTTCGTCGGAGGCTGCAGGCGGCAGTTCCGCGAGCTCCGGTTCCGCCGCGTCGGTCGGCTCGGTTGGCTCCAAGGCCGCCGCTTCGGCGGGTGAGGCCTCCGCCTCGTCCAGGGGCGGCTCCGGCGCAGTGCTCGTCTGCGGCGGCCAGGGCGGCACGGGACGGTCGGCGGCATCGAGCACCGGCCAGGACGGCTCGGACAGGTCGGCCGGTGCGGCCTCCCGCTCGGGCGGAAGCCCCGCGGCCTCCGGCGGCTCGGGCCAATTCACCCGGCGGCCGAGCGCCGGCTCCATCCAGCTCGACGCGGCCTCGATCTCGTCCTGCCGGTCGGCGGCCGGCCCGTCTGAGCCTTCGAAGGAGGGTTCGATGCGACTGCCCGAGGGGCGCGTGCCGAGCCCCAGATCGGCGAGGCTGTCGCGCAACCGGTCGAACTCGTCGTCGCGCTCGTCGCGCAGCGTTGCCGGTGGCTCGGGCGTGAGCGGATCGTCGATATCGGAGGCCAGAGGCGGCGGCGGCAACTCGTCCGTCGACTCCGCGGGTGCAGGCAGGTCCGTTGCGCTCCGCTCCGGCTCCAACGCGCTCTGCGCCTGCGTCTCGGCGGCGTCCTCACCCTCGCCAACCGGATCGGCCTCGCCCGGCACCTCCACCTCGAAGGCCAGTTCGGGAACGGGCGGCAGGACGAGGGCGGGCACCGACTCGGTCATCGCCGCCGGGAGTTCGGGCTCCGCACCGGCGCGCTGACCCATCGAACGGAACGGGTCGAGGGCCGGCAGCGCGTCGCGTGTTTCGTTGGCCGTGTCGGTGTCGTCCGGAGAGACTGGCGCCGGCTCGGCGAACACCCTCGACAGTTCGGCGCTGAAGAGATCCGGATGCGGGACCTCCGGCTCCCTCTCGACCGTTTCGGCGGCGACAGGCTGCGCCACAGCCAGGCCGGCCGCCGCGACGGCTCCGGCGGCCGCCAGATCCGGTCCCGGCCGGCCCGCGCCGACGGCAGGGGCAGCAGCCTGCGGCTGCGCAGCGGCGATCTCCGCCCCGGCCGCCGCTCC
>NZ_JAUXYO010000103.1 GCF_030694325.1 Allobosea sp. | reverse complement strand
GCAGCTTGGCGAGGCGCTCGTTCAGGCGCTCCTGCATGCGCTCGGCGCGGCGCTCGCGCCATTCCTCGCGGCGCTGCTCGCGGCTCTCATAGCGATCACCGCGATCGGGGCGCTCGCTGCGTTCCTGGCGCGGGCCGTCGCGCTCGCCGCCGGCGGGAGGAATCGGCTGCGGCTGCGCCACGGCGAAGCTCGCGGCCAGCGCAGCGATGGAGGAGGCTGCGATCAGGGCGTAGGGTTTCATGCGTTATCTCCCGAGTCGTAGGCGGAGGGAACAGTCGCTGAGCGGGTCTCGAAGCCGGGTCGCGATGACGAGACCATGGGCCGATCGCGCTGTCCTTGCGATGGCGCAATCATGAACTCTCGGTAATGTAACGCCCCGGCCCCGCCCTCGTTCCCCGTTCCCGCCACCCCGCCTCCCGAGCCGCCGCCCATGCGCAATCTCATCACCGATGTCCGCGGCCTCCTCGTCGGCCAGGCGCAGGATGTGCAGGCGGCGACCGGCGTCACGGTCGCCCTGTTCGATCGGCCGACGGTCGCCTCCGTCGCCATCCTCGGCGGGGCGCCCGGCGTGCGCGAGACGGGCCTGCTCGAGCCGGAGATGACGGTCGAGCATGTCGATGCGATCGTGCTCGCGGGCGGCTCGGCCTGGGGGCTGGCGGCGGCCGATGGCGTCATGGCGCATCTGGCGAGCCAGGGCCGCGGCTTCCCGATCGGGCCGCTGCGGGTTCCGATCGTGCCGCAGGCGATCCTGTTCGACCTGCTCAACGGCGGCGACAAGCCCTGGGCGAAGGGCGGGACGGAAGCGCCCTATCGCCGGCTGGGGGCAGAGGCCGCCGCCAACACCGGCGCCGATTTCGTCCTTGGCACGACTGGCGCCGGCTACGGCGCGATGCTCGCCAATCTCAAGGGCGGGCTCGGCTCGGCCAGCGCCAGGGCTGCAACCGGCCAGATCGTCGGCGCGCTCGTCGCGGTCAACGCCGTGGGCACCGCCACGATCGGCGACGGCCCGCATTTCTGGGCGGCGCCTTACGAGCGCGACAGCGAATTCGGTGGGCGCGGCTGGCCCGCCGGCATCTCTGCCGAGGATCTCGGCCTGCGCTTCAAGGGCGGCGCCGGCCAGAACACGACCATCGCCCTGGTCGCGACCGACGCCGTGCTGACCAAGGCGCAGTGCAAGCGCCTCGCGCTCGCCGCCCATGACGGGCTGGCGCGGGCGCTACGGCCCTCCCATGGCGCGCTCGACGGCGACATCGTCTTCGCCGCCGCGACCGGTCACAGCGGCGCCCCCTCCGACGCCTTCGCCCTGACCGAACTCTGCACGACGGCCGCCGACGTGCTGGCCCGCGCCGTCGCTCGCGGCGTCCATGCCGCCACCGCCCTGCCCTTCGCGGGCGCGCTACCGGCCTGGCGCGACCGTTTCGGAGGCTGACCGCGCCCCCCCGCCATGCTAGAGGCGCGCCCATGTCGACAGATGATTTCCTCGCCCGCTTCGGCGCCGCCGGCCAGCGCCAGCCCGATCCCGTCGCCGCCGCCCAGAAGGCGATGCGCAACGCCCTGCCGAGCCGCTTCTACGAACACGCCGCCGTGCTGGAGCGCGACGGGCTGTTCCATGTCGCGCTCGATGGCCGCACCGCCCGCACCCCGGCCCGCAAGCCGCTCGCGGTCGCGTCGCGCCCCGTCGCCGAGGCGCTCGCCGCCGAGTGGGACGCGCCGAGCGACAAGATCGATCCCGCCCGCATGCCGCTGACCCGGCTGGTCAATTCGGCGCTGGACGGCGTCGCCGACCAGCACAAGGCCGTCCGCGCCGAGATCGTCCGCTATGCCGGCTCGGACGCGCTCTGCTATCGCGCCGGCGAGCCGCAGGAGTTGGTCGCGCTGCAGGAGAAGATCTGGGAGCCGATCCGCCACGAGGTCGAGGCGAAGATCGGCGCGCGCTTCATCCTGGCGCAGGGCATCGTCTTCGCAGAGCAGCCGCCGACCACGCTCGAAGCGGTGGCCCGCCATGTCGGCGCGATTCCCGCCCCCGTCGCGCTGGCGGGCGCCCACAACGTCATGACGCTGACCGGCTCGACCCTGCTGATGCTGGCGCTCCATTTCGGCCTGCGCGACGCGGACGCGATCTGGGCCGCCGCCCATTGCGACGAGGACTACCAGATCGGCATCTGGGGCCAGGACGAGGAGGCGGCCGAGCGCCGCGCCATCCGGCGCAAGGAGTATGGCGCGGCGGTGCTGCTGCTCACGCAGGGCTAGCCGAAAGCCGCACCGGCTGGCGATGGACACAAACCGCGCCGCCGCTTAATCCGGAAGCCACAGAACCTTTCGTCGGCTCCGGGGCGTCCCTCATGAAAGACATTCTCGAACAGCTCGAAGACCGTCGCGAGGGCGCCCGCCAGGGCGGCGGCGCCAAGCGCGTCGCGGCCCAGCACGGCAAGGGCAAGCTGACCGCCCGCGAGCGCATCGAACTCCTGCTCGACAAGGACTCCTTCGAGGAGTTCGACATGTTCGTGCAGCATCGCTGCGTCGATTTCGGCATGGAGAAGGCCGAGAAAATCCCCGGCGATGGCGTCGTCACCGGCTGGGGTACGGTCAATGGCCGCACCGTCTTCGTCTTCTCCAAGGACTTCACCGTCTTCGGCGGCTCGCTCTCCGAGACCCACGCCCAGAAGATCGTCAAGATCCAGGACATGGCGCTGAAGATGCGCGCCCCCATCGTCGGCCTGTTCGATGCCGGCGGCGCCCGCATCCAGGAGGGCGTGGCCGCGCTCGGCGGCTATGGCGAGGTCTTCAAGCGCAATGTCGCGGCCTCGGGCGTGATCCCGCAGATCTCGGTGATCATGGGCCCCTGCGCCGGCGGCGACGTCTACTCGCCGGCGATGACGGACTTCATCTTCATGGTCCGCGACAGCTCCTACATGTTCGTCACCGGGCCCGATGTGGTGAAGACCGTCACCAACGAGACCGTGACCTCGGAAGAGCTCGGCGGCGCCAAGGTCCACACGACGAAATCCTCGGTCGCCGACGGCGCCTTCGAGAACGATGTCGAGGCGCTGCTGCAGGTGCGCCGCCTGCTCGACTTCCTCCCCGCCAACAACACCGTCGGCGTGCCGGAATGGCCGAGCTTCGACGTGCCCGACCGTGTCGATATGAGCCTCGACACGCTGGTGCCGGACAACCCAAACAAGCCCTACGACATCAAGGAGCTGATCCTCAAAACCCTCGACGAGGGCGACTTCTTCGAGATTCAAGGGTCTTACGCCGGCAACATCGTCACCGGCTTCGGCCGTATCGAGGGCCGCACCGTCGGGCTCATTGCCAACCAGCCGATGGTCCTGGCCGGCGTGCTCGACTCCGATGCCTCCCGCAAGGCCGCCCGCTTCGTGCGCTATTGCGACGCCTTCGAGATCCCGATCGTCACCTTCGTCGACGTGCCCGGCTTCCTGCCCGGAACGGCGCAGGAATATGGCGGCCTGATTAAGCACGGCGCGAAGCTGCTCTTCGCCTATTCTCAGGCAA
>NZ_JAUXYO010000260.1 GCF_030694325.1 Allobosea sp. | reverse complement strand
TCCTGGATTTCCAGGATCTGCATCACGTCGGGCATATCGACCGGATTGTGAATCTCGATGTCTTTGCCGTTGCGGAGCTTCATCTTGTAGATGACCGACGGCGCGGTCGCGATCAGGTCGAGGTTGAACTCGCGCTCCAGCCGCTCCTGGATGATCTCCAGATGCAGCAGGCCGAGGAAGCCGCAGCGGAAGCCGAAGCCGAGGGCGGCCGAGGTCTCCATCTCGTAGGAGAAGCTGGCATCGTTCAGGCGCAGCCGGCTCATGGCGGCGCGCAGCGTCTCGAAATCGGCGGCGTCGACCGGGAAGATGCCGCAGAACACCACCGGCTGCACCGGCTTGAAGCCCGGCAGGGCCTGCGGCGTCGGGCGCTTGTCGTCGGTGATGGTGTCGCCGACCGCGGTATCGGCGACCTCCTTGATCGAGGCGGTGAAGAAGCCGACCTCGCCGGGGCCGAGTTCCTTGACCTCGGTCATCTTCGGCTTGAACACACCGACGCGGTCGACGCCATAGGAGGCGTTGGCGCGCATCATCTTGATCGTCATGTTCTTCTTCAGCACGCCGTCGATGACGCGCACGAGCACGACGACGCCGAGATAGGCGTCATACCAGGAATCGACCAGGAGGCACTTCAGCGGGGCTTCGCTGTCGCCCTTGGGGGCCGGCAGCTTCTGGACGATCGCCTCGAGCACGCCCTCGATGTTGAGGCCGGTCTTGGCCGAGATCGGCACGGCCTCGGAGGCGTCGAGGCCGATCACGTCCTCGATCTGCTGCTTGATGCGCTCGGGCTCGGCGGCGGGCAGGTCGATCTTGTTGAGGACGGTGACGATCTCGTGGTTGGCGTCGAGCGCCTGGTAGACATTGGCCAGCGTCTGCGCCTCGACGCCCTGGGAGGCATCGACGACGAGGAGCGAACCCTCGCAGGCCGCCAGCGAGCGCGAGACCTCATAGGCGAAGTCGACATGGCCGGGCGTGTCCATCAGATTCAGGATGTAATCCTTGCCGTCCTGGGCGCGATAATCGAGCCGGACCGTCTGCGCCTTGATGGTGATGCCGCGTTCCTTCTCGATATCCATCGAGTCGAGGATCTGCTCGCTCATGTCGCGGGCGGCGACCGTGCCGGTCTGCTGAATCAGACGGTCGGCGAGCGTCGACTTGCCGTGGTCGATATGGGCCACGATCGAGAAGTTGCGGATGTTGTCGAAGGTGCGCGTGCTCATGCGCGGGCCATAGCAGCGAAGCCCCAGCGCGCCAAGGGTTTGCCGCAAAACCGGCTATTCCGCCGCAGCCATCCGATGGCCGGCGGGGGCGGCCTCGCGGGCCCAGGTCAGGGCACGGTAGTCGAAGCCCGCCTCCAGCGTCGGCTTCACCACGGCGAAATACGGAGAAATGTCGAAGTCGCGCGGCATGTAGAGCGAATGATGGCGGATGTGGAGGATCTCCTCGAAATCCGCCTCCTCCATGGCGCGCGCATATTCGATCGTCGGCAACACCGGGTAGCGCGCCGCCTCGAAGGCCTGGGCGATCAGCGTCGAGCAGATCGCCCGCGTCGGATCGCCGGAGCCCAGCGCGATCATGCGCCGGCGCCAGGATTTCGGTGCCCAGGGCAGCGGAATCAGCCAGCGCATCAAATCGAGGATGTTCTTGAGGTCGTACTGGGTGCCGAGCCGGCCGAGAACATGGTCGACGACCACGTCGCGGCCCTCGGCGTCGAGCGCCAGCGGGCGGCAGATGCGGGTGCCGAAGGCGCCGTATTTCGACAGCGGCGAGAGCACGCAGCCGACATCCATCTCGACCTCGGCCAGGACCAGCGGCTCGCCATCCTCGGTGAACTGCCCGGTCTCGCCGACATAGAGCGCGGCATGGGACCAGGTCGACTGCGTCAGATACTTGATCGCGGCCGAAACCTTCATGCCGCCCTCGACCAGCAGAACATCGCCAGGCCGCAGCGCCGAACGCAGCCTCGCCAGGGCCTTGGCGTCCGCGGCGCGCGGCTGCGCACGCCCGCGGGTGATGAAGCCGACCACGGCTCTGCCGAGCCACTCCAGACCTCGATTCATGGCCGTTCCCCTCGACCAGCGCCTTCCGGGCGTCGTTCCCGGCATTGGAGCCGTGTTTCCCTGCCGTTTCGCAAAGATCGACCCGGTCGCTGGCGGGAAGCTGGAATCGTGGTGAAATCCGCGTTGACGGGTCGCGCAGGGCCGGAAGGCGACAGCGAGAGGAAAGACAGTTGATTTCTGATATAATGGAAATATTCTCTCTTCATGGATTCTGTCTTCGACATCGATCTGGACCGTCG
This sequence comes from Allobosea sp., assembly GCF_030694325.1. Lineage (GTDB taxonomy): Bacteria > Pseudomonadota > Alphaproteobacteria > Rhizobiales > Beijerinckiaceae > Allobosea. The sequence continues at coordinate 858 of NZ_JAUXYO010000260.1, read as the reverse complement.
CCTCGGTGCCCGTCTCAAGGGGCTACGTCAGGCCCGCGGACTGACACTGGACCAGCTCGCGGATCGCTCAGGCGTCAGCCGCGCCATGATCTCGCGGGTCGAGCGCGGCGAATCGAGCCCGACGGCGGCGCTGCTGGACCGGCTCTGCGCCGGGCTCGGTGTGCTGCTCTCCGCGCTGTTTCGCGACGAGGCGCAAGGCGGCCCGCTGGCGCGGCGGGGCGACCAGCCGGTCTGGACCGATCCCGACAGCGGCTATGTCCGGCGCAGCGTGTCACCGGCCGGCACGGGCTCCCGGTTCGAAATCGTGGAGGTCGAGATGCCAGCGGGGGCGCGCGTCCTGCTCGACGCGCCGCGCGGCGGCTTTCGGCTCGACCAGCAGCTCTGGCTGCTGGAGGGCGAGCTCAGCCTGTCCGTCGGCGGGCGCGAGCATCGGCTGGCGGCTGGAGACTGCCTCGCCATGCTGCTCGACGGGCCGATCGCCTTCCACAATCCGGGCGAGGTCCCGGCGCGCTATGCGGTGGTGCTGACCGCCGCCGATCTCTGAAGCGGATCCAGGACATGACCAACGACGAAGCGATCACGGTCGAGCAGCTCGATGCACAGGCCGCGCAAGCCGCGATCCCGGCGCTGGCCGGCATTCTCGCCGATGCGGTCGAAAACGGGGCCTCGGTCGGCTTCATGCACTGGAACGGGACGCCCGATTACCTCGCGTTCTGGTCGGGCGTCGCGGCCGACGTAGCGGCGGGACGCACGGTCCTGTTCGCCGCGCGCCGAGGCGCAGACGTGCTCGGCACGGCGCAATTGCAGCTCGTCGGCAAGCCGAACCAGCCGCATCGCGCCGAGATCGCCAAGGTGCTG
>NZ_JAUXYO010000257.1 GCF_030694325.1 Allobosea sp. | reverse complement strand
TCGATCGTATCGCCGGTTGAAAGCCGCGTACTCCTGGCGATCGAGAGCGTCGTACTGTTCGACGCACAGCTTTTCGAACAGCAGAAGCAGATCGTTCGTCGAAAGCGGCTTGAGATTGATCCTGCTCATCTAAGCACTCCGACCTGTCGTAATGCCTGCTGTCCCACCCGCACATGCTCGGACCAGTCCCGACCTCGCAGATAGTCGCGTGGCGAGAGACCGCCGAAGTTTGGATTTTTGGCCGTGTACCAGCCCGTAATCTCATGATGCTTGTAGCGGGGCACGCTGACAACGTTGTCGGGGCCGTCGAGCATCGAACGCGGAAAGCCTTCACGCCCTCCCGCACCTTGCTCGACGATGTGGTGGTCGTCGTAACCCGGCCGCCGTTGCCCCGCCTGCTGCTGGAGATCGGCCAGCGATTGGGGCCGATCCTGATAGGACTGGATCGACGGCCATTCGGAGTACAGCCAGTGGCCCGCCTCGAGGACGGTGATGACCGCGCCGATCGGCCCCGCTCGGCGGGCCGCCACGAGGGCGATCTGCTTGGCCAGGGCCTTGGCGGCCTGGGTCTTCGAGACCCTGTCCTTGGGCGGTTCTTTCGGAGGGTCCGGCGGGTCGAGCGACGGCCCGCCATTGTCGCCGATGCCCGGCTGCCGGCCCTGCGCATAGCCCTCGACATACCGCCACCGTCCGCTTTCGCGGCCATTGCCGCCGGGGATGCGCGGCTGATCCTCGCGGAAGCCTGCCTTCTCGACGAGCGCCTGCAGCCGGGCCAGCGCCCGCATCATCCGGTCGCCGGCGATCTGGCTCGCAAGCCGCCTGCGCTGCAGCGCGGCACTTCGGGAACGCCAGTAATCTGGATAGGGAAGGGGCATCCGTGCGTGTGACCTCCGCGACGGATGCGAAGATCAGGCACGCGGAGCCTACCGGGGACAAGATGGCCCGCTTATCCCCTCGGCCGCCGGCGGTTCCGTCGCTCAGCCGGCTTCGGCGACTCCCCCCGCCTTCGCCCGTCCCGGGATCAGGATCGAGCCCGACGCCGCGATCACCAGCGCGAGGCCGAGCCAGTCGCTCGGCGTCGGGCGCTCGCCGAGCAGCAGCACCGAGCCGAGCACGCCCACCGCCGGCACCATCAGCGTGCCCAGGCTCGCGATGCCGGCCGGCAGCCTTGCGATCACCGTGAACCAGAGCACATAGGCCAGCGCCTGCGCGCCGAGAATGTGGAAGGCGAGCGCCGCCACCGTCCGCGCCTCCAGCATCTTGGGCACGGGCACACCCTCGAAGACGAGCATGCCGAGCCCCCCAGTCGCGCCGCCGATCAGCAGCTGCCAGGCGGCAATGGTCAGAGCCGGCGCGCTCACCGGCCAGCGCTTGCTGACGATGGTGCCCAGCGCCCAGCTCACGCTCGCGATCAGCGCCAGCAGCAGTCCGAAGGAGAGGCCGCCGCCCGCGATCAGCGGCAGGCCGAGGCAGGCCAGCCCCGCGACGCCCAGCCCGAGCCCGATCAGACGCTGTCGGTCGATCGGCTCGGCCAGGATGAAGCGGGCGAGCAGCGTCGCCCAGATGGGCATGGTGAAAGTCAGGATCGCCGCGCGCGAGGTCGGCGCAGCCAGCTGCGCGAAGGCGAGCAGGATGTTGAAGGCCGCGATCGACAACAGCCCTGCCACCGCCAGCCGCAGCCATTGCGCCCGCGGCACCGCCAGCGTCACGCCGCGCATGAGCGCGACCGCAATCAGGAACAGCCCCGCGAAGGTCATGCCGCTCGCCCGCAACGTCCAGGGCGCGATCTCGGTCAGCGCGATCCGCACCGCCGGCCAGTTGAAGCCCCAGAGCAGACCCAGCAGCGGGACGAGCAGCAGCGAACGGCCTGATGGGTGTGACATGGCGCGCCTATGCGTGGGCCGGTGCCGACGGCGTCATGCGATTTCGGCTGCGGCCCGATGCGCGATGGGCATCGGACGAGCCGTCACGGCTCGCTCGCCTGCAGGATCAGCACCTGCGTCTCGCCATACTCCCGCCGCTGCAGCAATTCGAACCCGTCGGGCAGGGCGATCTCGACATCGCCGGCCTCCTCCAGGATCACCAGCGCGCTGGGCGCCAGCCATCCGCCATCGCGGGCCGAGGCGAGCGCTGTCTCGCCGAGGCCCTTGCGATAGGGCGGGTCGCAGAACATCACCGCGAAGGGGTCCATGGCGCTGATCGGGCCGAGCTTGGTCGCGTCGCGCCGGAAGACGCGGCTGTGGCCGGCGAGCCCGAGCGCCATCTGGTTCTCGCGGATCAGCCCGCGCGCCTCGGTGCCGTCGTCGACCAGCAGCGCGAAGACGGCGCCGCGCGACAGCGCCTCGAAGCCGAGCGCCCCGGTCCCGGCGAAGAGATCGAGTACGCGCGCGCCGTCGAGCGGGTCGTCATAGGCATGGGCGAGCACGTTGAAGAGGGATTCGCGCAAACGGTCCGAGGTCGGGCGGATGGTCCCGATCCCCGGCTTGGGCCCGGCCAGCGCCCGCCCGCGCAAACGTCCGCCGACGATCCGCATGCTCAGACCATGACGATGATGCGTGGAAACACGCCGTCATCCTGGGGCGACCGGAGGTCGTCCCGGGATCCATCGAAGGACACGACGGAGCCCGATGATGGATCCCGGATGGCGCGGCGTTCGCCGCTTGTCCAGGATGACAGTGTGGTTTGGGCGATCATTGGAATCGGCGCCCCTCAGTCCCGCTTGCCGCCGGAGCGTGGACCCTTGGCCCCGCCGCCGGGGCGGCCGCCACCCGGACGCCCGCCACCGCCCGGCTTGCCGCCGAAGGGCCGG
>NZ_JAUXYO010000085.1 GCF_030694325.1 Allobosea sp. | reverse complement strand
GGTGCAGGTGTGGCGCTCCGGGTCCATGCGCAGCAGGCCGCGCTCCAGCGCCTTGGCATCCTCGCCGCGCGGGGCCGCTGCCGGGTCCTTGGCGCCAGCGCGGCGCAGGATCGCCTTGACGCGCTCGACCAGCAGGCGCTGCGAGAACGGCTTCCGGATGAAGTCGTCGGCGCCCATCTTGAGCCCGAAGAGCTCGTCGATCTCCTCGTCCTTGGACGTCAGGAAGATCACCGGCAGGTCGGACTTCTGGCGCAGCCGCCGCAACAGCTCCATCCCGTCCATGCGCGGCATCTTGATGTCGAAGATCGCGAGGTCGGGCGGGTTCTGCTTCAGCCCGTCCAGTGCCGAGGCACCGTCGGTGTAGGTCATGATGCGATAGCCCTCGGCTTCGAGCGCGATCGAAACCGAGGTGAGGATGTTGCGGTCGTCATCGACCAGCGCAATGGTTGGCATAAGCTCTTTGTCTCTTGGCCGTGTTGCAATGACTGAGGTCCACTCCCGCGAGAGAGCGGCTAAACCGTGGCCGCAATCTAGCGACGGCAGGGCGGTTTGCCTATGTCCCCGTCACAGAAAGACCCGACAGGACCCATTCGTTCCATGACCACGCCTTCTGCCGCGCCCCAAAAGCGCGAGGATCCGATCCGCCCGACCGACGACGCGGCGCGCGCCCTCGCGAAGACCCTGCTGCGCAGTGCGCGGTCCGGATCGCTCGCGACGCTGGGGCGGGACGGCCACCCTTCCGCGAGCCTCGTCAGCCTGGCGACCGACAGCGACGGCACGCCGCTGATCCTGGTCTCGGCGCTGTCGTCCCATACCGGCTATCTCGAAGCCGATCCGCGCTGCTCGCTGCTGCTGGCGCCGGGCGGCAAGGGTGATCCGCTCGCCCATGCGCGCATCACGCTGAAGCTCGCGGCGCGGAAGGTGGCGCGCGAGGGCGAGGAGGGTGCTCGGGTCAGACGCCGGTTCCTCGCCCGCCAGCCCAAGGCGGCGCTCTATGTCGATTTCGGCGACTTCTCCTTCTTCGCGCTCGATTTGAAGGGGGCGAGCCTGAATGGCGGCTTCGGTCGGGCCTATGAACTGACTGCCGACGATCTGCTCAGCGACGCTGCCGCCGCGACCGCCATCGCCACGATGGAGGAGGACGCTGTCGAGCACATGAACACCGATCATGCCGACGCGGTCCGCGCCTATGCCACCGGCCTGCTGAATGCTGAAGACGGCGACTGGCGGCTCACCGGGCTCGACCCGGACGGGGCCGATCTCGCCCGCGCCGACCTGGTGCTGAGGCTGCCCTTTCCGGCGCCCGTCACCGATGCGGCTTCTCTGCGCAGGACGTTGGCCGAACTCGCCACGGCGGCCAGACCTCACGCCTAGCGCCCTGATTCACCACGTCGATTTGATTTAATCGATTTAGATGAGAATGTTCCCGGCGGAGGCTTTGCCTTCACTTGAGCCGGGTCCAACATGGCCTTAAGGGGACCGGCACCGGCCGGCACATAGGTCGCCCGCGCGCGTTGCTCCGTGTCGCGCATGTCTGCAGATCGGGCGGCCCCTCGGGGCCTGCCTGCCTCGGGAGGTTCCGTTGAAATCCATCGGTCAGTTCAATGCCGCGCAGGGGGCGGAATCCTTCGGCTTTCGCAACCTGAAGAGCATCTTCTGGAACCTCGAAGCCGCCCGGCTCTATGAGGAGTCGCTCGCCCGCGGCGAATCCCAGCTCTCGCGCCACGGCGCCATCACCGCCGACACCGGCACCCATACCGGCCGCTCGCCCAAGGACAAGTTCACGGTCCGCGACGCGCTCACCGACAAGACCGTCTGGTGGGACAACAACAACGCGATGTCGCCGGAGCATTTCGAGACGCTGCTGGCCGACTTCCTCGCCCATGCCGAAGGCAAGGACCTCTTCGCGCAGGATCTCTATGGCGGCGCCGATCCGGTCCACCGCGTCAAGGCCCGCGTCTACACCGAGATGGCCTGGCACTCGCTCTTCATCCGCAACCTGTTGATCCGCCCCGCGCGCGAGGAACTCGCCGGCTACGTGCCCGAGATGACGATCGTCGATCTACCGAGCTTCAAGGCCGATCCGGCCCGCCATGGCTGCCGCAGCGAGACGGTCATCGCCATCGACTTCACCCGCAAGATCGTGCTGATCGGCGGCTCTGCCTATGCCGGCGAGATGAAGAAGTCGGTCTTCACCTATCTCAACTTCGTCCTGCCGACGAAGGGCGTCGTTCCGATGCACTGCTCGGCCAATGTCGGCCCCAACAATGATTCCGCCATCTTCTTTGGCCTGTCGGGCACCGGCAAGACGACGCTCTCCGCCGACCCCGACCGCACGCTGATCGGCGATGACGAGCATGGCTGGTCGAAGGACGGCATCTTCAACTTCGAGGGCGGCTGCTACGCCAAGACGATCAAGCTCTCGGCCGAGGCCGAGCCGCAGATCCACGCCGCCTCGCTGCGCTTCGGCACGGTGCTCGAGAACATCGTCATGGACGAGATCACCCGCGAGGTCGATTTCGACGACGGCAGCAAGACCGAGAACACCCGCTCGGCCTATCCGCTCGACTTCATCCCCAACGCCTCGCGCACCGGCCGCGCCGGCGTGCCGAAGAACATCGTCATGCTGACGGCCGACGCCTTCGGCGTAATGCCGCCGATCGCCAAGCTCACCCCGGCCGAGGCGATGTACCACTTCCTGTCCGGCTATACCGCCAAGGTCGCCGGCACCGAGCGCGGCCTCACCGGTGTCGAGCCGGAATTCTCGACCTGCTTCGGCTCGCCCTTCCTGCCGCGGCACCCGTCGGAATACGCCAATCTGCTGCGCGACTTCATCGCCAAGCACCATGTCGATTGCTGGCTGGTCAACACCGGCTGGACCGGCGGGCAGTACGGCACCGGGCGGCGCATGCCGATCCGCGTCACCCGTCGCCTCCTGACGGCGGCGCTGGACGGCTCGCTCAACCGCGCCGATTTCCGCCGCGACCCCTATTTCGGTTTCGCCGTTCCCACATCTGTCCCCGGCGTCGAGCCGCACATCCTCTATCCGGTGAAAACCTGGCAGGACAAGGCGGCCTTCGCCGAGACGGCCAAGAACCTGATCGACATGTTCGCCAAGAACTTCGAGAAGTTCGAGGCCCATGTCGACGATGCCGTGAAGGCGGCGGCGCCGGTCAATTCGCTGGCGGCTTGAGAACACGCTTGATCTTGGCCGGCACAGGATCTTCCCTTCCCCCTTGTGGGGAAGGGATAGGGATGGGGGGCGTGCCGCCTGGTGAGCGGGGTCCGATACTGCTGCTGGGATGCCACGTCGCCCGCACGTGGCAAGGGCGAGCCTGCCTTTCCGCCCCCCACCCCTAACCCCTCCCCACAAGGGGGGAGGGGCATGCGCGCGACCGCGTCGAATGGGAGCGTTGCAATGGCCATCCTGATCCTCCTCTTCCGCCTCCTCGCCACGCTCGGCATCCTCGGGGCCACCACCTGGGGCGCCGGCCTTCTGATCTTCCGCCTGCCCGGCTCGACCGGCACTGCCGCCGCGATCGGCTTCGGCATTGCGGGCCTGGCCGGCGCGATCGGCCTGTGGAGCGGCGCGGCACGGCTGCCGCTGTCCTTCGCCATCCTCTTCCTCGGCCTGCTCGGCTGGTGGAACGGGCTGGTCCCCTCGCATGACCGCGCCTGGATTCCCGAGCTGGCACGCCTGCCCTCCATCGCCCGCGAGGGCGACATCCTGACCGTCTCAAACCTCCGCAATTTCAACTGGCGCAGCGAGACGGATTACGACGAGCGCTGGGAAACCCGCCGCTACGACCTGAGCAAGGTCGAGGGCATCGACCTCTATTTGTCCTATTGGTCGGGCGAGGCCATCGCCCACCTCCTCGTCAGCTTCCCCTTCGCCGATCAGCCGCCCTTGACCTTCTCGATCGAGGTCCGCCGCGAGAAGGGCGAGGAATGGTCGGCGCTCGCCGGCTTCTTCCGCAGCTACGAGATGGC
>NZ_JAUXYO010000080.1 GCF_030694325.1 Allobosea sp. | reverse complement strand
CCGCTACATCACGCTGGAAAGCATCGCGCCGATCAGCGATGATCCCATCGTCAGCCTGCCAGCCGTGGCCGCCTGACCAGCCCGGCCAAGCCGGCACCGAGGTGGCTCCGCGAAGCTACACCACCAGCAGGGACACGACCTCACCGGCTTCGACTTCGGGGCCCAGCCTTCCCTCGACAAGGCACAGATCCGCGAGATCGCGACGGGTCGCTTCATCGCCAATGGCGAGGCGGTGCTGCTCCTGGGCCCGCCCGGCGTGGGCAAGACCCATCTGGCTGTCGCGCTCGGGCGCGAAGCCATCGTCACCGGCTACTCGGTCCTGTTCACGCCGGCGACGACGCTGGTCGCGCAACTGGCCAAGGCCCACGGCGAAGGGCGGCTCGAGGAAAAGCTCACCCACTACGCCAAGCCGAAACTGCTGATTGTTGACGAGCTCGGCTATCTGCCGTTCGAGCCCGACGCCGCGCATCTGTTCTTCCAGCTCGTCAGCCGCCGCTACGAGCGCGGCGCCATGCTCGTGACCTCCAACCGGGCCGTCGGAGAATGGGGCTCGGTCTTCGGCGATCCCGTCGTCGCGACTGCCATCCTCGATCGGCTGCTCCACCACAGCCACGTCATCACCATCCGCGGAGACAGCTATCGGCTCCGCGAAAAGCGTCGCAGTGGCCTTTTGCAAAAGGCCACTGCGACGCATCAACCCGCAACCGCCTGAAGGGCAAACGGCATGGGGGTCAGTTCTTCATGACGGAAAGGGGTCAGTTCCGAATGTCGCTGGACAGCAGGTTTTCGTTGATTGCTCTTTTGCTCCTGGTTGTCCCGTCAGCGGCAGAGCAGCCCGCTAAGCCGATCTTCCGAGACGGCACCGGGTCGCAATACACTTGCGCGTCGGTCCGCTGCGTCCTCCATTTCATGGACGAGCGGCAGTGCATCGCCTGGACCGATGGCTGTCAGGTCGTGGCCCGACCTCCCCACGATTTCGGTCGCTACATTGCTCGTGGGTTCATCGTTCCGCAGCGAAGCCAAAACCAGCGCACATACCTGCTTCTGTCGCTCGATCCGCCCATCGTGATGGCAACGGTCAGCGGGATTATGCCGGCATCGACCTGCCCGAGACTTCGCGAATTCGGATGCGTGGAAGGATCTCCGCCACCGGCGCATCCGATCGAGGGACCGCCAATTGGTCAGCTGTGGATCGACCAAAGCGAGATACATGAAAGTTGGGCGCACACTGGTTCTGGGGCAACCGTCTTTGGATGCATGCCTATAGATTACGCCCACACGCAGAACGTTGGAGACCTACCCAGCCGCAGAGGCAGGCCGAGCTCAACTATCGTGTCGGGTTGTGGGAGCGTTTTTGCTGGTGGCAGGGTCCGCTAAGGGTCGGGAGCCGCCGTTCAGCGCCAAACCCCATTCCCCGGTGCGCGGGTCGGACCCTACAGGCCCTTCGCCGCTTCCCCGGTAGGGTGGGCGGGGGGAGTTGAAAAGCCGTCCCTGCCGGAGAACGTGAAGGCCGCCGAAGCGCCCCGATGCGCCTACGCTGGGGCGGCTCGCGCTGGTCGAGCTGTCGCAGCCGGTTTAGGTGTCGCCCTCCTCCAAATCCGCCCACCACTTGATCTGCTCCAGCCGGGTCTTAGTCAGGTCGGTCAGGGTGTCAGCATAAACCATCGGCTCCATTGACCCGCCAGATACGAGGGTCGCGTGTAGAGACGCCTCTTTCGTCGCAAATTCCTTCCACGCAGCCTGCGTCTCATCAAATTCGTCGGGGTCAACGTTGCCGGACGCCTTTGCCCTGCCGATTTCAGTGGCGAGCTGTTGTTCAGCCTCAGCGAGGAGTTCTGCGCTCCGTGCGTTAAGTCCCGATTGCGTGTGCGGCTGCGGCCCGTGAAGGCGGAAGCCAATGACTTCATCGCATGCGGCGACATAGATCGCGGCCGCGCTCAGCAGCTCGGGGAGTTCCTCACGAGCGTAAACCTGCTCCCTTCCGGCTTCGTGTGCCAATTTGTGGCGTATCTCGAAGAGGCGACTGAGGTTCCCAAATAGCCTCTCGAAGTCACTGATAATCGGCGTCTGCTCCTCTGGAGGCTCCTCTTCGGCGCTTGGCCCCTTCGCCTCGACCAAGGCCCGCTTAAATCCTCCTCCAAAGACAGTATCGAAATGCCGCACCAAATCCCAAGGTGACCCAATCGGAACTTCGTACGAGATGAGATCGCCGACAGTGATCGTTCTTCTCTGAAGGGAGCTGGCTATCAAGTGGTCGATTTTGATTTTGTCCGCGAGCTTTCCAGCATTTTCAATGTATGGCGATCCGCTGTCGATCAATTCTTTCAGCCTCAACCTGACGTAGACTTCAATGTTAGCAATGGCGCGTAAAGCAAACACGTCAAACAGAAGCTCGCGATCTGCCGAGATTTTATCTTTGTTCATTTCTGCGCAGAGAACCAGCAGTTCAACCAGAGCCGCGTAGGCTTCGTGCTGATAACGGGGGCGGCCCATCCGTGCTTGCCATTCGGCGATCCGCTTGAGGCGTTCCTTCGTTTCAGCCGCCATACTCTTGTCCCGTGTGTCCGCCCGCTCCAACCGGACCATGATGTCATCCGGCCTGCCGCGTTGAAAGCCAAGCGCGGGGAACATCACAGAACGGAATCCATCGCCCCGGATCGATTCCACTTTGTCATTGGACGCTCCCGCCCCCGGCACGGCACCAATCTGCCACGGCCAATCCCGGCCTTGGACAGAGACCATGACGACACTGCGCTCAGGTTACCTTTCGCTGCCCCTCATCGGCTCCGCTCACGCTGCCCGTTGGGGCCACTCTCACGGCTTCCGCGTGTCCCTCGACCGCGCCTCTGGCGAAGCCACCGCATGGCTCGGCCGTTGGGAAGTTCATGCCAGCGGTATGCGTGGGGCAGGCATCATGGCGGCCCTCCCTCTCCTGACAGTAGGGGCCATGCTGGTGGCTCTTGCAGTGCTTCCGAAGGCGTCCCGAGCATGATGCTGACGGCGACCAAATGGCTCCCGGCGCTGAGCATCACCGGCGCTGCGCTCATCGTCTCGGCGTGCTCGACCACACAGACCGTCGTGCCGCTCGCTACGGACACCATACAGGTCACCGTCGCGGCCCATGGCGAATGCGACTTGGAGGCCGCCCGGAAGATCGCGGCCAAACGCATCGCAGTCGAGACAATCCGACGCGGCTTTGATGCCTACACGATTACTGGCAGCAGCTCACGGTCCTACAACCCGCAGCAGGAGTACACCGCGCGGCTCTACAAGGCGGGCGAAAGGTCGGCGGCATTGGACGCCCGCGCGATGCTGGGGACGGACTGGGCAAAGATCGTCGCCGAGCACGATGATCGAAGCTGCAGGGCCTGACCACGGCGGCCAACAGCGACACCTGAAAGCCCCCTCTGCGGGGCTTTATCTTTGTGGGCGGTCCCGCGCGTGCCGCCGGGCAATAGCCCCCACCTACACCTTAACAAGCCAAAGGATGAACCCGCACCATGCCTGAAGCCCCGCTCACCAAAGCCATCGCGATTGTCGAGGAACTGCGAAAGATCGACCCCGAGCTGCCGATGCAGGTGGCGCACGTGCTGCTGCTCATCGCGAGATACCCCGGCCTCAGCCAGCGTGAAATCGCCGCACGAACGAACATCGGGAAGTCGAGCGCCTCCCGCATCGTCGAAGGCTTATCGGGTCGGGGCCTCGTCAGCGCCACCGAAGACACCATAGATAGGCGCGTCCACGTCCTCATGCTGACGGATCAGGGGCACCGCGTCGTGCGGAGGATTGTCGCCGGGCTATGAGGGAACGGGCGCGGCCCTCCGTCCTACTTAGGAGCACCCATCATGGGCGACATCATCACCCTGACCACCATCAACGAAGAGCCCCGCGTTCTCGACACCGATCTGGCCGAGGCGCTGGGCATGGCGAAGCCGGCGATGGTCCGGCAGAACGTCATCCTCCCGAACCGCGCCGAGCTTGAGGGCTTCGGCCCACTGTCCTGCACCGCAGGCAAGTCGCGGGGCCAGCACTTCACCGCCTACTACCTCAACGAAGAGCAGGCCCTTCTGGTCTGCCTCCTGTCCCGCACCGAGCGGGCCAAGGCCGTCCGCGCCGAGGTCATCCGGGTCTTCACGGCGTTCCGCAAGAGCCAGCTTCAGCCAGCCCTGCCGGACTTCACCAATCCCGCAGAGGCGGCCCGCGCGTGGGCGCTGGAGGCGAAGACAGCGAGATAAGTGCAGTGACTGCACCGATGGCGACAGGTGCAGTACCGCTGCAATGGCGGCGATAACGGTGCAGTAGTGCTACACCCAATTACCCCCCACCTTCACCCTGGGAATAGACCCTCGTTCAAATACCCCCCACTCCCAGCCTTAAAGACCCCTTCTAAGGTCCTCTTAGAATGTCCCTCTGAAGAGCATCCTCAGTGCCCTCTGAGTGGAACACCCCATCTACATCCTCCAAGAACAACCTCCTTATGATGTTGATTGGGGGAGGGAGGTCGGAGGTCTCAGCTCGCCGTGCCGGCGGAAGCTGCACCTTGTCTGTCCTATTATCCGTCTAACCCCGAGCACCAGCAATCCAACACCAAATGAGCTACGAACCCCTTCGTCCTCCGCAGCGCGGGGTCGATGACCGGGGGCGCCCCGTCGTGCGCGTCCCTCTCGCTTCGATCAACGCCCATGCCATCCTCGACGCCGACGATTATGACACCCTCATGGCCCTTGGGGTCTCCCCCAACTGGTCCTTCAGCGGTCGCATGGTCCGGGCCGCTTGCCCGCCGCTCAACACGCAGCGCATCGCCCGCCTTATCGTGAACGCTCCCGAGGGACACGCCGTCCGACACAAGAACCGGAACGGCCTCGATCTCCGCCGCGAGAACCTCTTCACGGTTCCCATCACGCGGCACTCAATCCCGCCCCTCACGGGCCATCACCGGCCCCTGTAACCCTCCCGCCGAAAACGGCCGTTCCGTCCCCAGCCTTGGCAACCCTACCGCTGACGCGACGACGGCCGTTCTTGGTCGCCACGCAACAGCAAGAAACTGCTATCCATGGTCATCACCATCTCTCCAGCCGGGAGGGGGCGCTTCCGCGCGTCTCTCGGCTCCCGTCTCCTGTGCACCACAGACACCCCGTTTCTCTCCGCCGCCCGCGTCCTCATGCGGGACGGTGTGGACCCCTCGACGCCGCTCGAAATGACCCGCGAGGGTAGCAACACCGTTGACCTCCGCTGCACCGTAGGCGCTGCTGCCCAGCTCACGGTCTCTGAGAACGACCGCGAAGGTCCCGTCTTCCGCCGATACAGAGCACTCCCGGCAGAACTCCGCGCCCGGTCTCCGGAGGTGGCAGCATGTGCGTAGCGGCAGTTGCGGCCGCCGGCTCACCGGGCGTGTAGCTACACCTGCGCCCGGCGCCATCCCGCCGCTATGGCCTCAGCCTCGGAACAGAACCACCGCTCGCCCCGCCAAGGCTTGATGCTGACGTCACCGTAATAGCGTTGGCCCGGCAGGTGATAGATGCGCTCGCCGCTACCGTCGCTGATGTTGCCGCGAATGGTGCAGTTAGGCGAAAGCGCCGATTGCAAAGGCGTTCTGTAGAGCGCCATGCCGCCCGCCAGCACCAGCCCAGCAACAAAGACGGCGTTGCGGGGGCGGGCAATCCACCTCCGCCATGCTGGCGCCCTGCGCCGCTGTCGAAACCGACCTTGCCTCATGCCGACACCGTACACGGCAGGCGTTTCAGGCCAGTTACGGCGATCCGAGCAAATCAATCCAACAGCCCCGTCGTGCCTCAGTGCAGGCGGGGTCTTTTTTGTTAGCACCCAAGGAAACCTCAGATGCCTTATGCAGACCCCCAGACCCGGCGCGACAGGCGCAGGGACTACATGCGCGAGCTGATGCGCGAGCGGAGAGCACGAGCCCGCACTCAATCGGCCGTTAGCTCCCGCCCGGCTGTTAGCACCGCAGAGCGCGTTAGCACCCCTGTTAGCACCGCCGTTAGCTCCCGCCCGACCGACAATCCCGGCTCGCAGATCAACCGTCCCGAGCAGCCCCGCGTCGTCTTCCGGCCGGTGGAGCGCCCACCGACAGGCTTGACCCCCATGGTGAAGGCCCGTGCGAGGAAGCTGCATTGTTTCTTCTCGAACGGAGGCAACGAGGCCGAGCGCGGAGCTGCGCGAAGTCGGCTGGTGGAAACGGCCGCGACTGCGGGAGTGTCGGTAGGTGACCTCATGGCTGCGATAGGTCTCCCGCGCAATGCACTGGACCTGCCCCATGCGTGACCGCTCGGGACCCCTTCCGTCGGACCTTCCAGCCAATGATGCCGCCGCCCGACAGCCCCTTATCGAACAGGGCTTGGCCCACCTGAGGGGCAAGCGAGAGGCCGGTATGCTGTCCCCTGAAGAGACGTTCTTGCTCCGCCGGATGGAAGCCTATGACGAGGCGCTGCTGGACGGGGCCGCGCTACAGGACCGGCTCGACAGGCTGCTTGCGGAGATTGACCGGGACGAACGGGGGCAGGCCGGAAGGCTGCAATAGGCCTCCCGACCGGTGCAGTCAGACTGCACTTTAAGCGGCCGGCTCGCGAGAGCACTCGGCCGCCGCATCAGCCAAACAGGTCGGGCTGTCGCTGCACGTCGAGCCGCAGTACCCCCAGCAACTGCCAGGTGCGGGGGCCTCTTTGCCTGATTGCCGATGGCGAAGGCCATGCCGGCTTTCGGGTACTCCTCGTTGAATTTCTCGTCCATCCACTTCAGCGCATCGCTTGCGCTGGTCCGTTTGGCCTCTCTCCAGAACATCGTGTGGGCCTCCCAATCGCCGCACGTGTAAGTGTGGGAGCCGGCGTCATCATCGAAAGAGAAACTGAAGTGGTAGGGCGAGGGTTCGATAGCCGCGAGCTGTTCATCAAACATGCCCATCTGCCGCGCCGCGCGGTCGAATGCCGCCCGCTCTGCATCGATCACGCCAGCAGGCTTGCGTTTCGAACGGAACCGCGTGTTGCGTGGGCGGATCAATGCGAGAGATTGACCCTTTGCCATCGCCGCCTCCGCAGAACCCAAGATCAGCGGCGTTAGGAGGCGAACTCGCTCCTTCTTATCGAGTGCCCCGTCTACTCGAATGCTCTCTTCGTGGACGTGGCAGCTCTCGGCTCTGATGTCGGACTTCGGTCTACGATAATCGAACGTGACGAAATCCCACCGTTTGAATGCGCTGTCGCCGGTTAGGTGTCGGAACCTCACGGGGTAGAGACGCTTCCACTCGCCTGCCTCGGTAACGCCAGCACAGCACACGGTCTCGCCATACCGGCTACTCGGCTGCGGAAGGGCCTTGACGAGGATTGCCGTTCGGCAGCTTTGAGGCATGGCGCACGTACCTGCCCGGCTCGTCTCCGAAGAGGTCGAAGATCGCAGCCCCGCGTTCTGCAAGGGCCTTCGCTACGATAGTCCGGTGGCAGACTTTCGGGTCTCGCTCAAAACACATCAAGCAGGTTGATCTGCCGTCCACAACTTCGCCGAGAGAAATGAGATCGGACTGTGCTTCCGCGCGTCCAAGGTGTTCGCCATAAATGCGCTGAAAGTCAGCGATGCGGCCCTCTCTCGCAGCCTCTCGGCCCGGCTTGGGGTCGCCCAGCTCGGGGAAGTGAAGGTAAGCGATCCCGGCCGCGTTGAGGCGCTCGCGGAGCCCGTTCTTGGAGAAGCCCTTTTTCCGTGACACCGTGACAGCGCGGACATCGGCAAGAACTTCAACACCCACGTGCTGGAGCGTCTGGACGAACCGATCGATGTCGGTTCCCTCGTATCCAATGGTGTAGACGACTGCCATGGCGGGGGTGTCGCTCTGTGGCGGGGGCGTCGTGGGGCAGGGCGGAGGACGGCCAAATCCACCGTACCCTCATGTGGGGTATAACCTGTGGGGGTAGATGTGGGGGAGGGCAATCGATCGCCCTCTCCCAAGTGTCTGAACGAAAACGGATTTTTTGATCCGCTCCAGCCTGCTCAGCGCGAGTAGAACTCGATGACCAGGTTCGGTTCCATCTGCACCGCATAGGGCACGTCCGTCAGTGTCGGCGTGCGGGTGTAGGTGGCGGTCGACTTGCCGTGGTCGACGTCGAGATAATCCGGCACGTCGCGCTCGGCGAGCTGGGCCGATTCGAGCACGATGGCGAGCTGGCGCGAGCTCTCCTTGACCGCGACGACGTCACCCGGCTTGACCTGGTAGGAGGCGATGTTGACGCGCTTGCCGTTGACCGTGATGTGGCCATGGTTGACGAACTGACGGGCGGCGAAGACCGTCGGCACGAACTTGGCGCGGTAGATCACGGCGTCCAGGCGGCGCTCGAGCAGGCCGATCAGGTTCTCGCCCGAGTCGCCCTTGAGGCGGATCGCCTCGGCGTAGTAGCGGCGGAACTGCTTCTCGGAGATCGAGCCGTAATAGCCCTTCAGCTTCTGCTTGGCGCGCAGCTGCGTGCCGAAGTCGGACGGCTTGCCCTTGCGGCGCTGGCCGTGCTGGCCGGGACCGTATTCGCGGCGGTTGACCGGGGATTTCGGGCGGCCCCAGATGTTCTGACCGAGGCGGCGGTCAATCTTGTATTTCGCCTCATGGCGCTTCGACATATCGCGTGTCCTCGTGAGTTCGCGAGTTGAGGACCGCGCCCTCCTGCTCTCCCGCATGGGGCGGGAGCGACAGATCCGGCTTCCGAAGAAAGCGGATCACGGGTGCGGAAAAAGCCACGCGGGCCTTTTGGGCCCGCGCGACGCCGGCTTAGAACCACGGAGGGCGGGGTTTGTCAAACCCGGAGCGGCGGGTGGTGGCCGTTGTCTCGCCGTAGCCCGCCTCCCTCACGCGTCATCCTGGGCGACCGCAGGTCGACCGGGATCCATCGAAGGGCTCGGCGCCCTTCGATGGATCCCGGCCTTCGCTGCGCGAAGTCCAGGATGACGGGGAGGAGATGGGGAGGGGGAGTGGATGTCCTGATACATGACGCCCCTGCGCGCGCTGCCCTCGCGCGGGGGCCTGCGACCTGCCACGATCCGGCCCGCTCGATTCCGACTGAAGGTACCGCCATGGCCCTCGCCACACCGCCCGTCCAGGACAATGCCTATGCCGCCGCGCTCGCGCTGCTCGACCGCGCGCCGCTGATCGACGGGCATAACGACCTTCCTTACGTCATCCGGCTCGACCGCACGGCGAAGGGCGATGTCGGCCTCTACGACCTGACGAAGGTCCACGAGAAGGGCGACACCGACATCCCGCGGATGCAGGCCGGCAAGCTCGCGGCGCAGTTCTTCGCGGCCTATGTCCCGCCCAAGCACCCCAAGCCCGCCGGCTTTGCGCTCGCGCAGATCGCGCTGATGCGCGACATCCTGAAGCGCCATGCCGACGTCTTCAGGCCGGGCCTCAGCGCCGCCGACGTGATGGCGGCGAAGACCGAGGGGCGCATCGCGCTGTTCATGACGATCGAGAACGGCACGGCGCTCGACGGCGAGCTCGACGCGCTCGACGCCTATTTCGACCTCGGCATCCGGCTGATGACGCTGTGCCACAACGACAGCCATGACTGGTGCGATTCCGCCACCGACGCGCCCCGCAACAATGGGCTCAGCGCCTTCGGCCAGCAGGTGATCGGCCGGATGAACACACTCGGCATGGTCGTCGACCTCGCCCATGTCTCGCCCAAGGTGATGCATGATGTGCTCGACGTGACGCGGGCGCCGGTGGTCTGGTCGCATTCGAACGCGTTCTCGCTTTGCGACCATCCGCGCAACGTGCCCGACGACGTGCTCGACCGGGTCGCCGGCAATGGCGGGGTGGTGATGGCGACCTTCGTGCCGGACTTCATCAGCCAGGCCGCGCGCGACTGGCACCGTCCGGCCAAGGACCAGTACGGCAAGTCGCCGGAAGGGGTCGACCATGTGCAGATCGAGGCCGAGATCGCAGCCAAGGCGGGGCCGAAGCCGAAGGCGACGCTGGCGCAATATTGCGACCATCTCGACTATCTGGCGAAGCGCGTCGGCCACGACCATGTCGGCATCGGCTCGGATTTCTTCGGCTGGATCAACCCCGACGGGCTGGAGGATACCAGCGTGTTCCCGGCGCTCGTAGCGGAGCTGATCCGGCGCGGCTGGTCGGAAGCCGATCTCGAAAAGCTCGCCGGCGGCAATACGCTGCGGGTGCTGCGGGCGGTCGAGGCGGCGGCGGGCTGAGGGGCAGAGCTTGACCGCGCGCCCGCTTGGCGCGATGGCCGCGGTCAAGGCCTGCGCCCCGCAGGCGACGACGAGACAGAGCATGACCGGTTCCGGCACCGACCGCACGCGTCCCCCTGCCACGGCTCCGGCCCCGGTCATCATCCTGGTCGAGCCGCAGATGGCCGAGAATATCGGCATGTGCGCGCGGGCCATGGCGAATTTCGGCCTCTCCGAGATGCGGCTGGTGGCGCCGCGCGATGGCTGGCCGAGCGGCGGTGGTTTGAAGAAGGGCGCGACCTCGGCGGCCTCGGGCGCGACGCATATCCTGGAGAACGCCAGGCTCTTCCCCAGCGCGGCGGAGGCGATCGCCGATCTGAACTTCGTGCTGGCGACGACGGCGCGCGAGCGCGGCCAGATGAAGCGCGTGGTCACGCCGGCGGAGGCGATGGCTCCGCTGGCGCAGCGGATCGCGAGCACGGAGCGCGTCGGCATCCTGTTCGGGCGCGAGCGGATCGGGCTGACCAATGAGGAGATCTCGTTTGCCGACGCGATCCTGACCTTTCCGGTCAACCCGGCTTTCGCCTCGCTCAACCTCGCCCAGGCGGTGCTGCTCGTCGGCTATGAGTGGTTCAAGGCGACCGGGGGCGAGCCGCCCTTCCGCGAGAACAACCCCTCGCCGCCGGCGACGCGGGCCACCGTCCTGTCGATGTTCGACTATCTCGAAGGCGAGCTCGACCAATGCGGCTTCTTCCCGCCCGGCAAGAAGCAGATCATGACCGCCAATCTGCGCGACATCCTGCACCGGCTGGCGATGACGGAGCAGGAGGCGCGGACGCTGCGCGGCGTGTTCAAGTCGCTGACCGAGGGGCCGCGGCGGCGGGGGGCGGCGAAGGCGGGCGAGGGGGCGTAGCGAGCAAGCACGGATTCATCGTAGCTTACCCGCGTTGCCTTGTGGGAGAGGTATCTTGGACCGATCTACTAGCGGGTCATTGGCCGACGGGCCAGCGCTGGGCAATATTGCCGGAAACATCGGCGAGCCGGTCAAGCTGACAGGCTTGCAGCTTAACGGCGTGGCTGGCGAAACGGTCCGCGATGCGCGAACAATCAAAGTTTGGACACGACTTCAGCTTACGTCGGATGATAGACTTTTTCACCGTATTGTTGAGGGATTGACTGACCACATTGAGTATCGCGCTCGGGAGGCAAGCCGGCACGTCGTGCTGACCCGTTCCAGCCATATCCTGCTCGTCATTCATCCCGACAATAGTGCAGATCTCTGGCTGGATGCCGCTGCAATAAATCTCAACATTATGGCGAAACGTGCTGTTGTCGCCGGGGCGCCCATTTTTGAAACGGACGTTGCTGACGTTGTGGCGATGTCGTTCCCGCTCGTGGAGATCGCCAAGGATGATCGCGTCGTCTGCATCTTTCGAGAAGGCTGGCGGTTCGCGCTGTTTTTTGATTTCAACCCAACGGGTGATTTCTCAATCAGCAGGATGGAGAGGGACCTAGCACTACTTTGGCAGATTTTTAGGAATGAGCCAGCATCGACAATGCGGACATCGCGTTGGAGGCGGCCGTTTGAGCTTGGTGATGATGGCTGCCCGGATCGTTGGCAGGGTTGGC
>NZ_JAUXYO010000078.1 GCF_030694325.1 Allobosea sp. | reverse complement strand
AAAGCGGTCCACAAATGGAATATCTTCCGGGCGATCTGCACGGCCAAGAACGCGCTTTGCGTACCTGAGCGCGCCTTAGCCGTCCTGGATGCTTTGCTGTCTTTCCACCCGGAAACGGTCCTGACGGGCGAGGGATTGATTGTCTTCCCCTCGAACCACCAGCTTGGGCTGCGGGCGCACGGCATGCCGATGGCGACGCTCAGGCGTCATCTCGCGGCTCTGGTCGACGCAGGGCTGATTGTCAGGCGCGACAGCCCCAACGGCAAGCGCTATGCGCGTAAGGGAAGGGGAGGGGAGATTGAGTTCGCCTTCGGCTTCGACCTCGCCCCACTCGTTGTGCGGGCGGAAGAATTCGAAGCGCTGGCGGACGAGGTCGAGGCGGAAGCCCGTGCTTTGCGCCTAGTCAAAGAGCGTATCACGATCTGCCGGCGCGACATCGTCAAGATGATCGCGACAGGTATCGAGGAGAGCGTCCCCACGCAGCAAGCCGGGCATGGGCCGGCCGACTGGGCTGAGATCCACGAGCTCTATCGAGGGATCATGATGCGGATTCCGCGCAGCCCGACGCGCCTGGCTCTGGAGCCGATTGCCGAGGAGCTCTCACTGCTTGCGGATGAGATCCTCAACCTACTGGAAAATCATATCAAAACCCAAAATGTGAGCGGCAATGAGTCTCAGAATGAGCGCCACATACAGAATTCAAATCCAGACTCCCCTATTGATCTTGAACCTCGCTTTCCAGAAAGCAGGGGGGCTGGCTTGGAGATTGTGCCGGAACCGAAGCGGATGCCGGAAGGGACATTCCCGCTGAGCATGGTTTTGGACGCCTGTCCCGATCTCATCGACTATTCGAAGGGCGGAATCGGGAACTGGCGCGACTTCATGGCGACCGTCGCTGTCGTTCGGCCGATGCTGGGGATCAGTCCGAGCGCATGGGAGGAAGCAATCAGCGTCTTGGATGAAGTCCAGGCTTCGATCGTCGTGGCGGCTATCCTGCAGCGTGGTGAAGCGATCAGCAGCGCCGGCGGCTATCTGCGGGGGCTGACGCGAAGGGCCGAGGCTGGCGAATTCTCGCTTGGACCGATGCTGATGGCGCTCATCGGCAGCCGCAAGCGCAACAAGAAGCGAGCGTAGTGGCAACGATCAGGTCGACTGGCGTCAAGTTTAACGTGAAGAATTAGTCGACAGGTGCCCCTCGTTCCGCTCCTCTTTGGGAATGCGAGCTTCATAGGTCTTCGATTGGGTTGTGTTGGGCATGGATCAGCGTCGTGTTTCAGAGGCTGTCGAGGCTGCGGCAAAAGCTCTGCACGAGTCTGTGCGTGATCCCCATCAGTTTCGGTGGGAGACAATGACTGAACATTGGCGTGCTGAAATGCGCGCTTATGTTCGTCCGTGCGTCGTTGCGGCACTGAAAGCGTCGGATGATTTCACGGCACGACCGACAGATCGTCCCGCGCTTACGAGCCGGCCTCGCTTGGAGACGGTTTCGCGTTGAAGGGCCCTATCGTGATCGGATGGCGGTTCGCTGTGCGAGGAGGTCGATAGCGCCTTTTCAATCGGGCAATGGGCGTTTTTGCGGAACAGGCTTGGGCAGAACTGCTGCTGCAGCCTCGCGCGCTTGCGCCTCCTTCTGCAGGCGCAATTCTCTCAGCCGGGCCGTATTGGCGTCTCGGGTCTCGGCGATCGTATCGCTTTCGGACAGGACGCGATCGCGCACCATCGATTGCGTCTGGGTCCTCAGAAACGCGTTATCGGCATCGATACGCTGCTTCGACTTTTCATTCATGCGGGAGCCTCCGAGACATTGCAGTGATCGCGCGCGTAGGGGAGAGCGACAGCGCTACGAGGATAGACCGTTTCACAGCCTGCCGTCCCGCTGGTTTGGTTAAAATGACGCGGACCTGGATGCGAGAGGTAGCTTGGGCATCTCACACGAGCACCTTCCGGGATATCGCCTAAACCGATTGCCCTGGAGAGAGCGTCGCAGGCTCGGCGCCGATATGGGCGACGTATCACCGGTCTGAATCAATGCGGGCTGATCGATTCAAGCTTTGCGTTGGACCGATGCTGTCCCGGTGCGCGAGATGTCGGCCATGGATGTCGCGCGCGAGACCACCCCGGGGAAGCTGCAGATGCTGGTGCTGGAGCGCCGCGACGAGGGCTGCAACATGGCTCGCTTCTATGTGTTGGCAATTGAGCCAACGCTGTTTGGCGACACCGCCTTGATCCGCGAATGGGGACGCATCGGGGCCAATGGCCGGCGCCGTCTCGATCTTCACGCCGATCATGCTGCCGCCGCTGAATCGCTCGACGTCTGGCTGACGCGCAAGGTGGCGCGCGGCTACCGGCTTCGCTGACTGCGGCCTGTGCGGACGGGGAGGGGAGCCGTCAATTGCGATCCGACCCAGCCGCGCGAATGCTTGCTCTCGCACCCGTTTCAGATATTCGGAGCGGGCATTCCCCCAATCAGCGAGATTTTCAATGACCAAGAACGAACTCATTGCAGCGGTCGCCGAAGCCACCGGCAAGAGCAAGGCTGATGTTGGCGCAGTCCTATCGTCCCTCGCCGAGGTCGCCGCGAAGACCCTGAAGCAGGGCGGCGATGTCACACTTGGCGGTATAGGCAAGCTTACGGTCGCCAAGCGCAATGCGCGCCAGGCCCGCAATCCCTCGACCGGCGCGATGATCGACGTGCCCGCAAAGACCGTCGTCAAGTTCAAGGTTGCCAAGGATCTGGCCGACACCGTCGCCTGATCTGATCTCGGCGCATGTGAGTTGCAGAATCGGACGCGATCATCGCTCCGATTCTGCACTGCTGCTGGATCTTACACGCCGAATTTAGGTAGACCTTGCTCGACGTTATAGATATCCCGGAGTTTGAGGAAATATCCCAGAACACTCCGGCGGCCTTGGAGAGAACAATGTCCCAAATCGAAAACACGGCCGAGCTTCTTGAGCTCACGACTTCGATTGTTTCTGCCTATGTCTCGAACAATAACGTTCAGCCGGCCGACCTCGTCGGCTTGATCGCGAGCACCTATTCGGCGCTTGCGGGGCTCGGCTCGGAGTCGGCTCCTGCTCCTGCTGCCGCACTGATCCCAGCGGTCCCGATTCGGAAGTCGGTCACGCCGGATGCGATCATCTGCCTGGAAGACGGCAAGAAGTTCAAATCCCTGAAGCGTCACCTCAACACCTCCTATGGCCTGACGCCTGAACAGTATCGCGTAAAGTGGGGTCTGCCTTCGGACTACCCGATGGTCGCTCCCGCCTACGCCGAAGCACGTTCTGCGCTTGCGAAGTCGATGGGGCTGGGCCGCAAGGCTGCGGTCGGCTCCGCGCGCAGGGCTGCATCTCCCGCGAGAACGACCCGAGCCAAAGGGTCGGCGTGATCTGCAGGATCGTGGGCTGGAGAGGGGCTCTAGTCGCTTGAATCGGACGCTTGGTACCATTGACCGTCGGCACAGTTCGGCAAGAGCCGCGCGGCCCTGCCTGTTTGCAGACGTTCGGAAGGTCGCGGGAGGGTCGGGAAGAGACATTGACTATCGCGAGTCACGCAAAGTCTATCGTCTTATAACGCCTTATGGAGTGCGGGATGGTTGCCTCGCAAAAGCCTTATGCTGACAAAATGCTTGTCGGCAGTCGAACTGTGATCGTTGTGCCTCCGGCTCCGCTGGCCCGCGCGAGTATTCCGCCGATCTGGCGGACGAAGGCATCCACGAATCTCGTTCCCATGCCAGACGACGCGGAAGGTCGCTCTTTGCCATCCATGCCGACGCCGTCATCTTGAACCGATAGGATAAACTCGCCGTCGCGCTGCCGGAAGCCGAGAACGATAAGGCCCTTGTTGTTGGGGAAAGCATGTTTGATCGCGTTCGTTGCGAGCTCGTTGACTAACAAGCCAATAGGGACGGCATTGTCAGCACTGACATTGAACGGTTCAACGTCCAAGGCTAGCTCGATCTCCGAGCCTTCGCCGAGGAGACTTGAACGAATGCTCGCGGCAATTTCTGCGAGATAGACGGGCATATTCACCGGCCCAAAGGCACTAGACCGGGCGATCACGTCGTAAAGGTTTCCAACCGCGTTGATGCGCGACTGCATAGCCTGAAAACCCACGACGCACGGCTCTGCCGCTCGCCTTATCTCAAATGAGACGAATGCAGAGATGATCGCGAGCGAGTTCTTGATGCGGTGAGCTAATTCCGCCGCCATCATGTCCTTGTTGCGATCCGCACTGACCGCGTCGGTGACATCCTCGAAAGCAAGCAAAAGGTTGATGACGTGATTATCCGGAACATGGATTTTGCGTGCGTTGAGCTTAAACACGCGATATCCAAGATCAGGGAATTCGTCCTCTATCAGAAAACTTTCGAATGCCGCTTCATCGGGAACGACGTTCTTGAGAAGCGCGGTCAGCGCAGCGACATCCCATTGTCCTTGTTTCAGTTCATCGATCCGCCTGCCGAGAACGTTTGGCTCTGCGTCTCCGAACAAGCGGACGAAGTTGCGGCTGGCCGTGGTGATGCGTAATTGCTCATCGAGTATGACAAAGGGGTCGCGCACGGTATCAGCGATGCTTTGCGCGATTTTCACAGCACGCTCGGTACGCAGCCGCTCTTCGCGCGAGCCGGTCACATCGACTTGCGAGGCGAAGAAGAACTGCAACTCCCCACCTTCGGAGAACACGGGGCTGACGTAGAGCGTGTTCCAGAAAGGTGAGCGGTCCTTGCGATAGTTTAGGATATCAACGGTGATATCCTTTCCGGCTGCGACCGCTCTTCCAAGGGATATAACAGTATCCCGATCTGTGTCTTCGCCCTGAAGAAAGCGGCAGTTGCGCCCCATGACGTCGTCGCGCTCGTAGCCCGTCAGAGCCAGGAAAGCGTCGTTGGCGAAGACAATCGGATTATCGTCCTGCCGGGGGTCGGTAACGATCATGGGCATCCGAGTTGCACGAAGAGCGGCCGCAAACGGGTCGCCCTTCCCCTGCTCGTGCTCAAGGCGGCCGGTCATCTCCCACGCGTCAAACTTTTCCAAAAACTTGCCTTCAATGCGATGACGGAGTCGGGCCTCCAGGTAACTAACACGAGTGTCTATTTTTTTATATGACACCTGGCGCGAACGTCTCAAAAGGGTCGAATTTTCCGCTGTCCGCTCTCCAGAGGGCGGATATTCGGCGCGACCAAGCCGGACTCGTTTGTCCCGATCAATTCACTAGCCGCAGCGCTCAGTTTCCAGCCGGTCCGCCGCCGCTGCTGCCAAGCTTGCGAAAGGGTAGCGCCTCAGATCGCCAGCCTTGCAGCCTTTCCGAGTGCCTGATCGGCGTCGTTATAGTACCGCGATGCCTGCTGAACCGAGCGGTGCTGCGACTGGCGCATCGCCGCAGGCAGTGCGACGCCATTCCGGGCTGCCTCGGTCAGATAACCGGACCTGAGGCCGTGAGCGGAAAACTCTACCGGATCGAGTCCGGCCATGGTGCAGCGGCGCTTCAGGATGAGATTGACGGCCTGGGGCGTCAGCGCCCGGTCGTCGATCGCCTCCCAGCGGTCGATCGCCCGAAACACCGCCCCCTTCTTGATATTCGCCCGCTCGATCCATTCGCGCAGGGCCGCGACGGCTGAGCCGATCAACAGCACGCGAGCATCGTCGTCGGACTGTGTCGTCTTGGTTCGGCCGAGCGCGATCGCCATGCAGGGCAGGCGAGGCGAGTTGGGATCGTCGGAATCGAGCGGCACATCGCCTTCCTCGCTCAGCTGCTCTAGCCGCAGCCGCGCCACCTCGCTGCGCCGGCGTCCGCCTGAGGCGAAGGCGACGAGCAGGATGGCGAGATCGCGGCTGTCGGCGAGACGGTCGGTCTGGCAGGTCGCGATCAGCCGGTCCAAAATGTCGCGCGTCACGGCGCGCTTGCTCTTGCGCCGGCGCGGTTTTGCGCTGGCCCGGACCGCCAGGCGCACGCTGGTGCGGATCGCAGGCGTGCCGAGCGGGCTTTCAAGCCCCTTCCAGCGATGCAGCGTCGCCCAATGAGCCAGGCGCCGTTTGACGGTGGAGCTCGCATGGGGCCCGTCGCTGCGCAGATGATCGCCGGCGCGCAGGGAAGCCTCGACGTCGTTCGGCATGCCGTGGGCGGCGTCCTCGGCCCGCCGCGCCGGATCCCAGAGGTGATGGGCGACGAACTTCAGCACCAATCCTTCAGGTGCCGGCCAGGGCAGGGGTGAGCCTGTCGAGGCGACTGACCAGGCCTCGAGATAGGCGAGGTCGGAGGCAAGCGCTCGCAGGGAATTCTCACCCATTCCCTCGCGGGCGAGGTGGCGCAGGGTCTCGACATCGTCGTCGGTGAGGATGGTCGCGAGTTTGTCGCGACGCTCCATCGGCAAAATGCCGGCCAGCGCGTCGAGCTGAAGGGCGCGGCGGTTCTCAAAGCCGCCGAGAGTGACGATGTCGGTCATGGGGAATTCCGTCCGATCGGCGTGCGAATCCGTCATTTCCGGCGTTCGGGGCCGATGGAGCCGGGATGGCAGATGAGATCGGTTTGCCCGAAGTCGTTGCCCTTGAACAGCAGCGGCGCTTTGGCCGTGACCGCCACCGCATAGGAAAAGCAATCGCCCATGTTGAGCCCGGCGGGGTGGCGCCCCTTGCCGTAGCGCTGATAGGCGATCTCGGCCCCTTGATAATGCTTGGCCTCGAAGGGCAGGGCGGTGACGTTGGGGGCCTCGGCGAGGCGCGCGACGATCTCGGCTGCATTCGCGAACCCCTTCGCGGCCAAAACCACCCGCGTCTCGAACAGGGTCGGCCAGCCGATCAGCAAAGGCTGATGGCGTAACAGGGCCTTGAAGGCGTCGGCCTCGGGTTCGTCGAGAGCGATGGCCAGAATGACGGAGGTATCGAGCGCGATCACCGCGGCAGGCCATGCTCGTCGTAGAAATCGTCATGGGCGGAACTTGCGCCCGCAGTGACACCGATCCGTCCCGCGGCGGCCAGATCCCAAACGATATCAATGGCGGCGGCGGGGGCGCCTGCGCGCAGTTCGCGATCGTAGCGCTCGAGCGCCTGCTCGACGAGGCGGTTCATCGACAGTCCCGTGCGTCGCGAAAGAGAGCGTGCGAGCGTCCTGGCTTTGGCGCTGCGAATGGAAAGCTGTGGTTCGGACATTCTGGGCGCCTTCGATCGCGTGGTCACGCGCCAAACCTAGCACGATGGCGGCTCAGCCAGCAAGAATTTGCTCCGAGATGGCTTACTATCGATAAGAGGTAATTATCGATAGTGATGGTTGCGTACGAGCCGGTGTCGATGTGAAACAAAGGAATGGCTATTTCACTTGGGTATGATAGGTTCTTTAATGTGAATTCAAGCCGATACGATCTTTCCCGCACCGGGCGCCAGACCCTGGTTTGCGACTGCGCCGCCGCCGCTGTCGGTTTTACTTCCCGATTTCAATTGAAGCGCTAAGGTGCAAATCCTGCACTCCCC
Organism: Allobosea sp.; assembly: GCF_030694325.1. GTDB lineage: Bacteria > Pseudomonadota > Alphaproteobacteria > Rhizobiales > Beijerinckiaceae > Allobosea. Next base: position 5,056 of record NZ_JAUXYO010000078.1, on the reverse strand, counting down.
GATTGAGCCACTTCGCTTGCAATTGGGGGAGGGAAGGGGGCTTTTCAGAGACCGGACGCCTTGGTGAGGTTGGTCCGGAACCGATCGCGGCGGCGCTGATACTTACGGGTCATTTCGGCCGAGGCGTGGCCTAGCTGCTTCTGAACGTAGCGTTCCTCAATCTCGGCCGACGAGGCGAGACCTGAACGCAACGAGTGCCCGGCAAACAGGAGCACCCGTTCCGCGTCGGGCAGGTCGGCTCGAACGCCGGCTGCAAACACGGTCTGCTTGACCAGGCGAGCGACGTGCTTGTCGGAGAGCCGTTCGGTATCGACGGTCTTGTTGTCCTTGAAGATGCGGCGGAAGAGCGGACCCCGCGCGATGCGACCGAAGCGGACCCAGCTCTCGAGCGCGACCACGGGGCAGGTATGATCGCTGGAGCCGCGGCCGACCTCGACTTCGCGCCAGCGACTGCCCTTGCCGCGCACCGTCACCAGCACGCCCTTGCCCGGAAGAATCTCGATCCAACCGGCGCCATCACTCTCATCGTCGCGTGTAACGTCGAGACCGACGATCTCGGAACGGCGCAGGCCGCCTGCGAAGCCGAGGAGGAGGATCGCACGGTCGCGGAGTCCCCTGAGATCGTGTCCGAGCGTGGCGATCATAGCGATGAGGTCGTCGCCGAGGACGGCTTCCTTCACGCGAGGCGGCCTGGTGTGTTTGCGGCGGATGCCGGCGAGCACGGTGGCGATGTGGCGATCGGTCCGGTCCATGGAAAGGCCGCGCTGCGTAAAATTCCAGGAAATGCCGGAGAGACGGCGCTCGATCGTCGAAACGGACAGAGCCGGGGCGCCGAGCTTGGTACCACCGGCGGCGCAGGCGCTGATATAGAGCCCGATCACTTTCAAATCCGGGGGCAGGGGATCGAAGCCGTTGCGCCGGCACCAGGAGGTGAAGTGCTTCCAATCCTTGGTGTAAGCGTCGCGCGTGTTCTCCGAGCTGGCGTTGTCGGCATAGTCCCTGGCGGTCTCGACCAGATCCTCGACGTGTGCCGGGACGCGGGGTGTGGGCTCGCCCATTTCCATGACGAGATCGATGATATCGGGCAAGTCGCCGGCGAGCGGATCCACGGCCGGCAGATCGTTTTTGGCGGGTTTCGGCGGGGGATTTTCCATGATTTGGCAGCCTATCAGAATACGTCCGGTAATGGAAGCTTACCGGACATAAAACAAGATCGACAAGCGGTGCGGATAGTAGTGAAAATGCTCGTATAAACCGCACATCACGTTTAGTCTGTTCGCATGAGTCGCCAGCCCGCATCGCCATCGCATCTCTCCTTCCCTGTTCCCAGAGTCCCGGCGTGGGCCGTGCCGCGCGTCCGTATCGAGGACCCGGTCGAAGCCGCGTTCATGGCCGGCAGCGCCTTGAACGCGCTCGACAATCTCGTGCGATCCGAGCCCGAATGGAACGGCGCATGGCGGCATCGCCTAGCGCTGAGAGCCGCGGCCGCCTGCATGAAGTTGATCGGCCGCACCGAAGATGAAGCGGCATTGCGGGACGCCTGGTTGCTGCGCCTGCCCGGCGACGAGGCAGGACCCGCCGGCAATGTGCTGGCCGGCTGGCGCCGGTTGGCCGGCCGGTCATTGCCGCCAGGCGCCGAGGATTTGCAGGTGCTCGTCGCCTTGCTCGGAATCGATTGGTCGGACGGTCTCAGCGAACTGGTCGACATCGCACGGGAGGAAGTGGGCGGCGGCGCCCCGGCCCCCATTGTCGCGGCGCGCATTGCAGCGGCCGTCATGCGGGAAGGCCCGAAGGCCGAAATCTTGGCCTGGTGGCTGGCAGACTGCGCGCTGTCCTGGCGCATGGGCTGGAGGCATGCCGTGCCGATTCTTGCCACCCAGATCCACATCCCGCTGCTTCGTTCGAGATCGGAGGGCCGGCGCGCGCGGCCCGGCAACGATGCGTTCGAGCAGGCTGTCTTTATTGCTGCGGCCCTTGGAGCCGCCGATGCCTGCCGGCTGGCGGCAGACATGGCGGCGCAGGCCGAACGGCTTCGGGCGGTCGTGCCGAAGCTGCGATCCAAGTCGGCCGGCGATGTCGTCGACCGGCTGCTCGACGATGAGGCGCTGTCGGGAACGTTCACCACCAGGAACCTGTCGCGCTGGGCCAGTCGGCGCCTGTTCGACCGCCTGGTTGAGCTCGGCGGCGTCCGCGAACTCAGCGGGCGCTCGACCTTCCGCATCTACGGGCTATAACCACTATGGCGGAGAGTGCTTCGGGAAGACGGAAAAAGGTGCGGGGAGTCGAAGGCCTCTTCGATCGCGAACTGGATCACCTACCGCCCGAGGCGCGCTGGCGCGAATGGATGAACCGCGTCGAGGCAACCATTTTTGCTGCTAGTGAGCCGGTGACTCGGGAGACGCTGGCCCGGATCGTTGGCAAGACCTGCAGCATCGACCTCCTGATCGACGACATCCGGGAGGAGCTGCGTGGCCGCCCCTATGACCTGGTCGCGGTTGCCGGTGGCTGGAAGCACCTCACTCGTCCGGCCTATGCCGACGCCATTCGCACGGCGGTCGGCTCAAGTGAACGGGCGGTCAATCTCACCCAATCCGAAGTACTGGTTTTGATGTGCATCGCCTATTTCCAGCCGATCACGCGCGCCGAGCTGTCCAGCTTCTTCGGAAAAGAGATCAGCCGCGACCTGATCGGCAATCTGCGCTCCTTCGGGTTTATTGCGTCCGGCCCGCGCGCGCCGCAGCCGGGCGCCCCTTATACCTACGTCACCACGAAAGAGTTCCTGTTGGAATTCGGGCTCGACACGCTACGGGACCTCCCCGACTTTGAGGCGCTCGAGGACGCGGGCCTGCTTTCGAAGGAGAAGCTGCTCGCGGGAGACATCATGCCCACCTTTTCCGGCGACGAGGGGGAAACCGTCGAAATCGAGGATTAGCGGCCCGTAGCGGACTTTTGACCTATGGACTTTGCCCGTTATGTCCACTAGTCTCGACATATGGAATCAGAACAAGCCATCCTCGCCTTCGCGGCACTCGCCCAGCCGACACGCCTCGACGTGTTCCGGCTATTGATCGAGCATGAGCCTGATGGATTGCCAGCCGGTGACATCGCCCGCCACATGATCGTGCCCCACAACACCATGTCGACACACCTGGCAATCCTGTCCCGAGCCGGGCTGATCGAGGCCGAGCGGCAGAGTCGGTCGATCATCTACCGGGCAAAGCTTGATGCGGTGCGGGAGCTTGCCGGCTATCTCGTCAAGGATTGTTGCGGCGGGCGGCCAGAGATCTGCGCACCGTTGATCGCTGACCTTTCACCCTGCTGCACCCCTCAAAATGGAGTCACCAAGGAGCCCGCCAATGGCTGACCGCATCTATAATGTTCTCTTCCTCTGCACCGGCAATTCGGCACGCTCGATCCTTGCCGAAAGCATTCTTAACAAGGACGGGGGTGGTCGCTTCCGGGCCTTCTCCGCCGGCAGCCAACCGAAGGGGACCGTCAATCCCTTCGCGCTGAGGGTGCTGAAGAGTTACGAATACCCGGCCGACGGATTCCGCTCGAAGAGTTGGGAGGAGTTCGCCGTCGCCGATGCGCCAGTGATGGATTTCGTATTCACCGTCTGCGACAACGCTGCCGGCGAAAGCTGCCCGGTATGGCCCGGCCAGCCGATGACCGCGCATTGGGGCATCGAGGACCCCGCCGCGGTCGAGGGCACGGATATCCAGAAGGAAGCCGCCTTCGTCGCTGCGTTCCGCTATCTCAAGAACCGGATTTCCGTTTTTACGGCTCTGCCCGTGGCCAGCCTCGACAAGTCGTCGCTCCGCGCCAAGCTCGCAGAGATCGGGCAATCGGAAGGTGCATCCTCGCCCCGAAACAGCGCGGCGTGAGGTCGGCCATGGATGTCATCATCTATCACAATCCCGATTGCGGCACCTCGCGCAACACACTGGCGCTGATCCGCAATGCCGGCGTCGAGCCGCACGTCATCGAGTATCTGAAGACACCGCCGTCGCGGGCAATGCTGGTTCAACTCATCGAGCGCATGGGCATCTCGGTGCGCGACCTGCTGCGGGAGAAGGGCACGCCTTACACCGAGCTTGGCCTCGGCGATCTGGATCTGACGGATGACCAATTGCTCGACGCTATGTTGGCCCATCCGATCCTGATCAACCGGCCGATCGTCGTGAGCCCGAAGGGCGTAAAGCTCTGCCGGCCATCCGAAGACGTGCTCGACCTGCCGCCGCCGCAGCGGGGCGAGTTCGTCAAGGAAGACGGCGAGCGTGTCATCGATGAGCACGGACGCCGCGTCGCGACCGCGTGAGGAAGAACCATGTCGACATTTGAACGCTATCTCACCCTCTGGGTCGCCTTGTGCATCGTCGCCGGCATAGCGCTCGGGCACGTCATGCCGGGCGCATTTCAGGCGATCGGTGCGGCCGAGATCGCCAAGGTTAACCTGCCGGTCGCCGTGCTGATCTGGCTGATGGTCATCCCGATGCTGCTCAAGATCGACTTCGCCGCGCTCGGCGAGGTCGGCCGCCACTGGCGCGGCATCGGCGTCACCCTGTTCATCAACTGGGCAATCAAGCCGTTCTCGATGGCGCTGCTCGGCTGGCTCTTCATCGGCTGGCTGTTCCGGCCACATCTGCCAGCCGACCAGATCGACAGCTATATTGCCGGGCTGATCATCCTCGCAGCCGCGCCTTGTACCGCCATGGTGTTCGTCTGGTCGAACCTGACCAAGGGGGAGCCGCATTTCACGCTGAGTCAGGTGGCGCTCAATGACGCCATCATGGTCGTGGCCTTCGCGCCGATCGTCGGATTGCTGCTCGGGCTCTCCGCTATCACCGTGCCATGGGGCACGCTGGTCCTGTCGGTCGTGCTCTACATCGTCATCCCGGTGATCATCGCGCAGCTGATCCGTCGCCGGCTGTTGGCGACCGGAGGACAGGCGGCGCTCGACCGGCTGCTTTCCAGCCTCGGCCCGGTCTCGCTCGCAGCATTGCTGGCGACTTTGGTGCTGCTGTTCGGCTTCCAGGGCGCGCAGATCATCGCGCAG
>NZ_JAUXYO010000071.1 GCF_030694325.1 Allobosea sp. | reverse complement strand
CGAGGCGGCGCGGGCGGGCGACGCCGGCAAGGGCTTCGCCGTAGTCGCGTCCGAGGTGCGGACCCTCGCTCAGCGCTCGAGCGCCGCCGCCAAGGACATCTCGGCGCTGATCTCGTCCTCGAACATGGAGGTCGGCGAGGGCGTCAAGCTGGTGCGCCAGGCCGGCGAGGCGCTGGAACAGATCCTCGGGGCCTCCCGCAAGGTCGCCGCCACCATCGCCGACATCTCGGCGGCCTCCGGCGAACAGGCCAACGGCATCGACGAGATGAGCCAGGCCGTCGCGCATCTCGACGAGATGACGCAGCAGAACGCCGCGCTGGCCGAACAGAGCGCCGCCTCAGCCGGATCGTTGTCCAATCGCATCGGTCAGCTCAACGACCTCGTGGCGGCGTTCAGGACCGGGCCGGAGGGCCTTTCCGGCTCCGGCTCCGGCGCCGTGTCGGCCTCGACCGAGCCCGCGCGCCTGCGCCATCTCGCGCAAGCCGCGTTCTCGCAGACCAAGGTGCAGGCGCCGCGGCCCGCGCACCGGCCCGCCGCACCCAAGCCTCACGCTGCGGCTGCGGCACCCGCTCCAGCCGCGAAAAAGGTGGCCAACAGCCGCGCCGGCGACGCCGGCTGGGAAGAATTCTGAGTTCGGCCGGTTCAGCCCTTCCCCGTGAGGGGGCGGGCTGCGTCGAAAAAGCCGTTCCAGTGATCGGCCGGCGGCCCTTCCTCGAGCAGGGTCGCGGCATCGAAAGCGTCGGGAGCGGTGGTCTTCAGATCCTCCCAGGCAATCGGCATCGCTACCGGTGCGCCGGGGCGGGCCCGCGTCGAATAAGGCGCGATCGCCGTCGAGCCGCGGCCATTGCGCAGGTAATCGACGAAGATCTTGCCCTTGCGGGCCTTCTTCGACAGCGTCGCTGTGAAGCGGGCCGGCTCACTGCCGGCCAGGGCTTGGGCAAAATCGCGCGCGAAGCCCTTGACCCGGTCCCAGCCGGCACCGGCGCGCAATGGCATCACGACATGGTACCCTTTTCCGCCCGAGGTTTTCAGCAGGCTCTCGAAGCCGATTTCGCGCAGGCGGTCGCGCACGGTCAGCGCCGCCTCCCGGACGCGCTCCAGCGGCACGCCCGGATCGGGATCGAGATCGAAGATGATCTGGTCCGGCGTTTCGACGGCCTCGATCGTCGCTCCCCAGAGATGAATCTCGACCGTGCCGAGTTGGACCAGCGCCGCCAACCCGTCGAAATCACGGATGACGAGCAGTTCCTCGCCGTCCTTGTCCTTCACGCGATGGACCGCCTCGTGCATCCCCGGCATCGCGTGCTTCTGGAAGAAGGAGTGCCCCGCGATGCCGTTGGGGGCGCGGACGAGGCTGAGCGGCCGCTCGATCACATGCGGCGCCATCACCGGCCAGATCGTGGCGTAGTAGTCGAGCAGGCCCTGCTTGGTGAAACCGATATCGGGCCAGAGCGGCTTGTCGGGGCTTGAGAGCCTGACCGAGGTCGTCGCCTTCGGGGCTGCCGATGCGCCCGCGGCTTTCGCCGGCTTGCGTTTCGTCTTCGCCGGTCCGCTCCTCGAGCGGGTTGTCGCCTTCGACGCCGGCGCTTCGCCCGCCGATACCTCCGCCGGCTGTTCTGCAACCACCTCCTGCGCCGGCTTGTCCTCGCGGAGCCCCAGAAAGCTCGCATGCCGCAGCGTCTTCGAGCCGGTCCAGGCGCCGAATTCGACCTCGGCAACGAGTTCCGGCTTCACCCAGACGACACCTTTTTCGCGGCCTGCCGCGCCCTCGAAGGGTGACGCCTCGCTCCGCAGCGTGTCGAGGCGCTGCTTTAGCGCGGCCGCCGAGGCGCGGGTGAAGCCGGTCCCGACGCGCCCGGCCGGCTTGAGGGCCTCGTCCTCGTGATAGGCGGCGAGGATCGAGCCCAGTTCGCGGCCCGAGCCCTCGGAGGGCACATAGCCGGCGATGACGAATTCCTGCCGCAGCGTGCATTTCGACTTCACCCAGTCGCGCCCGCGGCCGCTGCGATAGGGCGCGTCGGCGCGCTTGGAGATGACGCCTTCCAGCCCCATCCGGCAGGCATGGCGCAGCATGGTCTGCCCCGGCTCGATGAAATGCTCGCTATAGCGCAGGGGGCCGGCCTCGTCGGCGCCGCGCAGCAGATCCTCAAGCCGGCCCTTGCGCGCGATCAGCGGATCGGCACGCAGATCCTGCCCGTCGAGATGCAGGCAGTCGAAGGCGAAGAATGTGAGCGCGCCGGTCGTTCCATCCGACAGCGCCTGCTGGAGAGCCCCGAAGGAGGAGACCCCGCTCTCGCCAAGCGCGACCACCTCGCCGTCGATCAGCGCCGTCTCGCAGGGCAATCCGGCCAGCGCTTCCGACAACGTCGCGCCGAAACGATCGGTCCAGTCCAACCCGGAGCGGGTCAAGAGACGCACCGCCCCGTTATCGATGCGGGCCTGAAGGCGGTAGCCGTCGAACTTGACCTCGTGGAGCCAGCGCTCGCCGGCCGGCGGCTTCTCCTGCAGCGTCGCCAGGCAGGGCGGCACGAAATCCGGCAGGGCATCGTGCGGCTGCGGCTTGGAGGTCGTCTTGGGAGCGGCCTTGCGAACCGCTTTGGACTTTGCCGCACGCGTGGTGTTCGCAGCCGACCTGGCTGCCGGCTGCCGGCCGGCTTCGCTGACGTCGTTCGTTCCCGGCCGCTTCGTTTTGCCCCAGACCCTCGGCTCGGGCGCTTTGCCTTCGGCGATGTCGTCGATGCTCAGGCCTGACGCAACCGAATTGGGCGCGGTTTCGAGAATGTCCTCGTCGGGCCTCGCGGCGGCGTCATCAACCTTGATCAGCAGCCAGTTGTCGCGCTTCTCGCCGCGGCGCGGCTTCAGGCGCACGAGATGCCATTGCCCGGCGAGCTTGTGACCCTCCAGCATGAAGGAGAGATGACCCTTCCGCAGACCGAAGTCCGGGTCGCCCTCCGGGACCCAGCGGCCCTCGTCCCAGACGATGACGGAGCCGGCGCCATACTGCCCCTCGGGGATCGTGCCTTCGAAGCTGCCATAGTCGAGCGGGTGGTCCTCGACATGCACGGCGAGCCGCTTCTCGTCGGGATCGAGGCTCGGGCCCCGCGTGACCGCCCACGACCAGAGCACGCCGTCATGCTCGAGCCGGAGATCGTAATGAAGGCGCCGGGCGGCGTGCTTGTGGACCACGAAGACCCCGCCATGGGCCTGGCGCGCCCGCGCCTTGGCCGCTCGACTGGGCGCGGCCTTCCCCTGGGGCTCGCTGGTGCGGGTGAAGTCCCGTTTCGCGCGATAGACGTCGAGGCCGGCCATTCACCCCTCCCCCGGGCCTCAGGCGCTCTTCTTGGCCCTGGCGGACTTGGCAGCAGATTTGGCGCGCGAGGCAGATTTCGCCGGTGCCGAGCCAGAAGCGGCAGCCTTCTTTCCCGGGGAAGCTGCCGGCTCGTCGTCGCCGGCATCGTCGTCCCCGGCCAGGCTTTTCTTCAGCGCGTCGAACAGGTTGACGACATTGGCGGGACGCTCGGCCGCCTGGACCACGGGCGGCTTCTTGCCCTTCTGCTTGGCCCGGATCAGCTCCAGCAGGGCGCTCTCATAGCGGTCCTCGAAGCCCGACGGGTCGAAGGCGGCCTGCTTCTTGTCGATGATATGGGTGGCGAGGTCGATCAGCTCGGAATCGATCTTCGGCTTGCCCAGATCACCGAAGACCTCGTCGGGCTTCCGCACGGTCTTGTCATAGCGCAGCGTCGTCAGCAGCAGGCCCTTGTCGAAGGGCTCGATCATCACCGGCCGCTCGCGGCGGTAGAGCACGATGCGCGCGATGCCGGCCTTCTTCTGCCGCGCCATCGCCTCGCGGATCACCGCGAAGGCCTCCTCGGAGACGTCGTCGGAGGGCGTGACGTAATAGGGCGTGTCGAAATAGATCTGCGGGATATCGGCGCGGTCGACGAAATGCTCGATCGAGAGGGTGTGCGAGGATTCGATCTGGACGGCGTCGATCTCCTCCTCCTCGACCAGCAGGTACTCGTTGTCGCCGATCTCGTAGCCCTTGACCTCGTCGTCGTCCTCGACCGGCTTTCCGGTGACGCCATCGACATATTGGCGTTTCACGGTGTTGCCGGTCTTGCGGTTGATGATGCGGAACGAGACCTTCTCGCTGTGGTCGGTCGTGCCGGTCAGCTCGACGGCGCAAGAGACGAGCGAAAGCTTGAGATAGCCCTTCCAGGCGGGACGCGGGGCCATCAGGCGGCCCTCGCAGCGAGATGCGGCCGGCGGGAGAGGGCATCCGCCCGGACGAGATCCTCCCGCGACGGGGCGGGGACCGGGTCTTCCAGGATGGCGAGCAGCACCTCGCGGTCGATCTGGCCATTGGCGACGACGGCGGCGAGCGCCTCGCGCGTCTGGCGTTCCGCCCGCAGCTGCGCGGCCAGCGCGATGATGAGGCGATCCTTGTCCGAATTCCGCATAACGCAACACCTGCCGTTGGACCCGTCTCCTGCAACGGCCGGCCGCTTCGCAAGTTCCGGCCGGAACGCTGGCATTTGCCGCCATTTCGTGTATACCGCCGCCAACCGGCCTTCGCGGCCGGCTGCGCGACCCCTCCGCGATGAGGCGGATCGCGGGCTTCGGACCCTGCTGGACGACATCCCGGCTGCGGCCCGCCAGATCAACACCCAACCGAAGGATCACACGATGTCGATCACTGCCGAGCGCAAGACAGCGCTCATGAAAGAGCATGCCACCAAGCCGAACGACACCGGCTCGCCGGAAGTCCAGGTCGCGATCCTCACCGAGCGCATCAACAACCTGACCGGCCACTTCAAGTCCCACACCAAGGACAACCACTCCCGTCGCGGCCTGCTCAAGATGGTCTCGCAGCGCCGTTCTCTGCTCGACTACCTGAAGAGCAAGAGCGAGCCGCGCTACCGCTCGCTGATCGAGAAGCTCGGCATCCGCCGCTGATCGACCGCTGACGCCAACGCCCGGTGCGGTTCCGCTCCGGGCGCTTTCGTAAAAGGGGTTCGCCGCAATGGTGCGGCACAAGCCCCTCTCCAACGCGGCAGCCGCATGGGGCGGCCTGCCGCATGACCCGCCGGGCGCCTCTCGCCCATGGCAGGATCGCAAAGCGCTCGGGCGCGGATCGTGACCGTCCGGAACCGAGCGCTTCGCCGTCTTGCCCATGGGCTTGAGACGCCGGCTGGGTCGCATCCGATCCGAAAGAAAATCCATGTTCGATGTCCAGACCGAAGAACTGATGTGGGGCGGGCGCAAGCTCGTGCTCGAGACCGGCAAGATCGCCCGCCAGGCCGACGCCGCCGTGCTCGCGACCTATGGCGAGACCGTCGTGCTCGCGACTGTCGTCTCCGCCAAATCGCCGAAGCCGGGGATCGATTTCTTCCCGCTGACCGTGAACTACCAGGAAAAGACCTTCGCCGCCGGCCGCATCCCGGGTGGCTATTTCAAGCGCGAAGGCCGCCCGACCGAGAAGGAGACGCTGGTCTCCCGCCTGATCGACCGGCCGATCCGCCCGCTCTTCGTCGAGGGCTACCGCAACGAGACGCAGGTCGTCTGCACCGTGCTGCAGCATGACCTCGAGAACGACCCCGACATCGTCGCGATGGTCGCCGCCTCCGCCGCGCTGACGCTCTCCGGCGTTCCCTTCACCGGCCCGGTCGGTGCCGCCCGCGTCGGCTATTTCGACGGCGCCTACAAGCTCAACCCGCTGGTCGACGAGATCAAGGAATCGGCGCTCGACCTCGTCGTCGCCGGAACGCCCGACGCCGTCCTGATGGTCGAGTCGGAGGCCAAGCAGCTCTCCGAGGAGATCATGCTCGGCGCCGTGATGTTCGGCCACAAGCATTTCCAGCCAGTGATCGACGCCATCATCCGCCTGGCCGAGAAGGCCGCCAAGGAGCCGCGCGACTATACGCCGGCCGACAACTCCGCGGTTCTCGACGCGGTTCTCAAGCTGGTCGACGCCGACATCCGCGCCGCCTACCAGATTCGCACCAAGGCCGAGCGCTACAAGGCGCTGGATGCCGCCAAGGCCAAGGTCGCCTCGCTGATCTCGGAGACCCCGGACGGCGTCACGACCTTCTCCAAGGAGCAGGTCGGCAGCCAGTTCAAGGAGGCGCAGGCCAAGGTCGTGCGCTGGATGATCCTGGACGACAGCGTCCGCATCGACGGCCGTGACCTCAAGACCGTCCGCAAGATCGTCGCCGAGGCCGGCATCCTGCCGCGCACCCACGGCTCGGCCCTGTTCACCCGCGGCGAGACGCAGGCGCTGGTCGTGACCACGCTCGGCACCGGCGACGACGAGCAGTTCATCGACTCGCTGGAGGGCACCTATAAGGAGACCTTCCTGCTGCACTACAACTTCCCCCCCTATTCGGTGGGTGAAGCCGGCCGCATGTGTTCGCCCGGCCGTCGCGAAATCGGCCATGGCAAGCTCGCCTGGCGCGCCATCCGGCCGATGCTGCCGGCGAAGTCGGAGTTCCCCTACACGATCCGCGTCGTCTCGGAGATCACCGAGTCGAACGGCTCGTCCTCGATGGCCACCGTCTGCGGCACCTCGCTGGCGCTGATGGATGCCGGCGTGCCGCTGAAGGCGCCGGTCGCGGGCATCGCCATGGGCCTGATCCTGGAAGGCGAGCGCTTCGCGGTGCTCTCCGACATCCTGGGTGACGAGGACCATCTCGGCGACATGGACTTCAAGGGTGCCGGAACGGCCGAGGGCATCACCTCGCTGCAGATGGACATCAAGATCGCCGGCATCACCGAGGAGATCATGAAGGTCGCCCTCGACCAGGCCAAGGGCGGTCGCGACCACATCCTCGACGAGATGAACAAGGCGCTGTCGACCGCGCGCGGCCAGCTCGGCGAGTATGCCCCGCGCATCGAGACGATGAAGATCCCGGTCGACAAGATCCGCGAAGTCATCGGCTCCGGCGGCAAGGTCATCCGCGAAATCGTCGAGAAGACCGGCGCGAAGGTCAACATCGAGGACGACGGCACCATCAAGATCGCCTCGGCCGACGGCAAGTCGATCGAAGCCGCGATCAAGTGGATCAAGTCGATCGTCT
>NZ_JAUXYO010000064.1 GCF_030694325.1 Allobosea sp. | reverse complement strand
GGCGTGCCACGTGCGACCACCTTGGGATCGACGTCGGGCGCCAGCGGCACCTTACGCATGTGAACGCGCAGGATCTTCTCGCGGCCGTTGACATCGGGGTTCGGCACGGTGATCTGCCGGTCGAAGCGGCCCGGGCGCAGCAGCGCGGGGTCGAGCACGTCGGGACGGTTGGTGGCGGCGATGATGATGACGCCCTCGTTCGGCTCGAAACCGTCCATCTCGACCAGCAACTGGTTCAGCGTCTGCTCGCGCTCGTCATTGCCACCGCCGAGGCCGGCGCCACGATGGCGGCCGACCGCGTCGATTTCGTCGATGAAGATGATACAGGGCGAGTTCTTCTTGGCCTGCTCGAACATGTCGCGCACGCGGCTGGCACCGACGCCGACGAACATCTCGACGAAATCCGAGCCCGAGATCGTGAAGAACGGCACATTCGCCTCGCCGGCGACGGCGCGCGCCGTCAGCGTCTTGCCGGTGCCGGGAGGGCCGACCAGCAGAACGCCGCGCGGGATGCGCCCGCCCAGCCGCTGGAACTTCTGCGGATCGCGCAGGAACTCGACGATCTCGGTCAGGTCTTCCTTGGCCTCGTCGATGCCGGCGACGTCGTCGAAGGTGACGCGGCCATGCGCCTCGGTCAGGAGTTTGGCCTTCGACTTGCCGAAGCCCATTGCCCGGCCGGCGCCATTCTGCATCTGGCGGGACATGAAGATCCACAGGCCGATGAAGATGACGAAGGGCAGCGAATTGACCAGCAGCGCCATGAACCAGGGCGTGCCCTCGGAAGGGGCGCGCGCCGAAACCTGAACACCCTTCTGGGCCAGCGTCTTCAGCAGGGCCGGATCGCCATAGGGCGCGTAGGTCACGAAGCTGCGCCCGTCGGAGAAGGTCCCGGAAATCTCCTGGCCGGCGACGACGACATTCGTGATCCGCCCGGCCTCCGACTCGTTGATGAGCTGGCTGTAGGGAATCTCGTTGATGTTGGAACGCTGGTTCGGGCTCTGGAAGAGCGTCACCAGCGCCAGCACCAGCAGGAAGATCACCACCCAGAGGGCGAAATTGCGGAAGTTCGGATTCATCATCTGTCCGATCAGGCCTGCCGGACCAACCGGAAGAGGCCGAGAGTTTGCAGCATCAATCTAGGTGCGGGCGAGGCCATTGCCAAGGGAAAGACATTTGCACCCTTCCGCTTATGTTGCCGCAG
>NZ_JAUXYO010000063.1 GCF_030694325.1 Allobosea sp. | reverse complement strand
TCCAGCACGACGATGGCGTCGTCGACGACCAGCCCGATCGCCAGCACCATCGAGAGCAGGGTCAGCGTGTTGACCGTGAAGCCGAAGGCATACATCAGCGCGAACGAGCCCACGAGCGACACCGGGATGGTGACGAGCGGGATCAATGTCGCGCGCAGCGAACGCAGGAAGACGAAGATGATCAGGACGACGAGGACAACCGCCTCGAGGATCGTCGTGTAGACGGCCTGGATCGAACGGTCGATGAAGACCGAGCTGTCATAAGAGGTCGCGATCGTCATGCCGTCCGGCAGATCCTCGATGATCTCCGGCAGCGCGGCCCGGACACCGCTGGATACGTCCAGCGGGTTGGCGGTCGCCTGCTTGACGATGCCGATCGTGACGGAGGACTTGCCCGAGAACCAGGCGGCATTGCGCTCGGCCAGAGCACCGAGTTCGACGCGCGCGACGTCACTCAGCTTGATCGGGAAGTTGTTGGCGTCCTTGATGACGATCTGCTGGAACTGCTCCGGCGTCGTCAGCCCGGTTTGCGAGAGGACCGTGAATTCGCGGTTGTTGCTTTCGATCCGTCCCGACGGGATCTCGACGTTCTGGGCCCGGACCGCCGCCTCGATCTCCTGAACCGTGATGTTGTAGGCCGACATCCGGGCCCGATCGAGCCAGATGCGCATGGCGTAGCGCCGCTCGCCGCGGATCTGCACCTCGGCCACGCCGGTGATGTTCTGCACGCGGTCGGTGATGAACCGGTCGGCGAAGTCGGTCAGCTCCAGCGGATTATGGCGCGAACTGACCAGTGAGAGGAACAGGATCGGCTGCGCGTCTGCCTCGACCTTGGCGATGATCGGCTCGTCGATCTCGGTCGGCATGCGGCCGCGCACGCGGCTGACGCGGTCGCGCACGTCGGACGCCGCGACATCGGGGTCGACATCGGGCCGAAAGCGGACCGAGATGTTGCTCTGCTCCTGTCGACTGGTCGAGGAGATGATCTCGATGCCCTCGATGCCTGCGATCGAGTTCTCCAGGATCTGCGTGACCTGCGTCTCGATGATCTCGGCGCTGGCGCCGGTGTAGACCGTGCGCACCGAGACGACCGGCTCGTCGATATTGGGATATTCGCGCACCGTCAGGCGCGTATAGGACACCGCGCCGATCAGCAGCACCAGCAGGCTCAGCACGGTCGAGAAGACCGGCCGGCGGACGAACATGGCGAAGAGGCTCATGGCGCGGGGTCTCGGCTCAGGGGCTCGTCGGCGCGACGGGCAGCGCGCTGGTCTGCACGGGCGGCGCAGTGTTCTTGATCGAGACGGTCGCGCCGTCCCTCAGCCGCATCTGCCCGGAACTGACCACCTGCATCTGCGGCGTCAGACCTTTCAGAACCTCGACCTTGCCGGGCAGGCGCTTGCCGAGTTCCACGGCGACGCGCTTCGCCTTCCCGTTCTCGACGATGAAGACGACCTTGCCGATGCCGTCCGGCACCACGGCGGATTCCGGGATCAGCATCGCGTTTTCGCGCTGGTCGACGACGATGGTGACGCGGGCGAAGAGGCCTGGCTTCAGCACCAGGTCCCCGTTGGGCACCGTGGCCCGCAGCCGGATCGCACGGCCATTGATGTCGACGACGGGATCGACTGCGAAGATCCGGCCCTGGAAATCCCTGTTGGGGACGGCGTCGACCTTGAGGCTGATCGTCTGGCCGACCTTCACCTGAGCCAGGAAGATTTCGGGCACCCGGAAATCGACCTTGATCGGATCGATGTTGGTGAGCGTGATCAGCTGCTTGCCCACCGCGACATAATCGCCGACGCTGACCGCACGCAGGCCGACGACGCCGTTGAAGGGCGCGATCAGCGTCGATTGCGCCAGCTTCGCCTGCGACAGCTGCACCCGCGCCTCGGCGGCGGCGAGCTTGGCGGTGGCTTCGTCGAGCGCCACCTGCGTGCCGACGCCGCGTTGGCTGAGCGAGCGGTTGCGCTCGAAAGTGTCTCGCGCCAGTCCGAGATCGGCCTGCTGCTGCTTGAGTTCGGCGTCGAGGATCGCGGTGTCGAGCTTGACCAGCACCTGCCCCTTCTCGACGCGCTCGCCCTCCTTGAAGCCGAGCGCGGTCACACGGCCGGCGATTTCGGGAGCGATCACGACCGACTCGTCCGCGGCGAGCGTGCCCAGCGCCTCGACCTCCTCGTTCACGGTCCCGCGTTCGATCTTCGCCACCTCGACCGGCACGCCGGCGCGCGGCGCGGCCGGAGCCGCAGCCTGGGCCGGCGCCTTCGACTTCTCGTAGTGGCGATAGCCGTAGTAGCCTCCGACCGCGAGGCCGACGAGCAGGAGCAGATAGACGAACCGCTTCATTGAACTGGACGCTCCGATGCGACAGGTTTATTTTAGACTGGACGGTCCAGTTTGATAAGGGGTCCGAAGGGCAGAACGATGACAGACGCTGCCGAAGCGGAATTGTCTGCCTCCGGCGAGCCGGATGCAAGGAGCCTGCCGTCACGATTGCGGGTGGACAAGCACAACGCCATACTGCGCGCCGCCTCCGCGATGTTCCTCGCCGAAGGCTACGACCGCGTGACGCTCGACCAGATCGCCCAGCGCGCCGGCGTCTCCAAGCAGACCATCTACAGCCACTTCGCCGACAAGGACGCGCTGTTCCGCGCGATCTGCACGCAACTTGCTGAAAAATTGACGATTCCGCTCCGTCGGCCGGTCGCGGAGGCGGACCTGCGCAGCGCCCTCGTCAGGC
Organism: Allobosea sp.; assembly: GCF_030694325.1. Classification (GTDB taxonomy): domain Bacteria; phylum Pseudomonadota; class Alphaproteobacteria; order Rhizobiales; family Beijerinckiaceae; genus Allobosea. The sequence goes on along the minus strand of NZ_JAUXYO010000063.1, from coordinate 4,568 downwards.
TCGGCGAGGACGCTCTGGCGATGATGCTGAATCCGCATTCCCTCGATCTCCACCGTCTCGTCATGAGCGCCGCGACGCGCTTTCCCGAACTCGGTCAGGCCGCTTACGAGGCCGGGGCGCTGCGGATCATCGACGACCTTTCGGCGCTCCTGCGGCAGCGTTCACATATCGGTGATGGTCTGGCGCGGCCGCTGGACGAGGCACGCTCCCGGGTGCTGGCGGAGCAGTTCGTCGGCATGCTCCGAGGCTTCCATCAGCATCGGGCCCTGATGAACGTCGAGCAGACGCCCCCCGACCTCCGCGCCGCCTATGTCCGCGATTGCGTCGATCTGCTGCTGCGAGGCGCCTGACGGCCCAAAACGCCGTCACCGGCCTGTCATCTGCCGTGTTTAGCAATCCTTCATCAAGGAGCGTGAGCCCGGCGGCATGACCTGCCTCGGGCCGAACTCATGCTCGCCTCTGAACGCGGGACCGCGATCATGCTGCGCATCGAAGGTCTGACCAAGCGCTTCGGCGTCAATGCCGCTGTCGACAACGTCACGCTCTCCATTCCCCGAGGCGAGATGGTCGGCATCATCGGCCGGTCGGGAGCGGGCAAGTCGACCTTGCTGCGCATGCTCAACCGCCTCGCCGACCCCAGCGCAGGCCGCATCGTCTCCGGCGACCGCGACGTCACAGCCCTGAAGGGCGCGCCACTCCGCCGCTGGCGCCGCGATACGGCGATGATCTTTCAGCAGTTCAACCTCGTCGGCCGGCTCGACGTGCTGACCAATGTCCTGCTCGGCCGGCTCGACCACCGCTCCGCCGCGCTGACCCTGGTCAAGAGCTTCTCCCGCGACGACAAGATCCGCGCCATCGCCGCCCTCGAGCGTCTCGACATGGGCCATCTGCTCGCCCAGCGCGCCGAAACCCTCTCCGGCGGCCAGCAGCAGCGTGTCGCCATCGCCCGCGCCCTCGTCCAGGAGCCGCAGATCATCCTCGCCGACGAGCCGATCGCCTCGCTCGACCCGCGCAACACCCAGGTGGTGATGGATGCGCTTTTTCGGATCAACCGCGAGGACGGCATCACCGTCGTCTCGAACCTGCATCACCTCGATATCGCGTCGAAATACTGCGACCGGCTGATCGGCATGGCCGCCGGCAAGGTCGTCTTCGACGGCCCGCCGCACCAGCTCACCAGCGAGGTCGCCGCCAAGCTCTACGGCATCGAGGCCAAGGATGCCGGCGCCGAGGCGCTCGATCAGCTCGAGGCCATCGCCAGCGAAGAGGCGCAGCGCGCCAAGCAGAACGTCGCCTGAGCCGCCCGCGCCCGCGCCCGCCGACCGAACCACACTTCCAACGACCCGACTGCAACAGGAGCAAAACCATGCTGACCCGCCGTCATACCCTGACGCTCGCCGCTGCCGGCCTCGCCGCCTCGCTTGCCGCCCCCGCCTTCGCCCAGGATTGGAAGGCGAAGTATCCGGAACTCGTCTTCGCCATCATCCCGGCCGAGAACGCCTCGGGCGTCGTCGAGCGCTACACGCCCTTCGTGAACTACCTCGCCAAGGAAATCGGCACCAAGGTGACGCTGCGCATCGCCAACGACTATGCCGCCCTGATCGAGGGCCAGCGCGCCGGCAACATCCATATCGGCATGTACGGTCCGTCCTCCTTCGCCCGCGCGCTGATGACCGGCGCGAAGATCGACGCTTTCGCGATCGAGACCAACATCGACGGCACCAAGGGCTACTACTCGGTCTTCTACGTGAAGAAGGACTCGCCCTACCAGAAGATCGAGGATCTGAAGGGCAAGAACCTCGGCCTGGTCGACCCGAATTCGACCTCGGGCAACAACGTCCCGCGCTTCGCGCTCGATGGCATGAAGATCGATCCCGAGAGCTATTTCGGCAAGGTGGTCTACACCGGCAGCCACGAGAACGCGGTCATCGCGCTCGGCCAAGGCACCGTCGATGTCGCCGCCAACTGGTGGAACGACGAGCAGGAATCCAACCTGCAGCGCATGGCCCGCAAGAACATGGTCAAGGCCGAGGATTTCCGGATCATCTACAAGTCCGAGCAGATCGTGAACTCGCCGATGGCCTATCTGACCGAGCTGCCGACCGAGCTGAAGGCCAAGATCAAGGACGCGGTGCTCAACCTCGCCACCAAGGACAAGGCGGCCTTCGACAAGATCTATGAGGGCAAGCAGGGTCCGCTCCAGGCCGTCGACAACAAGGCCTACGACCCGATCATCGAACTCAACAAGTTCGTCGACGCGCTGCGCCGCAAGAAGGCCTCGTAGAGGCTAACCCGCGCCGTCGGACCAGCGCAGCGCGGGGAACCCTCTCCCGAAGGGAAAGGGCAGCAGGGTGAGGGGTCGTCCGTTTGACGCCTTGGCCGTGACCTCACCGCAACCCACTGCTGCAAAAGGCGGCGTTCGACTGGTCCAACGACCGACACCTCACCCCTGCCCCTCTCCTTACAGGAGAGGGGTTCCCCGCGCCCGACCGGCAACGGATTCAACGATCCATGACCCTCGCGATCGACCGCGACGATCCCGCGATCACGGCCCATGCCGCGGCCTATGCCGGCGCCATGGCCGCCAAGCGCCGCCAGACGCTCATCGGTGCGGCCGTCCTCGCCGTGCTCGTCTGGCTCTCCGCCATCGGCTCGGAGGTCGATCTCGGCAAATTCGCAGACAATGCCTGGCGCTTCCCGAAATACATCCTCGAGACCATGCCGGTGCTGCGCTGGAACAGCCTCGGCGCCGATCTCGCCGAATGGTTCTGGGGCTGGAAGGGCTGGCTCAAGCTGCTCTGGCAGACCGTGCTCATCGCCTATGTCGGAACGATCCTCGGCGCGCTCGGCGGCTTTCTGCTCTGCTTCGTCGCCGCCGCCAATCTCGGGCGCTCGGGCTGGGCCCGCTTCGTGGCGCGGCGCTTCCTCGAATTCTGCCGCACCGTTCCTGAGATCGTCTTCGCGCTGATCTTCGTCATCGCCTTCGGCCTCGGTCCGCTGCCGGGCGTGCTGGCGATCGCCATCCATACCATGGGCGCGATGGGCAAACTGTTCTCCGAGGTCGTCGAGAACATCGACATGAAGCCGGTGGACGGGCTCACCGCGACGGGCGCCGGCTGGTGGCAGACGATCCGTTTCGCGATTGTCCCCCAGGTGCTCTCCAATTTCGCCAGCTACGCGCTGCTGCGCTTCGAGATCAATGTCCGCGGCGCCTCGATCATGGGCTTCGTCGGCGCCGGCGGCATCGGCCAGGACCTGATCGAAGCGATCCGCAAATTCTACTTCACCGATGTCAGCGCCATCCTGCTGCTGATCATCGTCACGGTGATGCTGATCGATTTCGGCACCGAGCGGTTGCGCCACGCGCTGCTGAGCCTGGAGCACGGCAAATGAGCCTCGCCCTGTCCCCCGCCGAACAAGCCGCGCTCGTCGCCCGCCACCAGGCCGCCATCGGCGGCTCGCTGCAGACGAAGCTGACCACCGGCGCTGTCGTCGCCGTGCTGATCGGTCTCTTCGTCTATGGCGTCAGCACCTTCGAGGTCTCGATCTGGCGGATCCTGTCGGGGCTCAGTAACCTCGGTACCTTCGTGGTGCTGATGCTGCCGCCCGACCCCGGCTCCTTCGCCCGCGCGATCATCTTCGTGAAGGCGCTGTTCGAGACGATCGCGATCGCCTTCCTCGGCACCATCCTGGCCGCGATCCTCGCCTTCCCGCTCGGCTTCATCGCCGCTCGCAACGTCGTCGCCAACAAGATCGTGCATTTCTTCGCGCGCCGCTCGCTCGACACCGTGCGCGGCGTCGATGCGCTGATCTGGGCGCTGATCTGGATCAACGTCGTTGGTCTCGGCCCCTTCGCCGGCATGCTCGCGATCATGACCAGCGATCTCGGCGCCTTCGGCAAGCTCTATTCGGAGGCCATCGAATCCGCCGACCGCAAGCCGGTCGAGGGCGTGACCTCGATGGGCGGCAACAAGCTCCACGAGATCCGCTTCGGCCTGATCCCGCAGGTGTTGCCGGTGATCGCGAGCCAGGTGCTCTACTACATCGAGTCCAACACCCGCTCCTCGACCATCATCGGCATCGTCGGCGCCGGCGGCATCGGCCTCTACCTCGCGGAGACCATCCGCACGCTCGAATGGCAGCAGGTCTCCTTCCTGATCCTGCTGATCCTGGCCGCCGTCACCGCGATCGACTTCCTCTCGTCCAAGCTGCGCTTCGCGATCATCGGCAAGCGCGCGATCTGAATCACACCGAAACCCCCGACCGGCTGAACGCCGCGGGGTTTCGGGCTCTACGAATGCGTATCCAAGGGGATGCGCGGGACGATGGTGGCGTCGCAGTCGACGGCTGCGTGCCGATGTCGATGTCGAATGTCGTGTCGAAGCAGCGCCAACAGCCGCTACCTCGTCCCGCGCGCAGGTGTTTTCTGCCGACCAGATCGCCTTCTGGTTATCCGGGTCTCGGGTCGCGCGGCCTGACTCACCCGCGCGATGGCGATCTGCGCCTCCGCCGCCTTCGGCCCGCAACGGCCGCAAGCGACGAAACCCGCAAACCCCGCCCGGCCGCAC
>NZ_JAUXYO010000062.1 GCF_030694325.1 Allobosea sp. | reverse complement strand
GTGCGGCGATCAAGCGAAGCGTGGAGCCCGTCGCCGACACGGTCGAACTCTACGAACCGGGCCGCGAGATCGTTCCCGGCCTCACGACCCTTGCCGCGGCGGGCCATACCCCCGGGATGGCCGCCTTCCTGGTCCATTCCGGAACCGATCAACTGCTGCTGACGGCAGATCTCGCCTATCACCCGGTCGTGAACATCGACCGCCCGTGGCGTCCCGGTCCCGATCGCGACCAGGAGGCGGCGCAGGCCGCGCGCCGACGGATCTTCGATCGCGCCGCGGCGGAGCAGATGCTTGTCCTGGGTTTCCACTACCCGTTTCCGGGGCTCGGCCACATGCTGAAGATCGACGGCGGCTATGCATGGGTGCCGGCGAACTGGCGGTTCTAGCAGGGCACCGTGGGTCGGCCTCACCCCGCCTTGCGCGCGACCAGAGTCAGCCGATGCGGGTTGTGGCCGAAATTCTTCGCTGGCGACACCTCCGCGAACCCCGCCGCCGCGATCAGGCCGGCGATGTCGTCGATGCGATAGGTCGAGAGGCCGTATTGCGCCCGCAGCTTGCGGTAGTCCGAGAAGGCGGTGCGGACGAGGCCCGCCAGCGCCGCGATGAGGAACCCGCCGCGCCAAGCGAAGGCGAGGAGTTGGGAGGCGTCGGTCAGCGGGCTGATGTCGGGCGGGATGATATCGGCCACGACGAGCTTGCCGCCGGGCTTGAGCTTGGCGTGCCAGGTTCCGAGCAGGGCGACCAGCTCGTCGCGCGACAGGTACTGGATTAGCGAGTTGGCGACCACGAGATCGAGCGTCGCGTCGGGCAGCGCCTCGACCTCCTCGGGTGCGACCACGGTGACATTCGCCTTGCCGCCCAGCATGGCGCGCAGCTTGTCGCGAACGCTGGGGGCGGCCTCGCAGAGATAGAGCCGGCCGCACTGGCCGGCGACGCGGGCGGCATCGAGCGCCTCGCCGCAGCCATGGTCGAGCACGACGGCATCGGGCACCGGGATATGGCCGATCAGGTCGGTCGCGATCTGGCGGTAGTGCAAGGTCTTATGGCGTGGCGAGACATAGATCGCGTGCTCGCCGTTCCAGAAATCGCGCCAGGACATGCTTCGCCGTTCCGCCGGAATGCGCGGCCGGTGCCGCGCGGGGTGGCGAGCACTATGCCGCGGGGGACCCGCTTAGCAAGCGCTGGCGAGCTTCAGAGGGGCGCGACGACACGCTCCTCATGGGCCTGAATGAAGGTGAGGGCGGCGCCGCGGAACATCGTCCAGGCAGGGACTTCGCGGCCGCCGATCTGGCCGCGGACATCGTGGCGCAGGAGTTCCGGGTCCGCGTCTTCTCCTGGCAGAATGCCGTCGGGATCGATGCGGGCTGAACGGCAGAGCGCGCGTGCGATGCGGGTGATGCGGTCGTCGTCCATCATTGTCCCGTCAGGCGGCGGATGCGTCGTCGAGTTCGTGAACGCGCATGGCGGTCTCGGGTTCCCCGAGCCGTCCCGATCCTGTGAGCTGCGCGGGCGAACGGTCATGACACGGAGCTCAACCGGCATCGGGATCGGGCGCGAAGCGGATCCCGATCTCGCCTTGCCGGATCCAGACGATGGTGGCGCGCTTCGAGACCTCCATTACCTCGTCCTGAAGATGCAGTTCGAGCGGCAGCGGCCGGTCGCTCTGCGGTTTCAGCCGTGCCCCCGTCGCGGAGAGATCGAGGATGCGGCATTCGACGAGGAAGCGCTGCGAGCGGTCGAACAGCTTCGCCATCCGCAGATGCGAGCGCCAGCGCTTCGAGAACCGCTTGTCCATGCCGTATCGTCCGCTCCTTGTCGCCAGGCATCATGCGGGTCCGGGGTGGAGCGGGGCTGACGTTGCTGTCTCGTTGCCGGAGGTTTCCCCGAAAGCTTCGACATGCTCTAAATCGAGGCGGGGTGAGGGCTGTGAATGTTTTTGCTACCGCGTTTGCTGAAGAATTTCGTCAGGATAGGACGCCTGACGGTGATCACGCCGGACGAAACGCGCCACATCTTCGGGCCGGGGCCCGGTGAACTGCGCTTTGCCGGGATCGTCAAGACGGCACCCTCCGTCACCGTGCGCTTCCATGACGACCGGATCGAGCGCGAGCTCTTCCTCAATCCGGAGCTCGCGCTGGCCGAAGGCTATATGGACGGGCGGATCGACTTCGAGGAGGGCACGATCCACGACCTGCTGACGCTGTTCTGGCTGCAGCGGAAGGAGCTACGCAAGCACCCGATCCAGAAGCTGATCCGCGCGCTGCGCTTCAGGATCCGGCGGTTCCGGATGCACAACCCGCTCGGCGTCGCCGGCAGACGAGTCAAGCACCACTACGACATCCCGACCGAGTTCTACCGGCTCTGGCTCGACGAGACGATGACCTATTCCTGCGCCTACTGGCACTCGCCGGAGGTTGGATTGGAGAACGCGCAGCGGGCCAAGCTACGCCACATCGCCGCCAAGCTGAAGATCGAGCCGGGGATGACGGTCCTCGACATCGGCTCGGGCTGGGGGGAACTCGCGATCTATCTGGCGAAGGCCTGCGGCGCGAAGGTGACCGGCCTGAACGTCTCACCCGACCAGATGGCGGCCGCCCAGAAGCGCGCGGATGCCGCTGGCGTCGGCGACGCGGTGACCTTCGTCAACAAGGACTATCGGGAGCTTGGCGGCAGCTTCGACCGCGTCGTCTCGGTCGGCATGATGGAGCATGTCGGCGTCGCGCATTATCTCGAATATTTCGAAAAGATCCGCGACCTGCTGACACCGGACGGGATCGCGCTGGTCCATTGCATCGGACGCGTCGGACCGCCGGGCTTCACGGGTCCGTTCTTCGACAAATACATCTTCCCTGGCGGCTATGCGCCGGCGCTGTCGGAGGTGTTCGCGGCGGTGGAGCAAACCGGTCTCTGGCATTCCGACTGCGAGTTCTGGCGCCGGCATTATCACTGGACGCTGGAGGTCTGGCGCGAGCGCTTCATGGCGCAGCGGCCGCAGGTCGTCGCGATGATGGGCGAGCGTTTCGCGCGGATGTGGGAGTTCTATCTCTGCGCCTGTTCGATCTCGTTCGACATCGGCGGCGACATGGTCTTCCAGCTCCTGCTCGGCCCGCACAAGAGCGCCGTGCCGGTGATCCGGGACTATATTCAGGACGACGAGAAGGCGCTGGCGGCGAGGGGGTTTTAGGCTCTTTGGGGTCATCGCCTGGGTCCTCATCCTGAGGAGCGCTCCGCAGGAGCGCGTCTCGAAGGATGTTCCAGATGGTTCCGGAGCCTCCTGGAGCATCCTTCGAGACGCCGCTGACGCGGCTCCTCAGGATGAGGGGCTGAGGGATACCGCAGACAAGCTGCGGCCGCGCTCAGCCCTCGGCCGCAAAATCCAGCACGATCAGCGCCTCGTCGACGAAGGCGCCATCGACCCGCAGCGCCTTTTCCTCGCGCCCGTAGTGCCGGAAGCCGAGGCTCTCATAGAGCCGCAGGGCGGGCGCATTGGCGACGCCCACGGCGGCCTGCAGCAGCACGACATGGGAGCGGGCATGGTCGATGACGGCCGCCACCAGCCGGCGTCCGAGGGCTTTGCCGCGATGGGCGGGCGCGACATGGACCCCGACGAGCAGGCCCTTGTGGCGGAATTTTGTGGAGCGGTCGGGGACGACGAAGCCGGCCGTCCCGACGAGATAGTCTCCCGCAAAAGCACCGAAGATGCAGTTCAGCGGGCCGCCATCGAGGCGCTTCGCCGTCGTCTCCAGGCTGCGGGCGGCCTCATCCTCATAGCTCGCGCCGAAGGCCTCCGGATGATCGCGCAGGGCCTGGAGGCGCAGGGCGCGATAGGTGGCGGCGTCGGTTGCGGTGAGGGGGCGGATGGAAAGGAGGGCGGTCATGGCACGCTAGACCATCATGGCTGTGCGTGCCGGACAAGCCAGCACGCCTCCAGACGGACAATCCATTCTCAGCGCTTCAGGTTGACGACCACCACGCCGCCGAGCGCCATCAGGCCGCCGATCAGGGTGAGAGGCGTCGGCACCTCGCCGAGCCAGAGGAAGCCGATCAGCGTCGCCATCGGCGGGACGCAGTACTGGAAATTGGAGGCACGGCCGGCCGGCAGCCGCGACAGCGTCACCGCCCATGTGGCGTAGCCGATCAGGCTGGGGACGATGGCGAGATAGACCACCGACCAGAAGGAGACGGCAGGGGCGGAGGCCGCCTGCACGATTGCGCCCGGCAGGAAGGGCAGGAGGACGAGGCCGCCGATCGCCTGGTTCCAGGCCGCGACCGAGAGCGGCTCGTAGCGGGCGAAGAGCGGCTTCTGCACGACGGTGGTGACGGCATTGCAGAGTGCGGCGCCGAGGATCAGCAGCACCGACAGCCCGATCTCGACATCGAGCCCCTTGCCGAGCGCGATCAGCCCGATGCCGGCGAAGGACAGGGCGGTGCCCGTCCAGGCCAGCCGGCTGAAGCGCTCGCCCAGTAGCAGCATGGCCAGCAGCGCCGTCATGATCGGGTTGGTGTTGATGATGAAGCTGGCCGGGCCGGCCGGCACGACCTGCTGCCCGATGTTGAGCAGCACGGCATAGGCCGCGATGAAGAAGGTGCCGCCGAAGCCGAAGCGCCAGAGGTCGCCTCGGGCGGGCAGGGGCGCGCGTCGCATCGCTAGGAAGAGCGCCGCCGCGGCGCCGGCCAGGCCAAAACGCAGCGCGGCCATCTCAGCTGGACCGAAGCCCGCCAGCCCGGCCCGGATCGCGGGGAAGGACGAGGCCCAGGCGAGAATCGTGAAGGGCACCGTGAAGAGCAGGACCCCGTCGAGGCGAACGCCGCCATCACGGGGCAGCGGGTGGCTGGTGGTCGGCATCGGGGTCTCCGGCTGGCGTGCGACCTTCTCCATAGAGACCCGCGGCGGATGATTGACAAACCATCAAATGATGCATGAGCTGTGAGTATGGATCACAGCTCGACCCTGCCGCCGCTCGAATCCCTTCGGGCTTTCGAGGCAGCTGCCCGCACCGGCAGCTTCTCGGCCGCCGCGCTGGCGCTGAACCTGACTCATGGCGCGGTGAGCCGGCAGGTCGCCCGGCTGGAGCACTGGCTGGGTCTGCGGGTGTTCCTGCGGCAGGCGCGTGGTGTCGCGCTGACGCCGGAGGGGGCGCATCTGCTGACGCGCACGCAGGAGGCCTTCGCGCTGATCGCCGACACCTCGGATCGCTGGCGCGAACAGCGCGGCGCGGCGGTCGTCAGGCTCAGCGCTCCGCCCTCCGTCTGCTCGCTCTGGCTGATGCCGCGGCTGGCGGCGCTGGAGGGTCCGACGCCGGGTCTCCGCATCGTGCTGCAGGCGGAGCATCGCCGGATCGATTTCGAGGAGGAGGGGGTCGATCTCGGCATCCGCTGCGGTCGCGGCGGGGCTCCCGGCCGCATCTCGCTCAAGCTGTTCGAGGAATGGTGCTTCCCGATCGCCTCGCCTGGGCTCGCCGCATCGATCGCGACCGGCGAGGACGCGCAGCGCCTGCTGGCGCATCCGCTGATCCATGATTCCGACGCGGCCGGCTGGCGCGCCTGGTTTGCGGCCTGCGGGCTGGACTACCGGCCGAGGCCGCAGGACCGCCGTTTCGACGACTACAACATCGTGCTCGACGCCGCCGCCCATGGCCTGGGCATCGCGCTGGCCAGGCCGCCCTTGGCGCAGGAGCAACTCGCCGGGGGGCGGCTGCTGCCGGTCGATGCGCGGACAGCGCTCAACCCCGTATCCTACTGGCTCGATCGGCCGACGGGAGCGCCGCGCCCGGCCGCCGCGACGCTGGCGCGCCGGATCGCAGCCGAAGCCGGGTTTGCGGGAGGCGAGATCGACGGCTTCCTCGACGCGCAGGCGCGGTCGCGCTGAGGCTCAGTCCCGGCTGTGGCGCGGGCGGGCGATCGCGCCGGTGACCGAGGCGCGCCCCATCTCGAATGAGTCGGCGATGCGCCGGGCGCGGATGATGAATTCGTTGGCAACCTCGGGTTCGCCGCAGATCTCTGCCGCCGTTTCCTCGAACAGGGCGAGCCAGCGGTCGAAATGCTGTGGCTCCAGCGGCAGGATCAGATGCGGGCGCATCGGCCGGCCGTGATAGCGCCCCGTACGCAGCATCACCGAGCTCCAGAAATCGGCGATGTTGGCGATGTGCTCGTCCCAGTCCGCGACCGCGCCCATGAAGATGGGCCCGATCACGGCGTCCTCGCGCGCCCGTTCGTAGAAGCGCGCGACCAGCGTCGCGATCACCGCTTCGGTGATGGCGGGGTGGGCGGCGCCGGGCCGGGTGAGGGGATTGTCGGTCATGGGGAGAGGCCCGGCTGCAGACTGTTGATTGTACTCGGAACCACGCCGTCATCCCGGGCTTGCCCGGGATCCATCGGAGGGCTCCGGAGCCTTACGATGGATCCCGGAGCGGCGCTGCTTCGCAGCTTGTCCGGGATGACGTCGTGGTTCCGAGCCCGATCAGTGCATTCTAGCTCCGAAGCCCCGGCGCCTCCTGGCCGGTGCGGGCGACGTATTCGGTGTAGCCGCCGCCGAAGGCATGAATGCCCTCGGGTGTCAGTTCCAGCGTGCGGTTGGAGAGCGCGGCGAGGAAGTGCCGGTCGTGGCTGACGAAGAGCATCGTGCCTTCGTACTGCGCCAGCGCGTTGATCAGCATCTCCTTGGTTGCGATGTCCAGATGGTTGGTCGGCTCGTCGAGCACGAGGAAATTCGGCGGATCATAGAGCATCAGCGCCATGACGAGCCGGGCCTTCTCGCCGCCGGAGAGCACGCGGCAGCGCTTCTCGACATCGTCGCCGGAGAAGCCGAAGCAGCCGGCGAGCGCGCGCAGCGAGCCCTGGCCGGCCTGGGGGAAGCGATCCTCCAGCGTCTGGAAGATGGTGCGGTCGCCGTCCAGCACCTCCATCGCATGCTGAGCGAAATAGCCGAGCTTGATCGAGCCGCCGAGCGCGACGCTGCCGGAATCGGGCTCGGTCGAGCCGGTCACCAGCTTCAGCAAAGTCGACTTGCCGGCGCCGTTGACGCCCATCACGCACCAGCGCTCCTTGCGGCGGATCTGGAAGTCGAGCGCCTCGTAGATGGTGCGGCTGCCATAGCGCTTGTCGACGCCCTTGAGCGTGACGACGTCCTCGCCCGAGCGCGGGGCGGGCGGGAAATCGAAGGACACGGTCTGGCGGCGCTTGGGCGGCTCGACCTTCTCGATCTTGTCGAGCTTCTTGACGCGGCTCTGGACCTGGGCGGCGTGGGAGGCGCGCGCGTTGAAGCGCTCGATGAAGGCGACCTCCTTGGCGAGCATGGCCTGCTGGCGCTCGAACTGCGCCTGCTGCTGCTTCTCGGAAAGCGCCCGCTGCTGCTGGTAGAATTCGTAATTGCCGGAATAGGCGGTCAGCGCGCCGGCATCGATCTCGACGATCTTGCCGACGATACGGTTCATGAACTCGCGGTCATGCGAGGTCATCAGCAGCGCGCCGTCATAGCCCTTGAGGAAGGATTCGAGCCAGATCAGGCTCTCGAGGTCGAGATGGTTGGAGGGCTCGTCGAGAAGCATCGCGTCGGGGCGCATCAGCAGGATGCGGGCGAGCGCGACGCGCATCTTCCAGCCGCCCGAGAGCGCGCCGACATCGCCGTCCATCATCTCCTGGCTGAAGCCGAGCCCGTCGAGCACCTCACGGGCGCGGCCGTCCAGCGCATAGCCGTCGAGTTCCTCGAAGCGGCCCTGAACCTCGCCATAGCGGGCGATGATCTCGTCCATCTCGTCGGCACGGTCGGGATCGCCCATCGCGGCTTCCAGCTCGCGCAGCTCGGCGGCGACGGTGCTGACCGGGCCGGCCCCGTCCATCACCGCGGCGACCGCGCTCATGCCCTGCATCTCGCCGACATCCTGGCTGAAATAGCCGATGGTGATGCCGCGATCGACCTGCACCATGCCCTCATCGGGCTGCTCCTGGCCGGTGATCATCCGGAACAGGGTGGTCTTGCCGGCGCCGTTGGGGCCGACGAGGCCGACCTTCTCGCCCTTCAGAAGCGAGGCCGAGGCCTCGATGAAGACGATCTGCTGGCCGTTCTGCTTGCCGATGTTTTCGAGGCGGATCATGTTTTCGCGTGACGCTCAGGGATGATGTTGCGCTGCAATAGGGCAGGATGGCCCGGTGCGGAAGAGCCGGGTTCCGGTTCATCGCGGCAGCTGGATGCGGGCTCGGGGTGATCGTGTCGCTCCAGCGCCTGGGTCAGCGCCTGCGCATGGGCGAAGAATCGCTCCCGCACGGCCCGCGCATGCGGATTGGCGCGCTCGATCGCGAGGAAGACGCCGGGTGCGTCGTGGCGCACCATCTCGGTCGCCTGCATCAAGAGCTCGAAGCTGCGGGTGGTCATCCGGCGCGGCACGGGTTCCATCCGGACGAGGATCTTGGCGACGAGATGGGTCAGGCCCTGGACCAGCGCCATGTCGCGATCATGCGCGTCCGGCGTGGTCAGAATCACGTCGAGGGCGAAGCTCCGGCGCAGGAAGGCGGCGATGCGCCCTGTGCTGCCGCCGCGGATCGGGCAGAGCGCGATCTTCAGACCCCTCAGCCCCTCGCGCGCACTCTGCGGGCCGAAGAGCGGATGCGTGCCGATGATCTCGACATGCTCCGGCAAGCCCAAGAGCAGCAGGCGGGCGGGCTCGATCTTCACCGAGCCGACATCGAGCACGACGGTGCCGGCGCGCAGATGCGGGCGCAGGCTCGCGATCGCCTGCGCCATCGCGTCGACGGGTACGGCGAGCACGACGATGTCGCAGGCCGCCACCGCCGCGATGTCGCCCGGCGTCAGTCCCTTGCCCGGCGGATCAGGCTGTGGCGGCCGGGCGGGATCGCACACGACGAGGCGAAGATGCGGCTGGAGGTGGCGCGCCATCAGCTGCCCGAAGGCGCCGAAGCCGAGCAGGCCGAGAGAGGAGAAGGATTTGCGCTGGCGTGGCATCGTCGGGTTCCCTGGAGGGGCCGCGATGCCGGGTGACTGCCTGTGTTCAACCGCCAGCGCGGCGGTTGAAGCATGAGAATGCGACCCGCCTTATGAGGACGGGGCGTAATAGGTCCGGGCGAGGAAGGTCGCTGGGGTCATGGGGCGCTTGAAGCGCAGGAGACGGGGGCTGTCAATGTTGGGCATGGAAGCTCGCCCACCCTGCGCGGCGTCATCCCGGCCGTAGCGAAGCGGAGCGCCGGGATCCATCGGAGGGCTCCGGCGCTCTACGATGGATCCCGGAGCGGCGCTGCTACGCAGCTTGTCCGGGATGACGGCGCGGTTCGCATCGTCATATCCCTCGACTGTCAGCGTACGCCGTCTCAGGCTGCCGTCTTCGCCTTTTCCGCATCCATCATCTCGACGAAGCGCTTGAACAGATAGTGGCTGTCCTGCGGGCCGGGCGAGGCCTCCGGGTGGTGCTGGACGCTGAAGGCCGGACGGTCGGTCAGGGCAAAGCCGCTGTTGGAGCCGTCGAAGAGCGAGACATGGGTCTCGACAGCGTGCGCCGGCAGCGAGGCGGGATCGACCGCGAAGCCGTGGTTCATCGAGACGATCTCGACCTTGCCGGTCGTCTTGTCCTGCACCGGGTGGTTGGCGCCGTGATGGCCCTGCTTCATCTTCATCGTCTGGCCGCCGACGGCGAGCGCCAGCATCTGATGGCCGAGGCAGATGCCGAAGGTCGGGACCTTCTTCGCCAGCAGCTCTTTGATCACCGGGACGGCGTATTCACCGGTCGCGGCCGGGTCGCCCGGGCCGTTGGAGAGGAAGACGCCGTCCGGCTGCAGCGCCAGGATCTCCTCCGCCGAGGCGGTCGAAGGCACGACGGTGACGTCGCAGCCGGCCTTGGACAGCAGGCGCAGGATGTTGCGCTTCACGCCGTAATCGATCGCGACGACCTTATGGGCGCCGCCGTCGCGCTTGCCGTAGCCGGCTGGCCACTGCCAGGGCGTCTCGTCCCAGTCGTAGCGCTGGGCCGAGGTGACCATCGGCACGAGGTCGAGGCCCGCCATGTCCGGCAGTGCGGCGGCGAGCTTCTGGAGCCGCGGAATGTCGAAGACGCCATCGGGGCTGTGGGCCAGGATCGCGTTCGGCATGCCGTTGTCGCGGATCAGGGCGGTCAAAGCGCGGGTGTCGACGCCGCAGATGCCGACGATGTTGTGCGCCTTGAGCCACGCGTCGAAATGGCGGCTCGCGCGCCAGTTCGAGGGCTCGGTGATGGTGGCATGGAGCACGATGCCGCGCACGCCCGAGGAGGCGGCGGCGTTGACCGTCTCGGTGTCGTCGTCGTTGACGCCGACATTGCCGATATGGGGGAAGGTGAAGGTGACGATCTGGCCGGCATAGGAGGGGTCGGTCAGGATTTCCTGATAGCCCGTCATCGCCGTGTTGAAGCAGACCTCGCCCGGCGCTTCACCGGTGGCGCCGAGCCCGAAGCCCTCCAGCACCGTGCCGTCGGCGAGGACCAGCAAGGCGGTCGCGCGCGGTTCGCTCCAGCCGCTCGCGGCGGGGTTTCCTTCATGTGCGGTCATGTCTATGTCTCGGTCCAGGCCGCGCTAGCTGCGGCAATGCATGGGCGGCAGCGGTCTCGCTCGCCGTCGTCTGGAGCGCGAGCCTTAAAGACGCGCTCCCATGCCGTCAATCGACGCGGGCGCAGAGCCCGACGAACAACGAGGGAATACCCACATGACCAGCCTGCGCGAGCGCTTCATGCCCGATATGAAGGAGGCGATGAAGGCCGGTGAGAAGGAAAAGGTCGCCGCGATCCGCCTGATCATCGCCGCGCTCAAGGAGAAGGACATCGAGGCCCGCGGCGCCGGCAAGGGCGAGGCCACCGACGAGGAGGTTCTCGGCCTGCTGCAGAAGATGATCAAGCAGCGCCAGGAATCGATTTCGATCTACGAGGCCAATGGCCGCCCCGAGCTCGCCGCCGGCGAGAAGGCCGAGGTCGATGTGATCTCCGCCTATCTGCCCAAGCAGATGTCGGATGACGAGGTGAAGGCCGCGATCGCCGCGGCGGTGGCCGAGAGCGGGGCGGCCTCAGTCAAGGACATGGGCAAGGTCATCGCGATCCTGCGCGCGAACTACGCCGGCCAGATGGATTTCGGCAAGGCGAGCGGGCTGGTGAAGGCCGCGCTGGCGGGCTGAGGCTCAGGTGACGAGTGGGCTCACGCCCGCTCGATATCCGTCTGGGTGAAATCCTCGCCCTTGAACAGCAGCGGCCAGCCGCGCGCCTTGGCCAGAGCATAGGCGGCGCAGTCACCCATGTTGAGCTTCGCGGGGGGCCGGCCTTTGCCGAAGCGGCGATAGGCCTCGAAGGCGAGATGGGAGAGGGGTTCGTCGAAGGGGACGACGTCGATCTTCCATCTGCTCGTAGGTCGTCGAAGCGTGCGGGATCGAGCCTTCTGCCCATCTCCAACACGATGCGAGCCTCAAGCGCATTGACGGCAGAGATGCAAAGATCCGACGCTGAGGCGATTTGCTCGAGCCAGGACTCGGCGTCGTTTTCATGCGTCAGAATGGCAATGACGACCGAGCTATCGACGACGATCTTCACCACAGGCCGTTCTCGTCATAACCGACGATATCGTCCATCTCTTCCTTGGTCATCGAACGCTCGGCTGGCTTGATGTCGTATTTCTTATAAAATTCCGCCAACCAGAGTTTGCTCTCCGCGATCCGTCGCGCCTTCTCGTCCTCCGACAATTCATCCTTGCCGAGCTCGCTGCTGACAGCTTGACGCACGGCTTCGGTCAGGCTGAGGCCGCGGCGCTTCGCCAGCGTCCGCACGGCCTTCTCCGTCTCCGGATCCTTGATGTTCAGCGCCATGGCTTTCTTCCTTCTGGCCGATTTTCTTTATCATGGCGCTGTGGATAGCGCCAACAAACCGGCCTCCCGCGACATCTGCGATTGGCTTTCGGTAAGCTCGCGCCCACATAGACAGCGATGAAGTTCCCGCCCTCCCTTCTGGAAGAGATCAAGGCGCGGCTGCCGGTCTCGGCAGTGGTGGGCAAGCGCGTGCGCCTGGCCAAGGTGGGGCGTGAGTGGAAAGGGTTGTCGCCGTTCAACGCGGAGAAGACACCCTCCTTTTTCGTCAACGACCAGAAGGCCTCCTTCTTCGATTTTTCGTCGGGCAAGAACGGCGACATCTTCAAATTCGTGATGGAGACGGAAGGGCTGTCCTTCCCTGAAGCCGTCGAGAAGCTGGCGGCCGAGGCCGGCGTGACCCTGCCCAAGATCACGCAGGAGGCGCAGGTCCAGGAGGAGCGGCGCAAGGGCCTGCACGAGGTCGTGGAACTGGCGGCGCGCTTCTTCGAGGCCGAACTGATGGGTGATCGGGGTGGGTCTGCGCGGCGCTACCTCGCCTCGCGCGGGCTCGACGGCGAGGCGCAGACGCGCTTTCGGATCGGTTACGGCCCGGCGGACCGCTTTGCGCTGCGCGACCATCTCGCTTCCAAGGGCGTCTCGGCCGAGCTGATGATGGAGGCGGGACTGCTCGTGCATGGCGACGAGATCGCCGTCCCTTATGACCGCTTCCGCGACCGCATCATGTTCCCGATTCACGATTCGCGCGGGCGTGTCGTCGCCTTCGGCGGGCGGGCGATGAGCGCGGAGGTTTCGGCCAAATATCTGAATTCGCCGGAGACGCCGCTCTTCCACAAGGGCTCGCTGCTGTTCAACCACCACAACGCCCGCAAGGCCGCCCATGACACCGGGCAGGCGATCGTGGTCGAGGGCTATGTCGACGTCATCGCCATGGCGCTCGCCGGCTTTCCGCAGACCGTCGCCCCGCTCGGCACCGCGCTGACCGAGGACCAGTTGACGCTGCTCTGGCGCATGGCGGACGAGCCGGTGATCTGCCTCGACGGCGACAAGGCCGGCCGCAAGGCCGCC
>NZ_JAUXYO010000058.1 GCF_030694325.1 Allobosea sp. | reverse complement strand
CCGCCCGCCGCGCCGCGCGCCGCGCCGCAGCCGGGCGCGGAGGCTACACCGCTGCTCAGCGTGCGCGGCCTGCGCAAGGCCTACACCACCGGCTCGCGCAGTTTCTTCGGCAAAGGCACGCAGCAGACCGTGCTGGCCGTCGACGATGTCAGCTTCGACATCCAGCGCGGGGAATGCCTCGGCCTCGTCGGCGAGAGCGGTTGCGGCAAGACGACCGTCAGCAAGATCGTGATGCGCGCCGTCACGCCCGACGCCGGCGCCATCGTCTTCGACGACGGACAGGCACAGATCGACGTGCTCGGGCTCGAGGGCGAGGCGTTGCGCGCCTTCCGCCCGCGCGTCCAGATGATCTTCCAGGATCCCGTCTCGTCGCTCTCGCCGCGGATGACCGTGATGAGCATCCTGCGCGAGCCCCTGGCGGTCCACGGCAAGGGCGGCAGCGAGGAACAAACCGCGCGCGTGCGGACTCTGATGGAGGATGTGGGCCTCGACGTCCGCTTCCTGAACCGCTACCCGCATTCCTTCTCGGGCGGTCAGCGCCAGCGCATCGGCATCGCCCGCGCGCTGGCGCTCGACCCCGACCTGATCATCTGCGACGAACCGGTTTCGGCGCTCGATGTCTCGGTCCAGGCCCAGATCCTCAACCTGCTCAAGGATCTGCAGGCCGAGCGCGGCCTGACCTTCCTGTTCATCTCCCACAATCTCGCGGTGGTGAACTACATGGCGGACAGGATCGCCGTGATGGCGAACGGACGCATCGTCGAGATCGCGCCGCGGCACGCGCTGTTCAACCGCCCGGTCCATCCCTATACGAGGGCGCTGCTGCGCTCGGTGCCTTTCGCCGATCTCGACCGCAAGCTCGACTTCAAGCTCGTCGCGCCAGGCGGCGCCTCGGATTCCAGCCACTGGGACCGGGTATTCCGGGCCGATCCGGCCGGCGAGGCGCTCGCCCATCTGCCCCTCGGCGAAGGGCATTTCGTGCTCGCCCGCCCGGGCGCCGACATCCGGGAGATGGCCTGATGGGACCGTTCCGGCCGACCCGTCGCGGCGCCCTGCTGACGGGCACTGCCGCTCTCGCCGCCGCCGGTCTGCCGCGCCTCGCCGTGGCCGCGGCGCCGGCCCGCCCGCCCCGGCTGATCGACAGCCCCGCTTTGGCGGAACAGGTCGCGGCCGGCACGCTCCCGCCGGTGGATCAGCGGGTTCCGCTCGCGCCCCGCATCGTCGATGTCTCGGGTCCCGACCGCATGCCGGGGCGGCATGGCGGAACCATGCGCATGCTGATGGGCGATCAGCGCGACATCCGCATGATGACGCTCTACGGCTACACGCGGCTCGTCGGCTATGACGAGAATCTCGACATCGCCCCCGACGTGCTCGAGGGCTACGAGGTCGAGGGCGGGCGCATCTTCACGCTGCGGCTGCGGCCCGGCCACCGCTGGTCCAACGGGGCGCCCTTCACGGCGGAGGATTTCCGCTATTGGTGGGTGCATGTCACCAACAACACCCGCCTCTCCCCCGGCGGCCCGCCACACGCCCTGCTGGCCGGCGGCGAGCCGCCGGTCTTCGAGGTCCTGAGCGAGACGGAGGTCCGCTACAGCTGGGCCAAGCCGAACCCGATCTTCCTGCCCGCTCTGGCCGGCGCACAGCCGACCTACATCTTCATGCCCTCGGGCTATCTGAAGCAGTTCCATGTCGACTTCGCCGATTCGGTGACGCTGCGCTCACGCGTCCGGCAGGCCCGCGTGCGCGACTGGGGCGCGCTGCACGAGCGCCTCTCGCGCACCTACCGGCCCGAGAACCCGGACCTGCCCACGCTCGATCCCTGGCGCAATACCACGCCGCTGCCGGCCGAGCAGTTCAGCTTTCAGCGCAACCCTTACTTCCACCGGATCGACCAGAACGGCCGGCAGCTGCCCTATGTCGACGAGGTCACCCTGACGGTGGGCACCCATTCGCTGGTGCCGGCCAAGACGGCGGCCGGCGAGGCCGATTTGCAGGCTCGCTATCTGCGCTTCGACAACTACACCTTCCTCAAGGACGCCTCGAAGCGGATGAACTTCGACGTGCGACTCTGGAAGCGGGCCGAGGGCTCCTATTTCGCCCTGATGCCGAACCTGAACGCCATCGATCCGGTCTGGCGGGATCTCAACCGGGACCTGCGCTACCGCAAGGCGCTCTCGGTCGCGATCAATCGCAAGGACATCAACCAGGTCATCTTCTTCGGCCTCGCCAAGGAGAGCGGCAACACCGCCCTGCCCGAGAGCCCGCTCTACGACCCCGCCTATGCGAAGATGTGGATGCAGCACGATCCCGCTCTGGCGGAGCGGCTGCTCGACGAAGCCGGCCTGTCCAAGCGCGCCGCCGACGGCATCCGATTGCTGCCGGACGGGCGCCGGCTCGAATTCACCATCGAGACCGCCGGCGAGAGCACCGAGGAGACCGACATCCTCGATCTCATCAAGCAGGATTTTTACGCCGTCGGCATCAAGATCTATCCGCGCTCGACCCAGCGCGACGTGTTCCGCCGCCGCATCATCGCGGGCCAGACCGTGATGTCGGCCTGGGCCGGCATGGACAATGGCCTGGTCGCCGCGGATATGGAGCCGGACGCCATGGCGCCGACGAGTTCGGCCCAGTTCAACTGGCCGCGCTGGGGCCAGTATCTCGAAACCGGCGGGCGCGAGGGCGAGGCGCCCGATCTGACCGAGGCGCAGGAACTGGTCTCGCTCTACGGCGAATGGCGCGGCAGCGCCACGCGCGACGAGCGTCGGCGGATCTGGAAGCGCATGCTCGAAATCAACGCCGAGCAGCTGTTCGCCATCGGCGTCGTCAACGCCACGCTGCAGCCGGTCGTGGTCTCGCGCACGCTGAAGAATGTCCCGCAGAAGGGGCTGTACAGTTTCGAGCCCGGCGCCTTCTTCGGCCGCTACATGCCCGACACCTTCTGGTTCGATACGACCGCGACCGCCGCTCTGGACAAGGCCGGGGGCTGACCGTGCTGCTGAAATACATCCTCAAGCGCATCCTGGTGATGATCCCGACACTGCTCGTCACCAGCGCGCTGATCTTCACCGTCATCGACCTGCCCGAGGGCGACTATTTCGAGACGCTGGCCGCAGAGATGCAGGCGCAGGGCGAGAAGGCCGATCTCTCCCGCATCGAATTCCTCAAGCAGGAATACGGCTTCGACCGGCCGGTGATCGAACGCTATTTCTGGTGGGTCGCCGGGCTGCTCCAGGGCGATATGGGCTATTCCTTCGAATATCAGCGCCCGGTCCGGGAGGTGGTTGGAGACCGGCTGCTGCTGACGATGATCGTCTCCTTCGTGACGATCATCTTCACCTGGGTCGTCGCCTTCCCGATCGGCATCTACTCGGCGACGCATCAGTACAGCTGGGGCGATTACGGCCTGACCTTCGTCGGTCTGATCGGCCTCGCCGTGCCGCATTTCCTGCTGGCGCTGGTGTTCATGTACTTCGCCAATGTCTGGTTCGGCACCTCGATCGGCGGCCTCGTCGACCCGCAATATCTGAACCAGCCGATGAGCTGGGCCAAGGCCGCCTCCGTGCTGGAGCATCTCTGGATCCCGGTCATCATCATCGGCGCCGGCGGCACGGCCGGGATGATCCGCGCCGTGCGCGCCAACCTGCTCGATGAGCTGCAGAAGCAGTATTACGTCACCGCCCGCGCCAAGGGGCTGCCTCCCGGCAAGGCGCTGCGCAAATACCCGCTGCGCATGTCCCTCAACTTCTTCGTCTCCGACATCGGCGACATCCTGCCCTCGATCGTCTCGGGTGCCGAGATCGTCGCGATCGTCCTTTCCCTGCAGACCACCGGGCCGCTGCTGATCCGCGCCCTGCAGAGCCAGGACATGTATCTTGCCGGCTCCTTCCTGATGTTCCTCTCCTTCCTGACCGTGATCGGCGTTCTGATCTCGGACATTGCGCTCGCGATCCTTGATCCGCGCATCCGCCTGCAGGGGGCCGCGACCAAGTGAGCCAGGCCGCGAACCCGACCATGCCGACCAACGCGCTGCCGCCGGACGGCGCGCCGCTGCCCCATACCGCCTCGACGGCGCCCTTCGAGCCCAATGCCGCCGAGGTGATGACACCGGAGCAGGAGCGCGTCTATCTCGCCTCGCAATGGCAGCTGATGTGGTGGAAGTTCCGCCGCCACAAGCTCGCGGTCATCTCCGGCGTCGTCATCCTCGTGATCTATGCGATGGCGATCTTCGCCGAATTCCTGGCGCCCTATCACTACAGCACGCGCAACACCGACTTCATCCGCGCGCCTCGGCAGGAGGTGCACCTGTTCCACGAGGGTCGTTTCCTCGGCCCCTTCGTCTATCCCTATGCCCAGCGCCTCAACATGGAGAACCTGAAGCGCGAATACGACGTCGATCGGACCCGCCCGCAGCCGCTGCGCTTCTTCTGCCGCGGCGAGGAGTACCGCTTCTGGAACCTCGTCCCGGGCAATCTCCATTTCGTCTGCCCGCCCGAGGGCGGCACGCTGTTCCTGCTCGGATCGGATCGACTCGGCCGGGACATGCTCTCGCGCATCCTCTATGGCGGGCGCATCTCGCTCTCGATCGGACTGCTCGGCGTCTTCGTCTCCTTCGTGCTGGGCGTCATCATCGGCGGCATCGCCGGCTATTACGGCGGCAAGGTCGACCTCGTCGTCCAGCGCCTGATCGAGATCGTCCAGTCTTTGCCGCATATTCCGCTCTGGCTCGCCTTGGCTGCGATCATGCCGCCCTCCTGGAGCCCGATCCTGGTCTATTTCGGCATCACCGTGATTCTCGGCCTGATGGACTGGACCGGGTTGGCGCGCGCCGTGCGCTCGAAACTGCTCTCCCTGCGCGAGGAGGATTACGTCGTCGCCGCCCAGCTTATGGGGGCGAAGCCCGCCCGCATCATCGGCCTGCATCTCGTGCCCGGCTTCATGAGCCATCTCATCGCCTCGGCGACGATCACCATCCCCAAGACCATCCTCGGCGAAACAGCGCTGAGCTTCCTGGGGCTGGGCCTGCGCCCGCCCATCACCAGCTGGGGCGTGATGCTCAACGAAGCCCAGAACATCAATGTCGTGGCGCTCTATCCCTGGCTGCTCTATCCCGTCGTTCCGGTGATCGTGATCATCCTCGCCTTCAACTTCCTCGGCGACGGCCTGCGCGACGCGGCCGATCCCTATCGCTGAACCCGCCGCCAGCCCGTCCGACGCGAAGACCCGGTGCGCATCGCCTTTCACACCCCTCTCAACCTCTATGACGACGGCCGCATTTCGGGCGACCGTCGCATGGCGAGGCAGCTCGTGGCGGCGCTGGAGGGCCTCGGCCACACCGTGACACCCGGCATCGGCGCGCGCGATTTCATGCCGACGCCCGAGCCCGAGCGGCTCGCGGCCCACGAGCGTGCCGCCGCGTGTCGGGCGGAGGAGCTGCTTTCGCGTTGGCGCAGCGACGGCGCCGCCCCGGAGCTCTGGTTCACCTACCACAACTACTACAAGGCCCCCGATCTCCTCGGTCCGCGGATCAGCGCGCGCCTCGGCATTCCCTATGTCGTGGCCGAGGCGAGCGATGCGCAGCGGCGCGCCAGCGGAGACTGGGCCCGGCATACGGCGATCGTTCGCGACGGGCTCTCGGCCGCCGCCCTGCATCTCTATTTCACCGATCGCGACCGGCAGGGGCTCGAACCCTGGCGCTCGCCCCACACAGCTCTGGTCGAGCTGCCGCCCTTCGTCGCCTTCGACCGCGAGCCGCCGCTGCGGGCTGGCGGCGGCGCCGTGCCCCGGCTCGTGACGGTCGCGATGATGCGCGAAGGCACCAAGGAGAACAGCTACCGCCGGCTCGCCCGAGCCCTGCACCTCCTCGGGGACCGGCCCTGGAGCCTGACGATCATGGGCGACGGCCGCAGGCGCCCGGAGATCGAACAGGCCTTTTCCGGCCTGCCCGAGGGGCGCATCGCCTGGCACGGTGCCGTCGCCCATGATCGCGTGGTCGCCGAACTCGCCGGCCATGATCTCTTCGTCTGGCCCGGGCTGCGCGAGGCCTACGGGCTGGTCTATCTGGAGGCCCAGGCCGTCGGCCTGCCGATCGTCGCCTTCGACAGCGGCGGCGTCTCGGCGACGGTGCGCGACGGCCAGACGGCGTTGCTCGTCCCCGAGGGCGACGAGGCGGCCCTGGCGGAGGCATTGCAGAGCCTGATCAACGATCCAGACCGTCGCGCGACCATGGGCGCGGCTGCGCGGCGTTTCGCGCTTCACGAGCGCACGCCTGCGGCCGCTGCCGCCATCCTGGCGACGGCGCTGACCACGGCGCTCGCCAACCATGCCGCTCGCCGCCATGCGGAGGGGGAGAACACGGCGCCATGATGCTCCCGGCGAAAGACGCGCTCTGGCTCCCACTCGCGGCGGAGCTCGACTGCTGGAGCGAGGCCGGCAGAAAGGTCGCGCTCTGGCTGCGGGACGACGACGCGATCGCGGCCAGCCCGGCGCTCGACCACCTGTCGGCCCTGTCCCAGCATCACGAGCTGCCCGTCCTCCTGGCCGTCATCCCGATGCTGGCGGAGCCGTCGCTGGCGACCGCCTTGCGGCAGATGCCGTCCCTGTTGCCCTGCCAGCACGGCAGTTGGCACCACAGCCATGCGCCGCAGGGTGGCAAGAAGGCCGAGTTCGGGGCCGAGCGTGCCGCTGCCGATATCCATCGCGAACTCGTCGAAGCCGGGACGCGCCTTGGCGACCTCCTCGGCCCTGCGCTGCTGCCGGTCTTCGTGCCTCCCTGGAACCGGATCGATCCCTCCCACGCCGCCCTGCTGCCCGGATGGGGCTTTCGCGGCCTCTCCTGTTTCCGCGGCTATCGCCTGGGGCCGGATGGCGGCCCGCCCCTCGTCAACACGGCGCTCGACATCATGGACTGGCGCGAGCGAATTGGGCGCCCGCCGGCAGAGCTCGTCGACGAAGCTTGTCGCCTGCTCGCAGCATTGCGCGGCGGGTCGGAAGACGCAGCGTCCTTCGGCCTGCTCCTCCACCACCGCGACCATGACGCCACCGCCTGGGCGTTTCTCGAAGGTTTCCTGGCGCGCGCGATCGCTCACCCCGCCACCACACGCGGTGACCCGCGCCGGCTGTTTGGCCTGTAGCGTTCCCCGATCGCCACCCCGACGCTAAAGTGGCGGAACCGATTCGATCCCGGAGCGTTGAGCGCGCATGAAAAAGTCGATCGCCGTCCTCGCTTTTGCCACCAGCCTCGCCGCCTGCAGCAGCCCGCCGCGCCCACCCGTCGGGGAAATGCCCCAGGCGACGCCGACGAAGCGTATCGCCATCGTCGGCTCCGAGGTGGTCCTGCCCGACGGCTCGCGCTCGACCATGGACGCCGCCGGCGGCTTCGTCCTGCCCAATGGCGAGCGGGTCAGGCGCGATGGTCGGGGCGCCCTGGTGCTGCCCAACGGCAATCGCTGCCTGCCCGACGGGACGGGGTACGTCTGCCCCTGATCGACCCCAGGCCCGATCGGCACCGGCGGGCTTGGAGTGGCGCGAGGCACGCGCTATAAACTCCGCTTGTGATCTCAGGTGCGTTCGTCCTCGGCTCGAGGTCGTCTGACCTATCTGCGGGGGCGACGCGGGTATGCCATTCAACGTCGTCGACCTTGCGGGCGCCGAGCGGACACCGCGCAGTCCGCACGCGCCGCGCGTGCTGATCTACAGCCACGACACCTTCGGCCTCGGCCACATCCGCCGCTGCCGCGCAATCGCCAATTCGCTCGTGGCGACCTACCCTCATATATCAGTGATCATCGTGTCGGGTTCGTCGGTGATCTCGAGCTTCCAGTTCGGCGACGGCGTTGATTATGTCCGCATCCCCGGCATCGAGAAGCAGAGCGACGGACGCTACGGTCCCCATCATCTCAACCTCGACCTGAACGACACGATCCGCCTGCGGACCGACATCATCAAGCAGGTGGTCCTCTCGTTCGATCCCGACGTCGTGATCGTCGACAAGGAGCCGATCGGCCTGCGAGGGGAACTCGTGCCGGCGCTCGACATCCTGCGCCGCCGCGGTGCCCGCATCGTGCTCGGCCTGCGCGACGTGCTCGACGAACCGGCCAAGCTGCATGAGGAGTGGCGCCAGAGCGGGGCTCTCGACGCGCTCGGCCAGATCTATGACGACATCTTCGTCTACGGGCTCGAGAGCGTCTACCAGCCGCTCGCCGGCCTCCCGAACCAACATCTCTTCGCCCACAAGATCCGCTATACCGGCTATCTGAAGCGCGCCGTCCCCAGCCCGATGCCGCCCACTCGCTATCCGCGGATCACCAAAGGTCCCTTCATCCTGGTGACACCCGGCGGCGGTGGCGATGGCGCCGGCGTGATCGACTGGGTGATCTCCGCCTACGAGGCCGATCCCAGCATCGAACTCCCCGCGCTGATCGTCTTCGGCCCCTTCATGTCGCGCGAGCGCCGCAAGGATTTCGCCGAGCGGATCGCGCGCATTCCCAAGCTGGAGAGCCTCGGCTTCGAGCCACGCCTCGAACTGCTGATGAATCGGGCCCATTGCGTGGTCGCGATGGGCGGCTACAACACCTTCTGCGAGGTCTTGTCCTTCGACAAGCCGGCCCTGATCGTGCCACGCGTCAAGCCGCGTCTTGAACAGGCGATCCGGGCGGAGCGGGCCGACCATCTCAAGCTGGTCGATGTCCTGCACGATCCGCAGGAGAACGGCCAGGGCGAGCGAGACCCTCTGGTGATGGCGCGGGCCCTGCACAGCCTGCCGCGCCGCCAGCCGCCCTCTCAGGCCTTCGTCCCCAGCCTGCTCGACGGCCTGCCGACGATCGGCCGCGCGCTGGCCGACGATCTCTCGATGCCGGTGCGCAACCGCACCGCCGCCCAGAACGCGGCCGTCGGCAGCTGACCGCCGCCGCGATGTCCCCTTGCGGGGCAGTGATGGACAAGCGGGAACAAAGTTCGCAATATATCAGCGTCCGGACGAAAGGCCTGCGGTGGCTGCGCCTTGCCGGGGGAGAAGCCCGCCATGCCCACGCTGCTGTTTCGGAACTTTCGCCTGCTCGAGCCCACCTTCGACGAGGTGCGCGCCGGCTACGAGCTGCTGGTCGAGGGCGACACCATCCGCGAGCTCTCCGATAAGCCGATCCGGTCGGAGACGGCGGAGGTCGTCGATTGCGGCGGCCGCACGCTCATGCCCGGCCTGATCGACAGCCATGTCCACGTCTTCCTCTCCGAGGTCGTGATCCGCTCCATGGAGAGCATGCCGCTGACCCTGATGACCGCGCGCGCCATCGGGCTGATGAAGGGGATGATCGACCGCGGCTTCACCACCGTGCGCGACACCGGCGGAGCCGACTGGGGCATCAAGGAAGCGGTCGACAAGGGCCATGTCTCCGCGCCCCGGCTCTTCATCGCCGGCCAGGCGATCGGCCCGACCGGCGGCCACAGCGACCCGCGCCGGCGCACCGATTTCGGCTCGCGCTGCAACTGCTGCAACGCCATGGCCTACACGATGAACGTCTCGGACGGCGTGTCCTCCGTGCGCAAATCGGTGCGCGAGCAGATGCGGCTCGGCGCCGACCACATCAAGATCATGATGTCGGGCGGCGTCGCCTCCCCTTACGATCCGCTCGACTCGCTCCAGTTCAGCCTCGACGAGGTCCGCACCGCCGTCGAGGAAGCCGCAGCCTTCGGCCGCTATGTCTGCGCCCATGCCTATACGCCCGAGGCGATCACGCGGGCCGCGCAGTGCGGCGTGCGCGCGATCGAGCACGGCAATCTGATCGACGATGCCTCCGCCAAGCTGATGGCGGAGAAAGGCATGTTCCTCACCGCCAACCTCGTCGCCTATTACGCGATGAAGGAGCGTGCCTCGGAATTCGGCATGGATGGCGACATGCTCGCCAAGAACGACCTCGTCATCGATGGCGGGCTGCGTTCGCTGGAGATCTGCAAGCGTGCCGGCGTGCCGGTGGCCTATGGCTCGGACCTGCTCGGCCAGCTCCAGGTCGACCAGTCCCGCGAGTTCCTGCTGCGTCGCGAGGTGCTCTCGCCGATCGAGATCATCCGCTCGGCCACCACCATCGGTGCCCAGCTCCTGCGCATGGAGGGCAAGCTTGGCACGCTGCGTGCTGGGGCTTATGCCGATATGATCCTGGTCGACGGCAATCCGCTGGAAGACCTCGGGTTGTTGCAGGACCAGGGCGCAAGGCTGCCCGTCATCATGAAGGGCGGCGTGTTCCACAAGAACACGCTGCAGTGAGAGCGAGCTGAATGCGTAGGGAACCACACCGTCATCCTGGACAAGCCGCGCAGCGGCGCAGATCCGGGATCCATCATAAGGCTCGACAGCGCCCGATGATGGATTCCGGCACTTCGCTTCGCTCCGGCCAGGATGACGGCGTTCTGCCCGGGATCGCCGGAGACGGCGCATGAGCGCGGCCACCCGCCCGAGCCTCGGCCGCATCGCGCTCAACGCGGCTGCGGGCCTGTCTCTGCTGTACATTCTGCTGCCCCTGATCTTCGTCACCTGGCTCGCCTTCTTCCGGCAGGAAATCCCGTCCTTCCCGCCGGAGGGCTATTCGCTGAAATGGTTCACGGCCGCGGCCAACAACCAGCCCTTCATCAACGGCTTCCTGCTCAGCCTCCAGGTCGGCGTCGCGGCGACGCTGCTCGGCCTGCTCGTCGGCGTGCCCGCGAGCCTGGCTCTGGTGCGCCACCGCATCGTGCTCGGCCCGCTCTTCAACACACTGCTGCTGATGCCGCTGGTGATGCCTGGCATCGTCTTGGGCACTGCGATCTACGTCTTCCAGATCGAGACCGAGATCGCGACCGGGCTGCCGGTCATGGGCTCGCAGGGCGGGCTGATCGCGGCACATACGCTCGTCGTCATCCCCTGGGTGGTGCGCCTCGTCACGGCGAGCCTCGTCGGTTTCGACCGCACCATCGAGGAAGCCGCACAGAACCTCGGCGCCGGCCCCTTTACCACCTTCCGGCGGGTGACCCTGCCGAGCATTCGCCCCGGCATCGTCGCGGCCGGGCTCTTCGGCTTCGTCACCTCCTTCGGCAATCTGGAAATGAGCCTGTTCCTGGTCGGACCAGGCCGCACCACCCTGCCGATCGCCATCCTGCAATATCTCGAATGGAAGATCGATCCGACCGTGGCAGCCGCATCCCTGATCCAGATCGTCCTGATCGCCGTGGCGATGATCGTCACCGACCGTTACGTCAAGCTGAGCCGGGTGGTCTGAGACGATGGCACGGCTTTCGATCGAGCATCTGCGCAAGACCTATGGCGACCTGACCGTCGTCAACGACGTCAACATCGACATCGCCGACGGCGAGTTCCTCGTCCTGTTGGGCCCCTCCGGCTGCGGCAAGACGACCACCCTACGCATGGTCGCGGGGTTCATCGCCCCCAGCGCTGGTGCCATCACCATCGGCGAGCGCAGCGTCACGGTGCTGCCGCCCTGGAAGCGCAATTGCGGCCTCGTCTTCCAGAGCTATGCGCTGTTTCCCCACATGACGGTCGCCGAGAACGTCGCCTTCGGCCTCGAGATGCGCAAGATTCCGCCCGCGGACCGGGCGCCACGCGTCGCCGAGGCGCTGCGCCTCGTGCAGCTCGCCGGCTTCGACGAGCGCTATCCGCGCCAGCTCTCGGGCGGCCAGCAGCAGCGCGTCGCGCTCGCCCGCGCACTCGCCATGGAACCGGACGTGCTGCTGCTCGACGAGCCGCTCTCCAATCTCGACGCCAAGCTGCGCCAGGAGGTCCGGGTCGAGATCCGCGACCTGCAGCGCAAACTCGGCCTGACCACCATCATGGTCACCCATGACCAGGAAGAGGCGCTGACCATGGCCGACCGTCTGGTCGTCATGGAAAAGGGCGAGGTCCGCCAGATCGGCACCCAGCGCGAGCTCTATGAGCGGCCGGCCGATCGCTTCGTCGCCGGCTTCATCGGTCGCAGCGCCTTTCTCGACGGTGAGATCGTCGCGCCGGGTCGCTTCCGGACGAAGGGCGGCGTTGCGATCGGCTGCGTGGCTGCGACCGGCACAGGCGCCGCGACGCTGGCCCTGCGGCCGGAGCGCATTGCCGTCGGGGGCGAGGCGGACGGGCTTCACAACCGCTTCGAGGCGCGCGTCGAGCACGCCTCCTATCTCGGTGCGATCCTCGAGATCGACGTCAGCCTCTCGGCGCCGGACGCGATCGACAAGGACCGCATGCTCCTGCAGATCCCGAACAAGGCCGGCGTCGCCGAGCCGAAGCCGGGCGAGACCATCACCATAGGCTGGGCCGAAGACGCCGGGCTCGTTTATCCGCGCGAAGCCTGATTTCAACGCTTCGACGGGCGTCCAACAGGGGAGTAACCACCATGACCACATTCGACAGACGCGATCTTCTGAAGGGCGCCGGCGCGGCCGCGCTCGCCACCGGTCTCGGCAGCCCGGCGCTCGCCCAGGCCGCCGGCAAGGTCGTCGTCGGCACCTGGGGCGGCGACTATGCCCGCCTGCTGACCAAGAACATCGAGGACCCCTTCCTCAAGCCCAAGGGCATGGAAGTGGTGCAGGATCAGGCCGGCGACGCGCCTCGTCGCGCCAAGATGGTCGCCGAGCGCCGCCTCCCGCGCGGCACGGTCGACATCCAGGGCCTGTCCGCCGCCAACATGTACGAGATGAACGAAGCCGGCGTCATCGAGGCGATCGACTACTCGAAGATCCCGAACGCCAAGAACCTTCTGCCGACGATGAAATACCCCTACGGCGTCGGGCACATCTATTCGGGCAACGTGGTGATCTACAATCCCAAGATCATCTCCGCGGCCCCGACCGGTTTTAAGGACTGGCTCGACCCCAAGCACGGCAACAAGATCGGCTTCATCGACATCCAGTACCAGTCGATCATGATCGCCGCTTCGCTCGCCGGCACCAATGGCGCCAGCATGAACGATCTCGACAAGGCCAAGGAAGTGCTGATGGCGGTCAAGAAGGCCGGCGCCCGCGTCTATCCGACGAACGAGGCCTTCGCCGCTGCGATGAAGAACGAGGAGATCGGCATCAGCGCGATCTGGAAGGCCCGCGTCGTCCAGTGGCAGAACGCCGGCATCCCTTGCGAGGCCATCGCCCCGGTCGAGGGCATCCCGATCTATGTCTCGGGCTTCGTCATCCAAAAGAACGCGCCCAACAAGGACAACGCCTACGCCTATATGAACGCCATGCTGGAGAAGTCCGCCCAGGAGGCCTTCGCCGCCGACATGGGCTACAACGGCACCGTCACCGGCCTGAGTATCCCCGCCGATCTCCAGAAGCGCATCGGCTTCACCCCCGAGGAGGAGAAGAAGCTGCGCGACCTCGACTACGGCTTCCTCGCCAAGAACGACTCGGCGATGAAGGAGTGGTGGGACAAGGTCTTCAAGGCGTGATGCTCCATCTGTCATTCCAGTGCGCTCCTGAGGAGCGAACCCGGAACCCACGACTGGGTAGGACCTTTCCTTTCCGCCTCCGCGACCGCTCGCCCAGTCGTGGGTTCCGGGTTCATGCCTTCGGCATGCCCCGGAATGACAGGGGTCTGCCATGAGCACCACCGCTCCCGAGCCCGTCGCGGGCGCCCGCACAGGCCTTGCAGGCCTGCTCGTCGTGCCGGCGACACTCTTCGTCGCGATCGGGCTGCTCGGCCCGATCGCGATCCTGTTCCGCTATTCGCTGAACCAGTTCATCCCAGGCCAGTTCATGGTCGACGGGCTGACGATCGAGAACTACGTCAAGTTCTTCACCGACAGCTACTACCTCACCGTGCTCGCCCGCACCGTTCGCGTCGCCGTGGTCTGCACCATCGTCTGCCTGGTCATGGGCTTCCCCCTCGCCTATGTGCTCGCCCGCACCCAGAGCCGCTTCAAGAACCTCCTGATCATCGCCGTCGTGCTGCCGCTCTTCGTCGGCAATGCCGTCCGCGCCGCCGGCTGGATGACCGCGTTCGGCAGTCGCGGCGCGCTCAACGCCTCGCTGATGGGGATGGGCCTGATCGATCAGCCGCTCGAGATCATGTATACCGAGAACGCCGTTCTGATCGGCATCATCGCGGTCAACCTGCCCTTCATGGTGCTGACGCTGCAGAGCGTGATCGAGGGCATTCCCCGCAATGTCGAGGAGGCCGCCTTCAGCCTCGGCGCCGGGCCGGTGGCGATGTTCCGCCGCGTGCTCTGGCCGCTGGCCCTGCCCGGCATCCTCGCAGGCACGATCCTGACCTTCATCCTGGCAATGAACGCCTATGCCACGCCGGTCCTGCTCGGCGGCCCGAAGTTCCAGATGATGGGGCCGCTGGTCTATGGCCAGTTCGCCCAGCAGAACAACTGGCCCTTCGGCGGCGCCATCTCCTTCATCCTGATGACGGCGACCATTCTGCTGACGGTGGCCGCCCATCTGATCGTGCAGCGGCGCTATCGGTGAGTGCCCGCCGGCTGCGGCCCAGCGTCACTGGCCCGTGCCGCCGCTGGCCAAGCCGACGGGGCCGCGCTAAGGGCTGAGCCATGACATTCAGCGGTACACTCGTCCCCGTCGCCATCGGTGCCGTCGCCGTCGTCTTGGTCCTCGGGCTCGCCAACATGCTGCGCGGCGGCAGCGCGGGGACGTCTCAGAAGCTGATGCGCCTGCGCGTCATCCTGCAGTTCGTCGCGATCCTGGTCATCCTGTTCGTGCTGTGGTGGCGCAGCGGCTGACGCCGCCGCCTGACCGCCGTCGTCCCCAGGTTTTTGATAAGTTACTGATCCATCAGTCTTTTTACCTTGTTGTCACGGCAACCGACCGATGCTCGCCGTAATCCGGCCATAATCCGGTCACGAGTCTTTGGGCAATCTTAAGCCCGTCCCCGCCGCCAAGAAGTTCAGATCGCCCATGGTTCGCGTCGCGTTGCTGCTCCTCTCCGGCGTCCTCGTCGCCTTGCCCTTCGCGGCGCAGGCCCAGGACCTCCCGGCCGGAGCCTCGAGCTACGCACCGGCCAGCGTCCCTGCGCCGTCCCTGTCCTGGGAGGCGCGCCTCGGCATCGGCGCGGCCAATCCCGGTGGTCGCGAGAGTGGCCTGGCGAATGTCGGCGGCGAGATCGCGACGCCCCGGCCCTTCACCCTGAGCGACCGCTTCGCCAACGCCTTCGTGCCGCGCTTCCATCTCGGCGCCAGCGCCAATTTCAACGGCACGCGCTACGCCTATGCCGGCGCGACCTGGACCGTCGACATCACCAGCAAGGTCTTCGTCGAGGCCAGTCTCGGCGCGGCGATCCATGACGGCAAGACCGGCGCGATCATCCCGCAGAACCGTCTCAACCTCGGCTGCAACGGCGGCACCCGCGAGGCCGCGGCGCTGGGCGTGCGCCTCGACGACCGCTGGAGCCTCGTCGCGACGCTCGAGCATTTCAGCACCACCGGCTGTGCCGACCGCAGCCAGGCCCGCGGCCCGGCCAACATCGGCGCCCGCCTCGGCTACAGCTTCTGAGCCGGGGCGTTTCGCCGCCACGCCCAGGCGCGAAACGCCGCTTCCGTCGGCCGCGCGGCGCGCTATAAGGCGGCCATGGTCAAGCTGAACAAGATTTATACCCGCACAGGCGACGACGGTACCACCGGCCTCGCGACCGGTCCGCGCCGGCCGAAATACGATCTGCGCGTCGCCGCCTATGGCACGATCGACGAGACCAATGCTTGCATCGGCATCGCCCGGCTCCATGCCGCTGCGGAGGATCCGGAGGTCGACGCGATGCTCGGCCGCATCAGCAACGACCTCTTCGACCTCGGCGCCGACCTGTCGACGCCCGACACTGGCGAGCCGCCGGCCTATGAGCCGCTGCGCATCGTCCCGGCCCAGGTCGATCGCATCGAGGCCGATATCGACCGACTGAACGAGCATCTCGCGCCATTGCGGTCCTTCGTCCTGCCTGGCGGGACACCGGCAGCGACCCATCTGCATCTCGCCCGCACGGTCAGCCGCCGCGCCGAGCGGCTGATGACGGAGCTCGCCCAGACGGACGGCGAGATCGTCGGCCAGCCGGCGCTGCAATACGTCAACCGCCTCTCCGACTTCCTCTTCGTCGCGTCGCGCTATCTCAACGCCAGGGCCGGGGGCGACGTGCTCTGGGTGCCCGGCCAGAACCGCTAGCCCAACGGTGTTCATTCCCCTGCATGACGGCGTGCCGCTGCGCTTCATGCGCGCACCCTTCGTCACCCACGCCCTGATCGCGCTGTGCACCGGGCTCTATCTGCTGGTCACTCTGCGCAGGGACGAAACGGCGCAGATCGCCGTCGCCGCCGGCTTCGGGCTGATCCCCTCGGTGCTGTTCGGGACGGCGCAACTGCCCACCGAATTGCTGCAGGCTCCGGCCTGGCTGACACCGCTCAGCAATGTCCTCCTGCATCTCGGCCTCGCCCATCTCTTGGGCAACATGCTGTTTCTCTTCGTCTTCGGCGACAATGTCGAGGATGCGATGGGCCATGCCCGGTTCCTGCTGTTCTTCTGCCTCTGCGGGCTCGGCGGCTCGCTCACCCATGCCGTGATGAACCCTGCCTCGGAGCAGCCGCTGATCGGCGCCTCGGGCGCGATATCCGGCGTGATCGCCGCCTATCTGATGCTCTATCCGCGCGTCCGCATCTGGGGCCTCGCCTTCAACTGGATCCCGCTGCGCATCACCGCACTTTACGCGATCGTCGCCTGGATCCTGTTCCAGCTCGTCCAGGCGCTGATCGACCCGGACGGCCATGTCGGCTGGTGGGCGCATCTGGGCGGGCTCGGCACCGGCGCCGCGCTCACGCCGCTGCTGATCCATCGCCGCATGGCCCTGTTCGGCCGTGCGGCGCGCGGCTGAGGGACGCGGTTTGGCGATCGGGGATGGGCCATCCGCGGCGTTGACAAGCGCAAACGGCCGTCGTTACGGTCCCTCCGCATTCGAGCCGAGAGCCGCGATGCCGCCATCCTTCCGCCCTCTGCGGCACGGTCCGGGATGCGGCGAGACCAGCCTCTTTTCTGAACGGTGATGACGACGATGAAGATCCTTGTGCCCGTGAAGCGGGTTGTCGACTACAACGTGAAGATCCGGGTGAAGGCCGACGGCTCGGGCGTCGAACTCGCCAACGTCAAGATGTCGATGAACCCGTTCGACGAGATCGCCGTCGAGGAGGCACTACGCCTGAAGGAAGCCGGCAAGGCGACCGAGGTCGTCGTGGTCTCGATCGGGCCCGCGCAGGCCGCCGAGACGATCCGCACGGGCCTCGCCATGGGCGCCGACCGAGGCATCCTGGTCAAGGTCGAGGGCACGGTCGAGCCTCTCGCCGTCGCCAAGCTCCTCAAGAAGGTCGTCGAGCAGGAAGGCCCCGGCCTGGTCATCCTCGGCAAGCAGGCGATCGACGACGACTGCAACCAGACCGGCCAGATGCTGGCGGCGCTGCTCGGCTGGCCGCAGGGCACCTTCGCCTCGAAGGTCGCGCTGGAGGCCGAGTCGGTCGACGTCACCCGCGAGGTCGATGGCGGCCTGCAGACCGTCTCGCTCAAGCTGCCGGCGATCGTCACCACCGATCTGCGCCTGAACGAGCCGCGTTACGCCTCGCTGCCCAACATCATGAAGGCCAAGAAGAAGCCGCTCGACGAGACCTCGGCCGAGACGCTCGGCGTCGACATCGCGCCCCGCCTGAAGGTGCTGAAGACCGTCGAGCCCGCCGGCCGGTCCGCCGGCATCAAGGTCGGCTCCGTCGCCGAACTCGTCTCCAAGCTCAAGACCGAAGCCGGAGTGCTTTGACATCATGACGACGCTGCTGCTCGCCGAGCACGACAACAAGAGCCTCAACGAGGCCACCCGCAAGGCCCTGACCGCCGCCAAGGCGCTTGGTGCGCCCGTCCATGTCCTCGTCGCCGGCCAGGGTGCGCAGGCCGTCGCCGACGCCGCCGCGAAGCTCGACGGCGTCGAGAAGGTGCTGCTGGCCGACGATGCCGCCTTCGGCCATCATCTCGCCGAACCGCTGGCCGCGCTGATCGTCTCGCTCGCCGGCGGCTATGACGCCATCGTCGCGGCTGGCACCACCACCGGCAAGAACGTCACGCCCCGCGTCGCCGCCTTGCTCGACGTGATGCAGGTCTCGGAGATCACCAAGGTCGTCTCGCCCGACACCTTCGAGCGGCCGATCTATGCCGGCAACGCCATCCAGACGGTGCAGGCGACCGACGCCAAGAAGGTCATCACCGTGCGCGGCGCGTCCT
>NZ_JAUXYO010000052.1 GCF_030694325.1 Allobosea sp. | reverse complement strand
CTGCGGGCCGGGGCGGAGGCCGCCCGCTGCCCGGCGCTGGGGGCGGTGCTGATCGAGCCCTGGGGTGAGCCGCGCCGCCTCGATCTGACCGCG
The DNA here is from genome assembly GCF_030694325.1 of Allobosea sp. Lineage (GTDB taxonomy): Bacteria > Pseudomonadota > Alphaproteobacteria > Rhizobiales > Beijerinckiaceae > Allobosea. The sequence continues at coordinate 9,872 of NZ_JAUXYO010000052.1, read as the reverse complement.
AGCCGGCGCCTGGCCCTGGCGGCGGAAGGCTCGGGCGCGACGACGCTTGTGCTGCGCGCCGCCGTGGCGCCGCAACCGAGCGCCGCCTCGACCCGCTGGCAGGTCGCGTCCCTGCCGTCGCGGGCGCTGGAGGCGAATGCACCGGGAGCCCCCGCCTTCAGCCTCAGATTGCTGCGGCATCGCGGGGGGCTGGGTGAGTGTGAGTGGCGTGTGGAGTGGAGCCGTGACCGACAATCTTTCCAGGAGAGCGACGTCCGAAACCATCAGGCCGCTGCCGGCCGCGACGAGACCACCCAGCAACCCAGAGCCAGCCCCGATGCCACGCCGCTATCTCGCTTTGTGGTTCCCTTTCCTGCCGACCGACCGGCTGCGGCGGGAGGGCCGGATCCCGACATCCGGCGCACCGGCTGACGCCCCGCTGGTCGTCTATGCCCATCGCGGCAATGCGCTTCGCCTCGTCGCCGGGGACGAGCGGGCTCTGGCGCTGGGGCTGGCGCGGGACCTGACCCTGGCCGATGCGCGAGCCCGCATTCCCGGGCTGATCGCGATCGAGGCCGAGCCCGAGGCCGACGAAGCCCTGCTGATGCGGCTCGCCGCCTTCTGCGACCGCTTCACCCCGCTGGTGGCGCTCGATCGCCCCCAGGGCCTGCTGCTCGACATCACCGGCTGCGCCCATCTCTTCGGCGGGGAGAGCGCGCTGCTGGCGACGCTCGGCCGCTGGATGCGGCGCGGCGGCCTCGCGCTCCGCTCGGCTGTCGCGGGTACGCCCGAGGCTGCCCATGCGCTGGCGCGCTTCGGCTGTGGCGACATCGTGCCGCCCGGACAGGACGAGGCCTGGCTGCGGCCGCTGCCGGTCGCGGCGCTCGAGCTTCCGGCCGAGACCGCGCTCGCCTTGACCCGCGCGGGCCTGAGGACGCTGGCCGATCTCGCGGAGCGCCCCTCCAAGGCGCTGTCGGCCCGTTTCGGCGAGGATCTGGTGACGCGGCTGCGGCGCATGCTCGGCCATGAAGATGCCCGGCTCACGCCGCTGCGCCCGCCGCCGGCCTGCCTGGTCGAGCGACATTTCGCTGAGCCGATGCTCGATGCGGCAGGGCTGGAGCAGGTCGTGACCCGGCTGATCGGGGAGGCGGTGCGCCTGCTGGAGCAGCGCGGCGAGGGCGGCCGCGCTTTCGAGGTGAGTTTCTTCCGCACGGACGGCGCGGTCAGGAGGCTGGGCATTGAGACCGGGCGGCCCTCCCGCGACGCCAAGGCCATCCTCAGGCTCTATCGCGAGCGCATCGACGCGCTGGCCGATCCGCTCGATCCCGGCTTCGGTTTCGACGCCGTCCGGCTCGCCGTGCCGATCTGCCAACCCTTGAACGAGGCGCAGGCCAGCCTCGACCGCCGCGCGGTCGAGGACGAGGCGGTGGCTGATCTGGTCGACCGGCTGGTGGCGCGCTTCGGCCGCGACCGGGTGCTGCGCTTCGTGGCGCAGGACAGCCATGATCCTCGCCGGGAGGCCCGCGCCGTTCCGGTCGCCGCCGAGGTCTCCGGCGTCGTCTGGCCGGCGCCGCAGCCGAACGAGCCGCCGGCCCGCCCGCTCCAGCTCTTCGAGCCGCCGCAGCCGGTCGAGACCCTGGCCGAGGTGCCCGACGGCCCGCCTCTGCGGTTCAGATGGCGGCGTGTGCTGCACGAGATCGCCCGCGCCGAAGGCCCGGAGCGGATCGCACCGGAATGGTGGCGCGACGGGCCTCAAGCTCCGATGCGCGATTATTATCGCGTCGAGGACGCGCAAGGCCGGCGTTTCTGGCTTTTCCGCGCCGGGCTCTACGAGCAGGGCGCCGAGCCGCCGCGCTGGTTCCTGCACGGCTTGTTCGCGTGAGATTCGAGATATGAGCGCTTATGTCGAACTCGTTGCCGCAACGAATTTTTCCTTCCTGCGCGGGGCCTCGCCCGGGCCCAACATGCTGCTCACCGCGCTGCTGCTCGGCCATGGCGGGTTGGGGCTGGCCGACCGCAACACGGTCGCCGGGGTGGTTCGCGCCTGGAGCGCGCTCAGGGACATCCGCGAGGACGGCTTGCCCGCGCCGGAGAAAATCCGCGAGGGCGGCAGCCCGGGCGAATATTTCTGGCTGGAGAACCCGGCCTTCGCCGATCTGCCCTTCACTGCGGACCAGCTCAGGGAGATGGCGCGGTCTTTCAAGCTCGTCACCGGCAGCCGGCTCGTCTTCGCCGATGGCACGCCCGATATCGTCGCCTATCCCGCCAACAGAGCCGGCTGGGGCCGGCTCTGCCGGCTGCTCAGCCGGGGCAATCTGAAAGACGGCGTGAAGAAGGGCGATTGCGTCCTGCACATCGACGATCTGCTGGGCGATGCACGCGATCTCCTGCTGATCCTGATGCCCGGCCGCAGCCTCGACGGCCTGCCGGCGCTGCTGGCCCGGCTCGAGGAGGCCGCGCCGGGCGCAGTCTGGCTCGGCGCTGCCATGCATCGCCGCGGCGACGATCGCCGCCGGCTCGCCCGCCTGAAGGCGGTCGGGGCCGCGACCCGAACCCCGCTACTCGCCACCAACGACGCGCTCTACGACGCCCCCGAGCAGCGCGACCTGCAGGACCTGCTCACCTGCATCCGCGAGGGCGTCGTCATCGACCGGGCCGGGCGGCTGCTCGAGGCCAATGCGGAGCGTCATCTCAAGAGTGGACAGGAGATGGCGAGGCTCTTCCGCGATGCGCCCGAGGCGATCGAGGAGACCGGCCATCTTCTCTCGCGCATCGAATTCGATCTTGGCCAGCTCCGATACGACTATCCAGACGAGCCCGTGCCGCCGGGCTGGACGGCGCAGGGCTGGCTTACGGAGCTGGTCAGGCGGCGCCGTGAAATCCGCTATCCGGCCGGCGTGCCGGACGATGTGCAGGCCCTGCTCGACAAGGAGCTCGCCCTGATCGCCAGGCTCGACTACGCCCGCTATTTCCTGACCATCCGCCAGATCGTCGAGTTTGCCGACAGCCGCGGCATTCTCTGCCAGGGGCGAGGTTCCGCAGCCAATTCAGCCGTCTGCTACGTGCTCGGCATCACGGCGGTCGATCCCGCCGAGGGCAATCTCCTGTTCGAGCGCTTCATCTCCGAAGAGCGCAAGGAGCCGCCCGATATCGACGTCGATTTCGAGCATGAGCGGCGCGAGGAGGTGATCCAGTGGATCTATGAGAAATACGGCCGACACCGCGCCGGCATCGCCGGAACCGTGATCCGCTACCGGCCACGCAGCGCCATCCGCGACATCGGCAAGGTGCTGGGGCTGACCGAGGACGTCACGGCCAGGCTCGCCGGCACGCAATGGGGGAGCTGGGGCAGCGAGATCGCCGATACGCATGTCCGTCAGGCCGGGCTCGACCCGACGAATCCGGTGATCGCGCGCGCCGTCGGCTTCGCCATCCGCCTGCTCGGCTTCCCGCGCCATCTCTCGCAGCATGTCGGAGGCTTCGTTCTGGCGCGCGAGCGCCTCGACGAACTGGTCCCGATCGGCAAGGCCGCGATGCCGGATCGCACCTTCATCGAATGGGACAAGGACGACATCGACGCGCTGCGCCTGATGAAGGTCGATGTGCTGGCGCTCGGCATGCTGACCTGCATCAGAAAGGCCTTCGACCTGCTGCGTGAGCACGAGGGCATCGATATCGGCCTCGCCGACGTGCCGGTCGACGACCCGCCGACTTATGAAATGCTCCAGCGCGGCCATTCGCTCGGCGTCTTCCAGGTCGAGAGCCGGGCGCAGATGAACATGCTGCCGCGACTCAGGCCGAAGGAGTTCTACGACCTCGTCATCCAGGTCGCGATCGTGCGTCCCGGCCCGATCCAGGGCGACATGGTGCATCCCTATCTGCGGCGGCGGTCGAAACTCGAGGACGTCGTCTATCCATCGCCGAAGCCGCCTCATGACCCGAACGAACTGGTCAAGGTGCTGCACAAGACGCTCGGCGTGCCGCTCTTCCAGGAGCAGGCGATGAAGCTCGCCATGGTCGCGGCCGAGTTCAGCGATATCGAGGCCAATCGGCTGCGCAAGGCGATGGCGACCTTTCGCAATGTCGGCACCATCGGCCAGCTCGAAGACCTGATGGTGAGCCGCATGATCGGGCGCGGCTACGACCCGGATTTCGCCCGGCGCTGCTTCGAGCAGATCAAGGGTTTCGGCAGCTATGGGTTCCCGGAAAGCCACGCAGCCTCCTTCGCCAAGCTGGTCTACATCTCCTCCTGGCTGAAACGCCACCACCCGGCGGCCTTCGCCTGCGCGCTCCTGAACGCGCAGCCCATGGGCTTCTACGCCCCCGCCCAGATCGTGCGCGAGGCGCAGGAGATCGGCGGCGTCGAGCCGCGCGCGATCGACGTGAATGCCAGCTTCTGGGACAATGGGTTGGAGCAGTATTTCGACCCAGATCATGAGTTGCCGACAGACAGATCCGTCATTCTGGACAAGCCGCGCAGCGGCGTAGATCCGGAATCCATCGAAGGACGCCGGAGCTCCAGGATGGATTCCGGAGCTTCGCTTCGCTTCGTCCGGGATGACCCGAAAGAGTTTTCCGAAACCCACAGCCCTCATCCTGAGGAGCCGCGCAGCGGCGTCTCGAAGGATGGTCCAGATGCCTCGGGAGCCTCTCCGGCCATCCTTCGAGACGCGCCTGGGGCGCTCCTCAGGATGAGGGCTGAGGGGGGCGGGACGCGACGGAGTTCCTTCGCCCTTCGCCTCGGCTTCCGCCAGATCGACGGCTTCCGCGAGGAATGGGGTCTGCGCATCGCGGCGCGGCGGGGCGGGGGCTATGCCGATGTCGAGGAGCTGATGCGCCGGGCTGATCTGCCGGGCCGCGCGATGCGGCTGCTCGCCGATGCCGACGCCTTCCGGTCGCTGGGGCTCGACCGCCGCGAGGCGCTCTGGGGCGTACGCCGCCTGCCGGACGACGAGGCCCTGCCGCTCTTCGCCGCCGCCCAGGCCCGCGAACTGGGCGAGGAGCCGGCCGTCCCGCTGCCGCTCATGCCGCTGCCGCAGCAGATCGTCGCCGACTACCAGACGGTCCGGCTCTCGCTGAAGGGGCACCCGATGGGCATGCTGCGGCCGCTCTTCCGGCGCGACCGCGTCCTGAGCTGTGCCGAGCTCGAGGGTCGGCCCGACGGCAGCTGGGCGGCGACCGCCGGCGTCGTGCTGGTGCGCCAGCGTCCCGGCAATGGCAAGGCGATCTTCATCACGCTGGAGGACGAGACAGGCATCGCCAACATCCTGCTCTGGGCACGCCTGTTCGAGCGCTTCCGGCGCGAGGTCATGAGCGGGCGCCTGCTGCAGATCGAGGGCAGGGTGCAGAAGAGCCCCGAGGGCGTGGTCCATCTGATGGCGCAACGCGTCATCGACCGCACGGCCGATCTGGCGAGCCTGTCGGAGAGCCACAGCGCCACGATCACCCTGACGCGCGCCGACGAATTCAAGCATCCCCAGCCGCCGCGCGGGCGGCATCCACGCGACGTCCGCATCCTGCCGAAATCCCGCGACTTTCATTGATTGCTGCATTCATGCTCAATATGCCTAATCAATGAGCAGGAGATCCCAGTCGCATACCTGCGATGCCCCGCCGCCGCACTCCTGGGCAAAATGGCGGAGCTCCTTAGTTCTGAGGCGCTATCCCAAAGTTCAAGTCGTACGACCTTTGTATGGCATGCCCGTTGCTAACCTCGTGCCGCCGCTCGCAGGAGCACGCGGCCAACCATAGGGGAGACAAACGTGTCCGTATCCAGCATCACCCGCTCGGCCCTCCTTGGCCTCGGCCTTTCGACGGCGCTCGTCACCGGCGCGCTCGCCCAGGAGAAGGTCCTGCGCATCGGCATGACAGCGGCGGACATTCCGCGGACCCATGGCCAGCCCGACCAGGGCTTCGAGGGCAACCGCTTCACCGGCATCCCGATGTATGACGCGCTGACCCATTGGGATCTCTCCTCCGCCGAGAAGGCGAGCGTCGTCATCCCTGGCCTCGCCACCGAATGGGCGGTCGATGCCACCGACAAGACGAAGTGGACCTTCAAGCTGCGTCCGGGCGTCAAGTTCCAGGACGGGTCCGACTTCAACGCCGCCGCCGTCGTCTGGAACGTCGACAAGGTCCTGAACAAGGAGGCCGCTCATTTCGCCCCGGACCAGATCGGCGTCACCGTCTCGCGCATGCCGACGCTGAAGAGCGCCAAGGCGATCGACCCGCTCACCGTCGAGCTGACGACGAGCGAGCCCGATGCCTTCCTGCCGATCAACCTGACCAACCTGTTCATGGCGTCCCCGGCGCATTGGGCCGCCAAGCTCGCCGCCGTGCCGGCCTCGGTCACCGATCCGGCCGAGCGCGCCAAGCAGGCCTGGGCAGCCTTCTCGGCCGATCCGTCCGGCACCGGCCCGTTCAAGGGCGTCAAGCTCTCGCCGCGCGAGCGCTTCGAGATGGTCGCCAACAAGGCCTATTGGGACCCCAAGCGCGTGCCGAAGATCGACCGCGTCGTACTGCTGCCGCTGCCGGAGGCCAATGCCCGCACCGCAGCCCTGCTCTCGGGCCAGGTCGACTGGATCGAGTCGCCCTCGCCGGACGCCGTGCCGCAGATCAAGCAGCGTGGCTTCACCGTCTACACCAACGCCCAGCCGCATGTCTGGCCCTGGCAGCTCTCCTTCGTCGAGGGCTCGCCCTGGGTCGACAAGCGCGTACGCCACGCCGCCAATCTCTGCGTCAACCGCGAGGAGCTGAAGACGCTGCTCGGCGGGCTGATGGAGATCCCGAAGGGCACCGTTCCGCCCGGCCATCCCTGGTGGGGCAACCCCAGCTTCGACATCAAGTATGATCTCGCGGCCGCCAAGAAGCTAATGACGGAAGCCGGCTATTCGGCCGCCAAGCCGGCGAAGGTGAAGGTGCTGACCTCCGCCTCGGGCTCGGGCCAGATGCAGCCTTTGCCGATGAACGAGTTCATGCAGCAGGCGCTGAAGGACTGCTTCTTCGATGTCGCGCTCGAGGTCGGCGAGTGGAATGCCGTCTTCACCAACTGGCGCGAGGGCGCCAAGCACGCCAATGCCCGCGGTGCCAACGCCACCAACGTCACCTTCGCGGCGATGGACCCGTTCTTCGCCATGGTGCGCTTCACCTCGACCAAGACTTATCCCCCGGTCTCCAACAACTGGGGCTATTTCGGCAATGACGAGTTCGACAAGCTCATCGCCGATGCCCGCACCTCCTTCGACGGCGCGGCGCGCGATGCGGCGCTGGCCAAGCTCCATGCCCGCATCGTCGAGGAAGCGCCGTTCGTCTGGGTCGCCCATGACGTCGGACCTCGGGCCATGAGTGCGAAGGTCAAGGGCGTGGTCCAGCCGAAGAGCTGGTTCATCGACCTCGCTCCGATGTCGATGGACTAACGTCCGATCGCGTCATTCTCGGGCGGCGCGAAGCGCCGACCCGAGAATCTCGTTCCGGAGATGCTCGGGTCTTCGCCCGAGCATGACGGCTCGAGGATCGGCCGCTGGCACAGCCCTTGCGAAGCCAGTTTGGAACCCATCCAGCCCGGAGCCACCCATGATCCGCACCGCCCGTGCCCTGACGCTTTCCGCCGGCGTGTCCTTCTTTGCAGCTTCGGCGCAGGCTCAGGGCACGCTGCGGATCGGCATGACCGCTTCCGACATCCCGCTGACCACCGGCCAGACCGACCAGGGCGGCGAGGGCATGCGCTTCATGGGCTATACGCTCTATGACGGCCTCATCAACTGGGACCTGAGCAAGGCCGACAAGGCCTCCGACCTGACGCCCGGCCTCGCCACGAGCTGGTCGGTCGATGCGACCGACAAGACCAAGTGGACCTTCGTCCTGCGCGAGGGCGTCAAGTTCCATGACGGCTCGGAGTTCACCGCCGACGCCGTGGTCTGGAACCTCGACAAGCTCCTGAAGAACGATTCCCCGCAGTTCGACCAGCGCCAGGCGGCCCAGGGCCGCTCGCGCATTCCCGCCGTCGCCGCCTACAAGGTGATCGACAAGTACAAGGTCGAGATCACCACCAAGGCGCCCGACGCCACGCTGCCCTACCAGATCGCCTGGGTGATGATGTCCTCGCCGGCGCAGTGGGAGAAGCTCGGCAAGAGCTGGGAGGCCTTCGCCAAGACGCCGTCCGGCACCGGCCCGTGGCAGCTTACGGCCTTCCAGCCGCGCGAACGCGCCGAACTCGCGCCCTTCCCGGGCTATTGGGACAAGGCGCGCGTGCCCAAGCTCGACAAGATGGTGCTGCTGCCGCTGCCGGAGGCCAATGCCCGCGCCGCCGCGCTGCGTGCCGGGCAGGTGGACTGGATCGAGGCGCCGTCACCGGACCTGATCCCCTCGCTCAAGACGGCCGGCTTCCAGATCATCACCAACGCCTATCCGCACAACTGGACCTGGCATCTGTCGCGCGCCGAGGGCTCGCCCTGGAACGACATCCGCGTCCGCAAGGCCGCCAACCTCGCCGTCGACCGGCAGGGGCTGAAGGAGCTGCTCGGCGGACTGATGATCCCGGCCGAGGGCTTCTATCCGCCCGGCCACCAGTGGTTCGGCAACCCCAAGTTCAAGCTCAAGCTCGACCAGGCCGAGGCCAAGAAGCTGCTCGCGGAGGCCGGCTTCTCTCCGGCCAAGCCGGTCCAGACCAAGATCCTGATCGCGCCGTCGGGCTCGGGCCAGATGCAGCCGCTGCCGATGAACGAGTTCGTGCAGCAGAACCTCGCCGAGGTCGGCATCAAGATCGACTTCGAGGTCGTCGAGTGGAACACGCTGATCAACATCTGGCGGGCCGGCGCCAACCATGAATCCTCGCGCAAGGCGACGGGGATGAACTACACCTACTTCATCCAGGACCCCTTCACGGGCCTGATCCGCCATCTGCAGTGCAACCTGCAGCCGCCGGCCGGCACGAACTGGGGCATGTACTGCGATCCGGAGATGGACAAGCTCTTCGACCAGGTCCGCAACACCTTCGACGCGACCGCTCAGACGGCGGTGCTGCAGAAGATCCACGAGAAATATGTCGACGAGGCCCTGTTCCTGATGGTGACGCACGACGTGAATCCGCGCGCCATGAGCCCGAAGGTCAAGGGTTTCGTCCAGGCGCAGAACTGGTTCCAGGATTTCTCGGCGATCACCATGGCGAAGTGAGGTTGTTCTTGGCTCGGAGCGAACACAAGAAAAGCGCGAGTCATCCCGGACAAGCGGCGAAGCCGCGCCGATCCGGGATCCATTCCGGAGCCGGTCCGATCTGCGCTCCGGAATGGATCCCGGGTCTTCGCTGCGCTTCGCCCGGGATGACGGCGCGTTTGAGTGAACGGACAGTGCCAAGGCGATTGCCATGCTGAAATACCTCGCCAAGCGCATCCTCTACGTGCTGCCCGTCGCCTTCGGCGTCAGCCTGTTCTGCTTCCTACTCGTCCATATCGCGCCGGGCGATCCGCTGACCTCGGTGCTGCCGCCCGACGCTTCCCAGGCGATGCAGGACGAGTTGCGCAAGATCTACGGTTTCGACCGGCCGCTGCCGGTGCAGTTCGGGCTCTGGTTGATGAAGGCGCTGCAGGGCGATCTCGGCACCTCGATCGCGACGGGCCGCCCCGTCGCCGCGGAGGTCTGGCGCGCTGTCGGCAACACGCTGCTGATCGCGGGGCTTGCGACCGTGATCGGCTTCGTCTTCGGCTGCTTCTTCGGCTTCGTCGCCGGCTATTTCCGCGGCTCCTATCTCGACAAGTTCGCCTCCATGCTGGCGGTGCTCGGCGTCTCCGTGCCGCATTACTGGCTGGGCATGGTGATGGTCATCGTGTTCTCGGTGCAGCTCGGCTGGCTGCCGCCGGGCGGGGCGGTGCCGGGCGGCTCGGCGCCGTGGAAGTGGG
>NZ_JAUXYO010000048.1 GCF_030694325.1 Allobosea sp. | reverse complement strand
CGAGGTCGAGAACCGGGCGCTTGATCATCGAGGGGTGGGCCAGCATCAGCGCGATCGCCCGGTCGGCGTCGAGACCCTGCTTCTCGGCCTCCGGCAGGGCGCGGAAGGTCGTGCCGGCCCGGTTCAGCACCGTCTCCCAGCCATGCTCGCCGACCCAGCGTGCGAGCGAGGCACGGTCGATGCCGCTCGCCTTGTAGTCGTGGAAGGCATGCGCGACGCCCTGCCCGTCGAGCCAGGCGCGCGCCTTCTTCATCGTGTCGCAGTTCTTGATGCCGTAGATGGTGATGGCCATGCCGCTCGCCCCTCAACCCGGCCGCTTCGGGATTTCGAGCCCGCGTTGGACCGCCGGCCGCGCCAGGCCGCGCTCGAGCCAGGCCGGCACGGCCTTCAGGCTCGCGTAGTCGACCAGTTCGCCGGCGCCGTAGAAGCCGACGAGGTTGCGCACCCAGCCGAGCAGCGCGATGTCGGCGATGGTATAGTCGGCGCCCATGATCCAGTCGCGACCGGTGAGCCGCTTTTCCAGCACGCCGAGCAGGCGCTTGCTCTCGGCGGCATAGCGGTCGCGCGGGCGCTTGTCCTCGTAGTCCTTGCCGGCGAATTTGTGGAAGAAGCCGAGCTGGCCGAACATTGGGCCGACGGCAGCCATCTGGAACATCACCCACTGGATCGTCTCGTAGCGGACGGCGGGGTCGGCGGGGAGCAGCTTGCCGGTCTTCTCGGCGAGATAGATCAGGATCGCGCCCGATTCCCATAGGGCGACGGGTTTTCCGCCGGGACCGTCGGGATCGATGATCGCAGGGATCTTGCCATTGGGGTTGAGCGACAGGAATTCCGGCCCCCAGGTCTCGTTCTGGCCGATATTGATGGTGTGCGGCTCGTAGGGAAGGCCGAGTTCCTCCAGCGCGATCGAGACCTTCACGCCGTTGGGCGTCGGCAGCGAATAGAGCTGGATGCGGTCGGGGTGCTGGGCCGGCCAGCGCTGCGTGATCTGGAAGGCCGAGAGATCTGCCATGGCGGGCTCCGGGGCTGAGCCGGTGCCGCTCATGGGCGCCGGGTGGACAGGACATAGTCGCGCCGCCCGGCTGCGCAATCGCGCCCGCGCCGCACGGAGCGCATCGTGACCGCGCGCTCAGCGCGGGGCGGGCGCCGCGGGCGCCTCAAAGCGGGGGCTCGCGCCCTCGCCCTGCCCCTGCTCGGACCGGAAGGTTTCAATGGCCTCTTCCAGAAGGGCCTCCAGCGAGGGACCGGCATCGTCGCAGATGATCGGGCGCAGCCGCGTCTCGACCAGCGAGAGATGGCTGCTCATCGCCTTGACCGCCCTGCCGCGCTCGCGGCCCGCCAGCGCCTTGAAGATCAGCCGGTGCTCCTCGCAGCCGCAGGCCGAGCCGAGCGTCGTCTCGTAGCGCTTCACCAGCATGATCGTCCGGCCGATCAGTTCATGCGCCTGGCGCTGAACGATCGGGTTGCCGATCATCTCCGCCAGCAGGAAATGGAATTCGGCCGAGAGTTTTTGCCAGGTCGCCTGGTCGCCGCGGCGCAGGGCGTCGGCCTCCGCATCGACATGCTCGCGCAGCCGCGCGATCTGGGCCTCGGTCAGGTGGTCAGCGAGATGGGCAACCATGCCGCTCTCGAGGATGCGGCGGGCCTCGTAGACGACCCTGCCCTCGCGCAGATCCGGCTCGATGGTGAAGGCGCCGCGGTTCTTGACGATCTCGAGCAGCCGCTCATGGCCGAGCCTGTGCAGCACCTTGCGGACGCGCTCGCGGCTGACACCGAAGATCTCGGCGAGACGATGCTCGCCGAGCTTGGTGCCGCCCGGCAGCGAGCCCCCCAGCAGCAGGCGCGAGAGGATCGTGTGGATCGCCGCTTCGTTCATGCCGCCCGTCTCGACATCACCGCTCCGCCTGCGAACCGACCGTCCGCGCCACCGCCATCCTAGCATCCGGAGAGCCGGATTTTATGCACATTCGGGAAGCGATTGTGCACAAAAATCACGCGACTGCTTGCCGAATAGCCGCCGACAGGCGCTCGGACAGAGATTCCGCCTTCGCACGCAATTCGTTGATTTATCAATACTTCCCCATGATCGGACATCCTGGTCCTCTCTTGGCACGACGGTTGCTGACCTCTCCCCATGTCCGCGCCGACGGGGAGCGCGCCGCCTTTCGAAAGGTCCGACCATGGATATGCTGTCCGCAGGCAAGCCGAACCGCCGCGCCCTCCTCAGGGCAGGCCTGGGCGCCACCGCGCTGGTCGCCGCCCCCTCCGTGTTGCGGGCCCAGACGAAGGAACTCGTCGTCGGCGGCGCCGCCGGGCACAAGCCCTGGGTCGAGCAGACGGTCGTGCCGATGTTCGAGAAGAAATATGGCTGCAAGGTGCTGTTCGAAGGCACCCGGTCTCTCGTCAATCTCGAGAAGATGCAGAAGAACAAGGACAAGCCCTACATGTCGGTCGTCCAGATGGACGATCCGGTCATGATCCTGGCGGTCAAGGAGGGGCTGCTGGAGCCGCTCACCGTGGCCAAGGCACCCAACATGGCCGACCTTCTGCCGGGCTCGACTCATATGGACGGCATGTGGGCCAATTACCTCCAGCCCTGGCTCGGCGTCGCCTACAGCAAGACCGCGATGAAGACCCCGCCCTCCTCCTGGGCCGAGATGTTCGACCCGAAATACAAGGGCCGAATCGTCATCCCCTCGCTGCAGAACACCGAAGGGCTGCCCTCGCTCTTCGTCGCCGGCCTGCTCGCGGGCGGGACGATGGAGAGCGTCCAGAAGGACACCGACGCCGGCTTCAAGAAGCTCGCCTCGCTCAAGCCGAACCTGCTGACGATCTACACGCAGCAGCCGCAGGCCTTCAATCTGCTCGAGCAGGGCGAGGCCTGGATGATCGGGCCGGCGATGTCGTCCTATGCGCTGGAGCGCAAGGCGGCCGGTGCGCCGATCGACCTCGCCGCGCCGAAGGAAGGCGTCTTCGCCATGCCGTCTGGCATCGCGGTGGTGAAGGGCTCGCCGCAGCAGGAGCTCGCCTTCGCCTATGTCAACGAGCTGCTCGGCGCCGAACTGCAGAACCGGCTGGCCGGGCCAACCTTCTCGATCGGCACCAACAAGGCGGTGCCCAAGCCCGAGGGCCTCGGCGCCGACGTCAAGATCCACCAGATCGACTGGGCCAATGTCGCGGCCCAGCGCGGCGACTGGATCAAGCGCTGGGATCGCGAGATGGCGATCTGAGCATGAGCCAGGGCTTCCTGTCCGTCGCGGGAGCGGCCAAGACTTTCGGCGCCGCCACCGTGCTCGACGGCGTCGATCTCGCGATGGACCGCGGCGAGTTCGTCTCGCTGCTGGGCCCCTCGGGCTGCGGCAAGACCACGCTGCTGCGGATCGTGGCCGGGCTGATGCGGCCCGACCAGGGCCGCGTCGCGCTCGACGGGCAGGACATCACCCGGCTGCCGCCGCACAAGCGCGACGTCAGCGTCGTGTTCCAGAGCTATGCGCTGTTTCCGCATCTGAGCGTGGCGGAGAACGTCGCCTTCGGCTTGCGGGCGCGCGGCGCGCCCTCGGGCGAGATCGCGCCGGCGGTTAAGCGCTTTCTCGATCTCGTGCAGATGGGCGCCTATGCCGAGCGCTCGATCAAGGCACTGTCGGGCGGCCAGCAGCAGCGCGTGGCGGTGGCGCGCGCGCTCGTCGTCGGGCCGAAGCTCTTGCTGCTCGACGAGCCCTTCTCGGCGCTCGACCGCAAGCTGCGCGAAACGATGCAGATCGACCTGAAGCGCCTGCTGCGCGAGGTCGGCACCACCGCGATCTTCGTCACGCATGATCAGGACGAGGCGCTGACGATGTCGGACCGGATCGCGGTGATGCATCGCGGCCGGATCGAGCAGCTGGATACGCCGGCCGCGATCTATGCCAGGCCGGCGACGCCCTTCGCGTTCGGCTTCGTCGGGCTGGCGACAGGGCTTCCCGGCACCGTGTACGACTCCGCCAACGGCATCGTCACGGTGGCGACGCAGGCCGGCCCGCTGCGCGGCCCGGGCCACTTCCTGCCCGGCAGCCCGGTTCTGCTTGGCGTGCGGCCCGAGCGCATCGCGCTCGACCATGGTGGCGCCAACCGGATCGAGGCGCCGCTCGCGGACGCCGCCTTTCAGGGCGCGCGGGTACAGCTGCATTTTCAGGCCCCGCCCGACGGGCAGATCCTGGTCGAGACGCCGTCCCTGCCGGCTGCGGCGGGGCCCGGCACGTCGCTGAAGATGTCCTGGGCGATCGACGACACGCTGGTCTACCCTGCGCCGGCAGAAGCGGCATGAACGCGTCGCGACGCCTCGACCCGGTGCTGCTGCTGGCGCTGCCGGCGGTGCTCTATCTCGCCATCGTCTATGGCGTGCCGCTGCTGATGCTGCTCGGCCGCAGCATCCTCAGCGGCGGCACCCCGTCGCTCGCCCCCTTCGGGGCCTTCCTGTCCGACCCCTTCAGCTGGACCGTGATCGGCAACACGCTGCGCATCGCGGTGCTGGTGACGCTGCTGTGCCTGCTGATCGGCTATCCGACGGCCCTGGCGCTGTCGCGGGCGCGCGGCGCGGCGCAGGCGCTGATCCTGGTGGCGATCATCCTGCCGCTCTCGGTCGGCGTCGTGGTCAAGGCCTTCGCCTGGCAGATCGTCCTGCGGCGCGACGGCGTGGTCTCGCAACTGATGATGGGCCTGGGCCTGTGGAGCGAGCCGCAGCGCCTGCTCTTCACCGAGGCCGGCCTCGTGATCGGCGCGGCCAACGTCTTCGTGCCCTTCATGATCCTGCCGATCTATTCCGTCCTGAAGCTGGTCGATCCGCGGCTCGGCGAGGCGGCGGCGACGCTCGGCGCCTCGCCGCTCTACCGCTTCTTCAAGGTCGCCCTGCCCCTCTCGCTGCCCGGCATCGTCACCGGCGTCGCCTTCGTCTTCTCGATGGCGGCCTCGATGTACGTCATCCCCAACCTGCTGATCGGCGACCGTTTCCAGACCCTGGCGACGCTGACCGGGCGCTCCTTCCTGTTCATGCGCAACGAGCAGCTGGGATCGACGACGGCGGTCGTCCTGCTCGTGCTGACGGTCGCGGTCGTGGTCGGCAGCGCCGCGCTCTCGAAGCGGCTGGGAGGCGCCTCGTGACGGCCATCGAGCGCATCGCCTCGGCGGTAGTCTGGGCGCTGGCCGCCTTCACGGTGGTCTTCCTGCTGACGCCGCTGGTCGTCACCGTGCTGGTGTCGTTCGGATCGAGCGCCGTCTTCACGCTGCCGGCGCCGAGCTGGTCACTGCGCTGGTACCAGGCGCTCGGCCGTTCGCGCGAGCTCTGGCCGGTGGTCGCGACCTCGGTGCAACTCGCGGCGCTGTCGACGGCGATCGCGCTCGGGCTCGGTACGCTCTGCGCCATCGGCCTGCTGCGCGGCCAGTTCAAGGCTCGCGACGCGATCGTCACCTTCCTGGTCTCGCCGCTGATGCTGCCGGGCCTCGTCATCGGCATCGCGATGCTGGAGAGCTTCCGGGCGGCGGGCCTGCGCGACGTGTGGGCCAGCCTGATCCTGGCCCATGTCGTGATCACGCTGCCTTACGTGGTGCGCACCGTCTATGCGGCGCTGTCGCTGTTCGACTTCACGCTGATCGACGCCGCCCGCACGCTCGGGCTGTCCTACCCGAAGGCCGTGCTGAAGGTATTGGTGCCCTCGCTCGCCCCGGCCTTCCTCACCTCGGGAATGTTCGCTTTCCTGGCGTCGATGGACAATTATCCGATCTCGATCTTCTTCACCGACGCCTGGACCAAGACCTTGCCCATCCAGATGCTGCAATATGTCGAGGAAAGCCCCGATCCGACGATCGCGGCGATCTCCGCGCTCCTGATCCTGCTCGCCGCCGCCGTGCTCGTCACCGGCGACCGGCTGGTGGGCCTGCGCCGGATGGCCGATCTCTGATGGCCTCTCCCGTGAGCGACCGCGATTTCCGCGGCTATGGCGACGCCCCTCCCGCGATCCGCTGGCCGAACGACGCTCGGCTCGCCGTCTCGGTGGTGGTCAATGTCGAGGAGGGCGCGGAGCTCTCGATCGGCCAGGGCGATGAGCGCAACGAGAGCGTCTACGAGGTGGTCGAGGAGATCACCGGCGTGCGCGATCTCTGCATGGAATCGCATTTCGAATACGGCCCGCGCGCCGGCTGGCCGCGCATCCGCGCGCTGCTGAAGCAGTATGGCGTGGCGGCGACGCTGAACGCCAATGGCCGCGCCGTCGCGCTCTCGCCCTGGCTGGTGCAGGAGGCGGTGGCCGACGGGCACGAGGTCGCCGCCCATGGCTGGCGCTGGGAGCGGCACGCCCATATGGACGAGGCGCAGGAGCGCGAGGCGATCGCGCGCGCCGTGGCCGCGATCACGGAGGCCGCCGGCACGCCGCCGGTCGGCTGGCACACGCGCTCCGCAACCTCGCTCAACACCCGCCGGCTCCTGCGCGAGCATGGCGGCTTCCTCTATGATTCCAACGCCTACAATGACGACCTTCCCTTTCTGGTCGATGTCGAGGGCAAACAGCATCTGGTGCTGCCCTATGCCTTCGACACCAACGACATGCGCTTCCAGCGCGGCGGCGGCTTCGTCTTCGGGGACGATTTCGCCCGCTACTGCATCGACGCCTTCGACCGGCTCTACGCAGAAGGCGGCACGGCGCCACGGATGATGTCGGTGGGCTTGCACCTGCGCATCATCGGCCGGCCCGGGCGGATCGGCGGGCTCGAGCGCTTCCTGGCGCATGCGGCCTCGAAGCCCGGCGTCTGGTTCGCGCGGCGCGACGCGATCGCGCGGCACTGGCTGGCGGAGCTGGGGAACGGTTGACGTCAGCTCACTCAACGCCGTCATCCCGGACGCAGCGAAGCGGAGATCCGGGATCCATGCCGGAGCCTTTTGAGGTTCCGGAATGGATCCCGGGTCTCCCTCCGGTCGCCCGGGATGACGGCGTGAATTAGGATCGGCCGCATGACCCAGCGCGACCTCGAAGGCTATGCCGGCACCTGGCCGGATTTTACCTGGCCCAATGGCCAGCGGCTCGCCGTCTCCGTCGTGATCAATTTCGAGGAGGGTGCGGAGCTTCAGGTCGGCGACGGCGATGCGCGCTCGGAAAGCATGGGCGAGGTGATCAGCGTCGTTCCCGCCGGCAAGCGCGACCAGGGCCAGGAGCAGATTTTCGGCTATGGCACGCGCGCCGGGCTCTGGCGCATGCTCGATGCGCTCGACGACAGCGCGATCCGCTCGACGATCTTCTTCTGCGGGCGGGCCGTCGAACGCTCGCCGGCGCTCGCCAAGGCGGTGGTGGCGCGCGGCCATGAGCCGGCCGTTCATGGCTGGCGCTGGCGGCCCCATGCCGATTATGAGACGCGCGAGGAAGAGGCTGCCGATATCGACGCCTGCGTCGCCACCATCACCGCTGCGACGGGAGTCGCGCCCGTCGGCTTCTTCTGCCGCGGCGGGGAGAGCCCCTGGACGCGAGAACTGCTAGCGCAGCGCGGCTTTCTCTACACCTCCAACGGCTTCGACGACGACCTGCCCTATTGGGATCGCGTGCCGGAGCGCCCGCCTCTGCTCGTCGTGCCCTATGCGCTCGACAGCAACGACATGAAGTTCTTCCATCCCAACGGCTTCGTGCGCGCCCGCGAGATGGTGGAGTACGTCACCGACGCGCTAGACGTGCTGGACGCGGAGGCAGCGCGCGGGCTGCCGCGCCTGCTCAATCTCGGCTTCCACCTGCGGATCGTCGGGCGCCCGGCGCGCTTTGCCGCCTTTCGCGACATCATGAACCTGCTGGCGGCCCGGCGCGACCGACTCTGGATCGCCAGCCGCGCCGAAATCGCGCGCGCCTTCATCGCCGCCGTGCCGGAGAGCCCCTGATGCGCCTGCTGCTGATCAACCCCAACACCAATGCCGGCACGACCAACATGATGCGCGGCATCGCCCAGGCGGCGGCGCCGGCCGGCACCTTGATCGACGCGATGAGCGCGCCCTATGGCGTGCCGCTGATCACCAATGAGGAGGCGCTGGCGCAGTCGGCCAAGGCCGTGCAGGCGCTGACGGGCGCGATCACCACCGCCCCGCCGGACGGCGTCATCATCGCTGCCTTCGGCGATCCCGGCCTGGCGGCGCTTCGCTTACGCCTGTCCTGCCCGGTCACCGGCATCGCCGAGGCCGGCATGGCCGAGGCCGGAGCGGGCCGGCGGCCCTTCGCGGTGGTGACGACGACGCCCGATCTCGCAGCCTCGATCAGCGGGCTGGCGCAGGCCTATGGCCATGAGAAGACGTTCCGTGGCGTCGCGCTGACCAAGGGCGACGTCCACGCGATCATGGCCGATCACGCCACGCTGGTGGAGGCGCTCGCCGAAGCCTGCACGGAGGCGATCGAGACGATGGGGGCGCAGGCGCTGGTGATCGGCGGCGGCCCGCTCGGCCAGGCGGCGCAATCACTCAACCTGCGGTTTCCCGTGCCGGTGATCGCGCCCATCCCCGCCGCGGTGCGGCTTGCGCAGAAGCGGGTTTCGCGGGGGTATTGAGCGGCCAGCCTCGAAAGGCGCACCAACCTCCGCGTCATCCCGGATGGAGCGAAGCGGAACTCCGGGATCCATCGGAGAGCTCCGGAGCCCTCCGATGGATCCCGGGGCGAGCCCGGGATGACGGTGGTGGCTCCGAGCGCCAAAACCACCGCGAGCAGCAAGCCTTAGCCCGTCAGAAGCGCCCGCTCGGGCGGTAGAAGGGCTCGTCGCCCTGCCCGTCGAGATAGCCGCCATAGAAGCGCCGGACATGCGGCAGCAGCGCCTGCGAGAGGGCGATGCGGTCCTGCTCGGCCGGCGTCTTCGGCTTGCCCAGCGCCTCGGCCAGGCCGGCCAGAACGGCGTCGCGGTCGAGCCTGGTGAAGCGGCGCTCGCGGTAGACGAACTCGCCGGCGATCAGGACGCTGTGGACGGCCTTCGCCTTGGCGCGCTGGACCAGTACCTCGACGAAGCCGAGGCCGTCGTCCTGATAGGGATAGGTCACCGCCGGCCAGTCGAACATCACGAGGTCGGCGGCCATGCCGGCCTCCAGGCGGCCGATGCGGCCGGCGAAGGGCGTGGTCCGCGCCCCACCCTCGGTCGCCATGCGCAGCACCTGCGCCGGCGAGGGATGGGGCGCGTCGATACCCGGCTCGCGATGGGCGCGCAGGACGAGCCGCATCTCCTGCAGCATGTCGCGGTCGTCGTTGATGCCGGCCTCGTCGATGCCGATGGCGACGGGAATGCTGCGGGCGAGGAAGCGGTTGACCGGGGCGACGCCGCTCTTCAGACGGAAATTCGAGCTGCAATTGTGGCAGATGCAGACGCCGCGATCGGCGGCGAGTTCGATATCGGCCTCGCTCATCCAGACGCCATGACCGATGGTGAAATGCGGGCCGAGCAGGCCGAGCCGGTCGAGATGGGCCAGCGCCGAGCCGCCCGTGCGCTTGCGGGCATAGGCCTTCTGATAGGGTGTCTCCAGCACATGCATATGGACCGGCAGCCCGGTGCGGCGCTGCAGCTCGCCGGTGACGTCGAGGGCCTCCTCCGAGAGCCAGTGCAGGTTGGCGGGCGCGATCTGGATGCGGATGCGGTCACCGTGACCATGTCGCGCCAGCAATTCCTCGAAAACCGCGACCTGGTCGGAAAGCGGCACGGTGAAGCGCTGGAAGAAGGCGCTCGCCGCCGGGCGCAGTTCCTCGGGCAGGCGGGCGACGAAATCCTGGTCGGCCTCGTAGACGAGCCGGTTCTGGTCGCGCAGCGCCATCGAATAGGAAGCGCGCATGCCGATGTCGCGATAGGCGCTGACAACCTTCTCGGCGGCGGCGAGGATGTCGGCCGGCGTTCCCGGCGCGCGGCTGTGGAGGTGCTGCACCGTGGTGACCCCGCTCTCGATCATCTCGAAGGCGGAAAACAGCGTGTCCGCATAGAGATCGACGTCGCGCAGCGCGATGCGGCTGGCGAACCAGAGCTCCAGCGGGTGGTCGGGCGAGCCGAGCTGGAGCGGCGTCAGGCCGACATGGTGATGCGCGTTGACGAAGCCCGGCGTGATCGCGAAGTCGCGCCCGCCGGTCACGGTCGCGTCGGGATAGGCCGCCTTCAGATCGGCGAGCGGCCCGGTCGCGAGGATCGCCCCCGCCTCGCAGGCGATGCCGGCATCCTGCAGGAGGACCGGCTCGCCCGCGGCGTTGAAACCGGTGAGGAGCGTCCCGCCCCAGATGATCTGCGTAGACATGGCCCTGTTCGCCCAGTGGGAGGAAACACCGCCGTCATGCCGGGGCGCGCCGAAGGCGCGAGCCCGGAACCCATGAACACTGACCCATCAGGAAGGAGAGGTCGGGCGCTCGACTTCTGGACGACCACCTGTGTTCATGGGTTCCGGGCTCTTCGCTGGCGCGAAGCCCCGGAATGACGGCGCGGTTCCCTTGCTACTCCTCCAGCAGCCGCAGCCGCGTCAGCCGGCTCGGATTGCTCTCGGCCAGCAGGATGTCGCCGCCCGGCATGCCGTAGATCCCATGAGCGCCATTGAGGAACGGCCGGCAGCGGCCGAGCCGCTCGCCGCGCGGGCCGATCTTCTGCAGGGTCGGCTGCGTGTCGGTGACATAGGTGTTGCCGTCCTCATCGCCCCAGATCGCGACGGGATCGCGGAAATGGCTCCAGGTGGCGAGATGCTGGCCATTGCGGTCGAAGACCTGGACGCGGTTATGCGTGCGGTCGACGACGACGACGCGGCCATCGACATGCGTCCAGAGCGCGTGCGGCCAGCCGAACTGGCCTTCGCCCGCGCCATGCTCGCCCCAGCTCTGGAGATGGACGCCATAGGCCGAAAAGCGATGGATGCGGCTCGCGGCATAGCCATCGGCGACATAGATGTCGCCCCAGGCCGAGACATGCACGTCGGTGGGGTGGTTGAAGGGCGAGAGCGGCTCGCCGCGCTGGCCGAGGCCACCCAGGCGCTGGCCGCTCGCCGAGCAGATGACGATCTCGTGCATGTCGCGATCGACGCAGAGGATGCGCCCCTGCGCATCGACGGTCAGCATGTGGGAATCGGCGATCAGGTCGCCGCCCCAGCCGCCGAGGTAATCCCCCTCCGGCGACAGCTCGACCACGCGCGGATCGTCGGGCTGCGTCAGCGGGTCGTGCCGCAGCATGACGAAGACATGCCCGCGGGCATCGACGGTCACATCGGTGACGAAGCCGGCATTCTGCGGCCAGGAGCCGAAAGGCCGCTCGATCAGGTAGCGGGCATCGCCGAGGGCGACGATCAGGTCGGGCTTGGGCAAGGCTTTTGTCTTTCCATCCATCAGAGGGCGATCGTCATTCCGGGCCAGCGCAGCGCAGACCCGGAATCCATCATAGAGCGCCATACCCTACGATGGATTCCGGATCGGCGCCGCTTCGCGGCTTGTCCGGAATGACGGCCGACGGCGCCGAGCATGATGTGCGTCAGGCCGGCTGGAAAGGATGCGTCTTCGCCCAATGCTTCGCAATATCGAGGCGGCCGGTCACCCAGACGTTCTCGTGCTTCTGGACATAGTCGAGGAAGCGGGCGAGGCCAGCGGCGCGGGCCGGATGGCCGATCAGGCGCATATGCAGGCCCACCGACATCATCTTGGGCTGCGTCGCGCCCTCGGCATAGAGCATGTCGAAGGCGTCCTTGTGCCAGTCGAAATAGTCGTTCGAGGTGCCGAAGAAGCCCGAGCCGAACTTGCCGTCATTGTTGACGAGCGAATAGGGCACGACGAGATGCGGCTTGCCGTCGACCACCTTCCAATAGGGCAGCTCGTCGTCATAGGCGTCTGAATCGTAGAGAAAGCCGCCCTCCTCCACGATCAGCTTGCGGGTGTTCACGCTCGGCCCATAGCGGCAGTACCAGCCCAGCGGGCGCTCGCCGACCGTGGCTTCGAGCGACTTGATCGCCTTGGCGATGTGCTCGCGCTCCTCCTCCTCGGTGAGATCATAGTGCTTGATCCAGCGCCAGCCATGGCAGCAGACGTCGAAGCCGGACGCCCGGATCGCGGCGGCCGCCTCCGGGTTGCGCTCGATGGCGAGCGCGCAGCCGAACACCGTCATCGGCAGTCCGCGTTCCTGGAACAGCCGCATCAGCCGCCAGAAGCCGACGCGGCTGCCATAGGCGAACATGCCCTCCCCGGCGAGATCGCGGCCCTTGACCCCCGTCGGCAGGCCGCTGGCCTCGGTCAGGCCGAGTTCGGTGTAGCCCTCGCCGTCCTGGATCGAGGGCTCCGAGCCCTCCTCGTAGTTCATCACGAAGTTGATTGCGATGCGGGCCCCGCCCGGCCATTGCGGGTTGGGCGGGCTGGCGCCGTAGCCGATCAGGTCGCGGTCATAGGGGATGGTCATCGAGAGGCTCCCAATGTTGTCATTCCGGGGCGGGCCGAGAGGGCCGAACCCCGAACCCACGACCGGGTACGCCCGGTCGTCTCAATCGCGATGCACCCGGTCGTGGGTTCCGGGTTCATCGCTGTGCGATGCCCCGGAATGACAGGATGGCCCATCACCCGCTCATCCGCCGCGTCAGGCCGGTCAGGCGGTCCATCACGATCATCAGGATCAGCGTCGCGAGGATCAATACGCCGGCGATGGCGGCGATGCGGACGTCGAGCGTCGTCTCCATCATCCCCCACATCCGGATCGGCAGCATCGCCGTGCGCGCGGTCGAGAGGAAGAGCGAGACCGGGACGTTGTCCATCGAGGAGATGAAGGCGAGGAAGCAGCCCGCCGCGATGCCCGGCGCGATCAGCGGCAGGGTGATGCGGCGGAAGCCGTAGAGGCGGCTGGCGCCGAGATTGGCGGAGGCCTCCAAAAGGGCGGGATCGAGCTGCGTCAGGCTCGCCAGCGTGGTGCGGAAGACGAAGGGCGCGATCACCACGAGGTGGCCCGCGATCAGCAGGTTGAGCGAGGGCCGGATGCCCAGAACGGAGAAGAACATCAGCGCGGCGAGGCCATAGGACAGCGTTGGCAGCACCAGCGGCGACAGGAAGCTCGCCTCCAGCACGCGCGCCGAGGGGCGTGCGACCCGCGTGATCGCCAGTGCCGCGAGCACCGAGAGCACGCCGCCGATGGCGGTGGCGAGGCCGGCGACCCAGAGGCTGTTCAGCGCGGCAATGTGGATCTGGGCCGAGCGGGTGGTGTCGAACAGCTCGCCATACCAGCGCAGCGACAGGCCGGGCGGCGGGAATTTCAGCGTCTGGGAGGTGGTGAAGGAGGTCGCGATGACGACCAGCACCGGCCCGATCAGGATGAGGATGCCGAGCCCTGCGAGCAGGCCGACGATCCAGGAATAGCCGATATCACCGAGCGTGGAGCGCTGCATGGCCTATTCCCCCTTGTCATTCCGGGGCGCGCCGACAGGCGCGAACCCGGAACCCACGACAGGGTCAATCATGCCGGTTGCCTCTCGGCTCGCCCATTCGTAGGTTCCGGGTTCATCGCTGCGCGATGCCCCGGAAAGACAGCTGTGCAGGATCATGACCGTCATCAGTTCGTCCTGGCGAAGCGGCCGAGCCAGCCGAGCGCCATGATGCCCGCCAGAACGGTGAAGAGCAGCGTCAGCGAGGCGACCGCCGCGAAGGGCCAGTTGTAGACCACCATCGATTGCTGCCAGATCAGCGAGGGCAGATAGACCAGCCGCGCCCCGCCGATGACCGATTGCGAGATGAAGGCGGTCGTCGCCGAGGCGAAGACCAAAGTCGCGCCGGCGATCCAGCCTGGCAGCGTCAATGGCAGGACCACCCGGAAGAAGGTCCGCCATTTCGAGGCGCCGAGCGCGCGGGAGGCATCGACGAGGTTCTGGTCCATCTGGTTCATGATGGTCAGGAGCGGCAGCAGCATCAGCGGCATCTCGATCTGCGTCAGCGCGATGACGAGCCCGAGTTCGGTCTGGAGCAGGTTGAGCGGGGTCGATGTCAGTCCGAGCCCGATCAGCGTCTGGTTGAGCACGCCTTCCCTCGCCAGGATGACGATCCAGGCGAAGGTGCGGATCACGACCGAGGTCAGGAGCGGCATCAGGATGATGAAGATCAGCAAGCGCTGCACGCGTGGGCTGGCGCCTCGGAAGACGAGCGCCAGCGGATAGGCTAGCAGCGTGGTGGCCAGCACGGCGAAGACGCCGAGCTTGAGCGTATCGAAGATGACTTTGCGATAAAAGGCATCGCCGTAGAACTTCGTCCACGAGTCGAAGCCCAGCCGCGTCTGCTCGGCATCGGCATAGAAGCTGATGCCGAGCAGGATCGCGAAGGGCGCGGCGAAGAAGGCGAGATAGGTCAGGCCGAGCGGCGCGGCGAGGCGCCAGTCGACACGATCCGAGCTTGCCGGCTCGGTGGTGATCGCAGCTCCGGCCATCAGAGAAGCACTCTCTTCGCACCCTCGTTGGCGTCATTCCGGGCGCCCGTAGGGCGACCCGGAATCCATCGTAGAGCGCGTCGCCTTACGATGGATTCCGGCACGGCGCCGCATGCGCGGCTTGGCCGGAATGACGGCAGTGAGATGCGAACCACGAGCACGACGAGACGTCCTACTTGGTGATTTCCTTGTTGAAGCGCTCGATCCAGGCGGCGCGCTGCGGGTTGATCACCGTCCAGTCATGCGTGACCATCGTCGCCAGCTCGTCGAGCGACTTGATGTCGAGCGTCTCGACCAGCTTCACGTCCTTGTTGATCGGGACCATGTTGTAGGGCTGCTTCTGCAGCTCGGCCTGAACCTCGGACGAAATCGCGGTGTCGATATACTTGTAGGCATTGGCGACGTTGTCGGCGCCCTTCACGATGTGCAGCGTGGTCTGGAAGGTGATCGCGCCGGTCTCGGGCTTGATGAACTCGATGTCGACACCACGACCCTTCAGCGTCGCGACCGTGTTGGTGTTGGTGTACATGATGTCGATCTGCCCCTGCTGGAACAGGCCGGGCATGGCGGCGGGCGCGGCGACGGCGGCCGCCTTGGAGACGGCCTTCTTCAGCTCGGCGAAGATCGGCTCGACATTGGTGGCGGAGCCGCCGAACACTTTCGCCATCTCGATGATCGAGGCCGTGCCGAAGGTGGTCTGGAAGCCGGTGAGGCCCAGCCGCTCCACATAAGGCGACTTGAACAGGTCGGCCCAGCCCTTGGGCGGGGTCGCGAACTTCTTGGGGTTGTAGGCGATGCCGACGACCTGGGCGTTGCAGGTCACGCCATGGGACTTGATCAGGCCCGCGGGCACCTTCGCGGCATTGGTCAGCTTGGCGGGATCGATCGGCTCGAACAGGCCGGCGGCCTGCGCCGCCGCCGCCGGGCCGGGATCGAGCACGAAGCAGTCGAAGGGCGGCACGCCGCGCGCGGCGCGCACCTTGGCGACCTGGTCGACGGCGAACAGCGCGTCGAAGGCGACGTCGACGCCCGCGTTCTTCTTGAGCGCCGGAGCGACGACGCCGCGATAGGCTTCTTCCCAGGTGCCGGGATAGATCGCGGCGGTAAGGCTGCCGGAGGCGCTGGCGCGCAGCGGCAGGAGCGACGCCAGACCGAGCGCGCCGGCGCCGGCCAGGAGATCTCGACGGTTCATCTGTGTCATCGGCATGGGCTCCGGATCAGGGTTGAGAGGCGGGAAAGAGAACGGGGCGGGCATCGTCGGCGAGCCCGCAGAAGGCGGTGCCGGAGCGGCCAGAGGCCATGCCGGGACGGCGCGACATCGCGATCTTCAGCGAGCCGCCCTCGGCGCCGGTCACGTCATGGATCAGCTCGCCGCCGATCGGGAGGCTCAGCTTGAGCTCGACCGGGAAGCGGCCCTCCCCGGCCTCGTCGGCGAGCCGCATCTGCTCGGGGCGCACCGAGACGAGAACAGGCTGCCCGGCCTCGAAACGGCTGCGGGAGGAGACGGTCCAGGCTGCGCCATTGCTCAGCGCGACCTCGTAGCCGCCGTCGACGGGTGTCGCGATCCGGCCGTTCAGCAGATTGCTGGAGCCGATGAAGCTGTTGACGAACAGCGTCGCCGGCTCGTCATAGACTTGAACCGGCGTGCCGAGCTGCTCGATCCTGCCCTGGCTCATCACCGCGATGCGGTCGGCGATCGCCATCGCCTCGTCCTGGTCGTGCGTGACCATGATGGCGGTCAGGGCGAACTGGCGCTGCAGCCGCTTGATCTCGATCTGCATGTCGAGCCGGAGGTTCTTGTCGAGCGCCGCGAAGGGCTCGTCGAGCAGGAGGATGCGCGGCCGCATGGCGAGCGCCCGCGCCAGTGCGACGCGCTGCTGCTGCCCGCCGGAGAGCTGCTTGGGCTTGCGGTCGGCGAAGCTCGCCATCTGGACGGTGGCGAGCATCTCTTCGACGCGCTGAGCCTGGACGCTGCGGCTCTCGCCGCGGGCGGCCAGTCCATAGGCGATGTTCTCGGCCACGGTCATATGCGGGAACAGCGCGTAGTTCTGGAAGACGATGCCGATCTCGCGGCGGTTGGGCGGCAGGGTGTCGATCGGCCGGCCGTCGATCAGGACCTTGCCGTTGCCCTGCTGGATGAAGCCGGCGACGATCCGCAGCAGCGTGGTCTTGCCGCAGCCGGAGGGGCCGAGCAGCGCGACGAGTTCGCCGCCCTTGACCTCGAGCGTGACGTTGTCGACCGCCAGCCCGCCGCCATAGCTGTGCGTGATGCCGTCGAGCGTCAGCGGCTGGGCGGACATGGTCGCGGAAGGGGCAGGCGCAGCCATCTTGATGTCGACAATCCTCGGCCGGTGGGCGCCGCAGGCCAGCAACAGCCGTGCCAACCTGCGCCCCGCCTGGCGCAGGGCGCCGATTGGCTGACGGGGCCGCAGGCAGCTGCTATGGCGCAGGCCTCACCCGCAGGATGCCGCCCCGCGCGCCGCATCTGCTCACTTGCGCGCCATCTGCTCGCTGATGCGGCAGTTACAGCGGTGGCCTCATCGCATCCTGCTCGCCCCTGGAGGGACGCCCATGTCCGACCATCTCGAATTCGGCCTCGACACCTTCGGCGACGTGACGTCGGCGCCGGACGGGACGGCTTTGTCCCACGCCCAGGTCATTCGCAATCTGGTCGAGGAGGGCGTTCTGGCGGACCGCGTCGGCATCGATTTCATCGGGGTCGGCGAGCACCACCGCGACGACTTCGCGGTGTCCTCTCCCGAAACCGTGCTGGCCGCGATCGCGGCGCGGACGAGCCGCATCCGGTTGGGTTCGGCGGTGACGGTGCTGAGTTCCGACGATCCGATCCGCGTCTTCCAGCGCTTCGCCACGGTGGATGCGATCTCGAACGGGCGCGCCGAGGTCATCCTCGGGCGCGGCTCCTTCACCGAATCCTTCCCGCTCTTCGGCTATGATCTCAGCCAATACGAGACGCTGTTCGCGGAGAAACTCGATCTCTTCGTCGCGTTGATCCGGCAGAAAGCCGTGACCTGGCAGGGCTCGATCCGGCCGCCGCTGACGAACCAGCGCGTCTTCCCGCCGATCGAGAGCGGTCGCCTCAAGACCTGGATCGGCGTCGGCGGCAGCCCGGAATCGGTGGTGCGCGCCGCGCGCTACTCGCTGCCGCTGATGCTGGCGGTCATCGGCGGCGATCCCGCCCGCTTCAAGCCCTATGCCGATCTCTACCGCCGCGCCTTCGCGCAGCTGGGCGAGCCCGTCCTGCCGATCGGCGTGCATTCGCCGGGCTTCGTCGCTGAGACGGACGAGGCGGCGCGCGACCTGTTCTTCCCGCCCTACAAGCGGATGCGCGACCGCATCGGTGGCGAGCGTGGCTGGCCGCCGATGGGCCGTGACGAGTTCGAGCGCGAGATCGCCCAGGGCTCGCTCTATGTCGGCTCGCCCGAGACGGTGGCGAGCAAGATCGCCGCGACCGTCCGGACGCTCGGGCTCTCGCGCTTCCAGCTCAAATACAGCGCCGGCCCGCTCCCGCATGAGGCGATGCTGAGCTGCATCGGGCTGTACGGGGAGAAGGTCGTGCCGCTGGTGCGCGACATGCTGGCATAAGGGGCGAGACGCGCCTCATATCGTGCGCACTGCAAGGCCTCCCTATGCTCCCTGCCCGAGGCGAAACGGCCTCCAGCGATGAGAGATTGCGATCACACCCGTCTTCCCGATGCGCACCGCCTGGCGACGCTGCCGCTGGGCCACAGCGTGGTCCCGATCGCGCTGCGCAACGTCGTGGAGCAGCGTCCGGACCGGCGCGCCTCCGTCGACATCCTGCCTCGCCTGAGATGGGCGGCTAGCCCCGCGGCATACCGGTTCCGGATTTCTGCTGGGGACCGCCTTGCCTGCGCTGCGCCGTTCCAGCAGTGTCGGGCGCCTGTCGGCCTGCCTCTCCCGGCGAGGTCGGGAGCCGACGAAGCGCCTGCGAGGACGGCCCCATGTCATTGTCGATCGCCCCGAAGACGGGCCACGGGACCTTTTTCCCAGCGCAGACCGCGGGCGACGGCATCGGCCCGGCGATGGCTCACGGCGTCGCAGGCTGCCGCGACGGAGCCATCTCGTGATCGCTCCGGAAACGCTGGCGACGGCGGTGGCGGCCCAACGCGGCCTGGCCGAGCGGCTGTTTTCGACACTGGCCGAGGGCAGCCGGGGCCATCCCGGCATCCTGCGCGACACCTATGGCGCGGGCGAGGATTTCGGCCATCGCGTCTTCGCGGAAGCCGCAGCGGCGGCCGGCCTCACTTTCACCACCGACGCCGCGCTCAACACCTATGCAACCTGGCGCGGCAGCGACCCGACCGCGCCGGCGATCCTGATGGGCTCGCATCTCGACAGCGTGCCGCATGGCGGCAATTTCGACGGCGCGGCCGGCGTGATCGCTGGCCTCGTCGCCCTCG
This sequence comes from Allobosea sp., assembly GCF_030694325.1. Taxonomy (GTDB): domain Bacteria; phylum Pseudomonadota; class Alphaproteobacteria; order Rhizobiales; family Beijerinckiaceae; genus Allobosea. The sequence continues at coordinate 10,961 of NZ_JAUXYO010000048.1, read as the reverse complement.
CGGCGCTCCGCGAGCTTGGGGTGGCTCCCCGCTGCGACCTGACGGTGATGGGGGTCAGGGCGGAGGAGAGTGTCTGGTTCCAGGTCTCCTATATCGGCAGTCGCGGCGCGCTCGGCACGCTGCCCGACGGGGCGCTCGACGCCCGGCGCATCGATACCGGCCGGCCCCTCGCCGACCATATCCGCGATTGCGGCGGCGATCCCGAGGTTCTGCGGCGCGGCGAGCGCAGCCTCGACCCCGGCCGTATCAGGGCCTTCCTGGAGGTGCATATCGAGCAGGCGCCGAGCCTCGTCGAGGCAGACTTCCCGATCGCCATCTGCACCGGCATCCCCGGGAATTTCCGCTATCCGGCGGCGCGCATCCTCGGGCGCTACGACCATGTCGGCACGCCCCGGCGCTTCCGCCGCGACGCCGCCATGGCGGGGATGGCACTGGCCGCCGGACTGGACGCGGTCTGGGCGGAGCACGAGGCGCGCGGCGTCGGCATGGCCGTGACCTTCGGACGCTTCCACACCGATGCCGAGAAGCACGGCATGACCACCGTGCCGGGTGAGTTTCGCTTCAGCCTGGACGTGCGCGCCTATGACGAGCCAGTGCTCGCCGCCGTCGAGGCGCGGATGCACGCCGCGATCGCGCGGATCGAGGCCGAGCGCGGCGTCGTCTTCGAGCTCGGCACTCGCGCCTCGGCCGCCGTCGGGCCGGTCGATCCCGGCATCCGGGCAGATCTGACGCGAGCGGCGGAGCGTCTCGGCATCCCCGCCATGCCGCTCGGCAGCCCCGCCTCGCATGATGCCGCCGCCTTTGCGGCGGCGGGCGTGCCCGTGGCGATGCTGTTCGTGCGCAACGAACATGGCAGCCACAACCCGCGCGAGGCGATGGCGATCGACGATTTCATGGCCGCCGCGACCGTGCTCGCGCAATGGGTCGCCGACAACGCCGGCTGAAAGCTCGCACAGCACCGCACAGCACCGCGCGGGACCGTTTTCGCTGCAGCGTCGCCTACTTGCCCCAGCGCAGGGCGAGCGGATCGAGCTCCCGCGCCAGTTCGATCAACCCCTCGCGGGTCTTTGGGTGCAGCGGCGTCAGCGGATGACGCACGGCTTCCGACTTGATGACGCCGCCCTCCTTCATCACCGCCTTGGCCGAGCGCAGGCCGCATTGGCGGTTCTCGTAATTGATGATCGGCAGCACCTTCGCATAGAGAGCGGCGGCCTGCTTGCGGTCTCCGGCCGCATGGGCGGCGAGGATCGGCTTGACCAGATCGGGGATCATGGCCGACGTCATCGTGCCGGTCGCGCCAGCGTCGAGATCGGCCATCAGGGTGATCGCCTCCTCGCCGTCGAAGGGGCCCACCACCGCATCGCCACCGGCCTCGATCAGCGCGCGCAGCTTGTTGGCGGTGCCGGGAACCTCGATCTTGAAGTAGCGGACGAGCGGCACCTCCTTCGCCAGCCTGATCATGAAGGGCACGGTGAGGGTCACGCCCGACAGCGGCGCGTCCTGCAGGATGATCGGGATCCCACAGGCGTCGGCAACCTGCTTGAAGTGCTCGACCATGCCCTGCTCGTCGGCCCTGAGGAGGGCACCGTGATAGGGGGGCATCATCATCAGCATCTTGGCGCCGGCATCGGCCGCGGCCTTCGCCCGCTGGGCGGCGATGCGGGTCGAGAAATGCGAGGTGGTGACGATCACCGGCACGCGGCCGGCGACCTGCTCCAGCGAGAGATGCATCACCTGCTCGCGCTCGGCATCGGTGAGCAGGAACTGCTCGGAGAAGTTCGCGAGGATGCAGATGCCGTCGACGCCCTGATCGACCATGAGATCCATGACGCGGCGGTTGCCGTCGAGATCGAGATCGCCATTGTCGTGGAAGATGGTCGGAGCGATCGGCAGGATGCCCTTGTAGGGTTCGGTCATGATGGTGATCCTTCGTGCAGGCGGATGATCAGTCAGCGAAGCCCAGGACAGCGCCCAGGGATCTGTCCAGGCGCGACAGTTCGTCGGTGGTCAGGCGGCCGATCGAACGGGAAATACGCTCGGCCTTCACCGTGGTCGGCTTGTCCACCATGATCTGGCACCGCAACCGCAGACCATTCGCGATGGTCGGCTCGAGCGTGATGCGAAAGTCCGAGGCCGCGCTCAGCAGCGAGGTCATTTGACAGACCACGACGGAAGGGTGGTTGGCAGGCATGCCGTCGGACTGAACGACGACGGCCGGCCTCGGCTTGCTGCAGTCCCCCGAGGCAGCGACGATGACGATGTCGCCGCGCTTCACCACTTTTCCGACGGGTCGGGGTTGTCGAACTCGGAGACCGCTTCGATCCAGGCGAGAGCCTCAGCCTCGTCGGCAGGATCCAGGGCGGCGGACTGTCGAGCGATACGCTCCCGCACTTCAGCGGACCGCATGTCAGGCAGGAGCAGGCGCACCTCGCGCAAGCCCTGCTCGCGCCGGCGTCGGCGCATCTCGCGCATCCGGTCTGCCACCGCGGACATGAGACAGCCTCCCGTTTCCAGCGAAGAGCGTAACGCGTTACGCCTGCTCCCGCAATCGGCAGCGGCATGGCCGGCTCAGCCCTTGGCCGCGACCGTCACGGACCGGCCGCGCAGGGTGCGGACGGCCGAGCCGATCAACGGCAGCAGCAGCAGGGTGAGCCCGATGCCCATCAGCGTGGTGACCAGCGGATTCGACCAGAAGATCGAGAGCGAGCCCTGGCTGAAGATCATCGACTGGCGGAATGCGTCCTCGGCCTTGTCGCCGATGACCATGGCCAGGATCAGCGGCGCGATCGGGTAGTCGAGCTTCTTGAAGACATAACCGACGATGCCGAAGGCGAGCGCGACCCAGATATCGAACTCCTTGCTGGCGACCGTATAGGCGCCGATGAAGCAGATCATCACGATCAGGGGCGCGACGATCGAGAAGGGAATGCGCAGGATAGAGGCGAAGAGCGGGACGGTTGCGAGCACGACGACCACCGCGACGACATTGCCGAGATACATCGAGGCGATCAGCCCCCAGACGAAGTCCGGCCGCTCGATGAAGAGCATCGGGCCGGGGTTGAGGCCCCAGATCATCAGGCCGCCCATCATCACGGCGGCCGTCGCCGAGCCCGGGATGCCGAGCGCCAGCATCGGCAGCATGGCGGCGGAACCGGCGGCGTGGTCGGCCGTCTCGGGCGCGATCACGCCCTCGGGCTCGCCCTTGCCGAACTTCGCCGGATTGCGCGAGGAGCGCTTCGCCATGGCGTAGCTCATGAAGGAGGCCGCGGTCGGACCGCCCGGCGTGATGCCCATCCAGATGCCGATCGCACTGGAGCGCAGCAGGGCGAGCCAGTAGCGCGGCAGCTTGGCGGCCGTGCGCAGGACATCGCGGACGCGGACCTTGGCGGCGACGCCCTCGAAGCGCAGCCCCTCCTCCATCGTCAGCAGCAATTCGCCGATGCCGAACAGGCCGATCACGGCGATCAGGAAGGAGATGCCGGCGAGCAGAACATCGAACTCGAAGGTCAGGCGGATGTTGCCAGAGACCGAATCCATGCCGACCGAAGCCAGCGCGAAGCCGACGCCCATGGCGACGATCGCCTTGAAGGGCGAGGCACCGCCCAGGCCAATGAAGCTCGCGAAGGTCATGAAATAGACGGCGAAGTATTCCGGCGAGGAGAAGCGCAGCGCAAAATTGGCGACCCAGCCAGACAGCAGCGTGATCAGAATGACGCCGGCCAGAGCGCCGATGCCGGCAGACAGGAAGGCGAAGGACAGCGCTTCCGTCGCCCTGCCCTGCTTGGCCATGGGGTGGCCGTCGAAGGTCGTTGCAACCGATGAGGGTTCGCCGGGAATGTTGAACAGAATCGAAGTGGTCGAGCCGCCGAACAGCGCGCCCCAGTAGAGCGAGGTCAGCAGGATGATCGCCGAGACCGGGTCCATGGTGAAGGTCAGCGGCAGCATCAGCGAGACGCCGTTGGGCGCCCCCAGCCCCGGCAGCACGCCGACGAGGATGCCCAGCAGCACGCCCGCCATCATCAGCAGAATATGGTGGGTGGTGAGCGCGACCGAGAAGCCGTGCATCAGCGAGGCGATGTTGTCCATGGCGGCGTCCTCGTTGGCGAACGGCGGGCTCAGAGCCCGAGCAGGCGCTCGACCGGGCCCTTCAGCAGCCCGATCTGGAAGAAGCGCTCGAACACGACATAGAAGACGAAGGCCGCAGCCACCGCGCTCGCGACCGACACCAGCCAGCCATAGCCGCCCTGAAACCGCATCGCGAAGAGGAGATAGGCAATCGTGGCGACATACATGCCCGCGAAAGCCGTGATCAGCACGAAGCCGACGAGCGGAGCAAAGAACGCGACGACGCGCCCGGCCCGTTCGCGATCGAGGAAGATCTCCTCGACGATCGCGGCCCCGCGCCAGCGCTGGACGAAGGTGACCACCAGCGTCCCGACACTGGCGATGGCGATCAGGGCGCCGGTGTAGAAGGGAAAGGCGCCGGGCTGCGGCCCGGAGGAATCCCAGCCGATCCCGAATTCGCGCGCGCCCCAGACGACGATCAGCCCGAAGGCGAGCGTCACGAGCGCGGTCGCGGTTTCCGCCCAGAAGCGCGTGATCATGGAGCGTTTCCTCCCGGCCGCGACGGCCGCTCGAAACTGGCAGGGAGCATTCGTGGGAAAACCGGACGGCCGGGAGGCCGTCCGGAGAAACATCGGCGGCGGTGCGTCAGTTGACGACCCAGCCCTCGGCCTGGAAGACCTTCTTGTTGGCCGCATCGTCCCTGGCGACGAAATCGGCCAGTTCCTTACCCTTCATGAACCTGGCGGTCTGGGCGGTACGGGTGACGAATTCCTGCCATTCCGGCGTCTTCGAGACCTTCTCCAGCACGCCCTCGTAGAAGGCGACCGCGTCGGCGGGCACCTCGGCCGGCAGCCAGACGGTGCGCGGCATCTGGAAGGTCTCGATCGGCAGGCCGGCTTCCTTGCAGGTGGGAATGTCGCCCCAGCCCTTGCCGTCGAACACGGGCTCGCCCTTGGCGAGGCGCACCGGCGAGAAGACGCAGAGCGGCTTCACCTGGCCGGCCTTCCACTGGCCGATGTTCTCGTTGGGATTGTTGACGTTGGAGTCGATGTGCCCGCCGGCGAGCTGGACGGCCGCGGCGCTGCCGCCCTGGAACGGGACATAGATCATCTTGGCGCCCGTGGCCTCCTGGATCATGGAGGTCAGTGTCTGGTCGGTGTCCTTGGACTGGCTGCCGCCCATCTTGAAGCCCATCGGCTTGGCCTTGACCGCCTCGATGTAGCTCTTCGCATCGGCATAGGGCGCATCGCCCTTGACCCAGAGCAGGAACTCGTCGAGCGCGAGCGCCGCGACCGGGGTCAGGTCGGAGACCTTGTAGCCGAGCTTGGCGACATAGGGCAGCAGATAGGCGTTGTTCGTGCCGAAGACGACGCGATGGGGGTCGCCCTTGCCGGCCTTGCCGTGAATGTAACCCTCGGCGCCCGAGCCGCCGCCCTTGTTGACCACGACGATCGGCTGGTCGATCAGCTTGTGCTTGCTGATGATCGACTGGATCATCCGGGCGAAATTGTCGGTGCCGCCGCCGGCCCCCGAGGTGACGACGAACTCGACCGGCTTGGTCGGCTGCCAGGCCTGGGCCGTCCCGGCGCCGCCGATGGCGATGGCACCGGCGAGTGCGGCTGTGATGCTGAAGCTCTTCATGGATTGTCTCCCTAGGGTGATCGGTTTTTGCGGCCGCTCTTGCATGGCGACTTTTTGGATGAAGGATCCTGTCAGGCGGCGGTCTTGGCCCTCGCCTTGCCGTCCTGCGCCATCTTGATGGCGAGGGCGAGCGCGGCGCGCGTGGCGCCGAGATTGGCGATGCCCTTGCCGGCGATCTCGTAGGCGGTGCCGTGGGCGGGCGTGCAAATCGGGAAGGGGAAGCCGCCGATCAGGGTGACGCCGCTGTCGAAGCCGATCAGCTTCATCGCGATCTGGCCCTGATCATGATACATCGTCAGCACGGCATCGAAATCGCCGTTGCGGGCGCGCAGGAACACGGTGTCGGACGGGAACGGCCCCTCGACGGTGAAGCCCTTCGCCTTGGCGGCCTTCACCGCGGGCTCGATGGTGTCGATCTCGTCGCGGCCGAAATTGCCGCCGTCGCCGGCATGGGGATTGATCCCTGCGACCGCGATGCGCGGCGGCTCGAAGCCGGCAAGGCGCAGATTGGCATCCGCCAGCGACAGCGCCCGCAGGATGCGCTCCTGGGTGATGTTGGCCGCAACCTCGGACAGCGGGATATGCGAGGTGACGCGGGCGTTCCAGAGCTTGCCCAGAATGTTGAACTCGCTCGCGGGCCCCTCGAAGCCGATGGCGTCGCGCACGAAGCGGATCTCGTCGTCATAGCCCGGATAGGCGAAGCGCATCGCTGCCTTGTTGAAGGGCGTGAAGACGACCGCGTCGGCCTGGCCGGCGGCTGCGAACTGCAGCGCCCGGCGGAAATTCTCGGTCGCGGCCTTGCCGCCGGCGAGCGTCGCCTTGCCACGCTGGAGATCGGCCGGGTCGTGGTTGCCGAGATCGACGAAGACCGGCCGCTCTCCCAGCGGCAGCGCCTCTCCGTCGCGCACCATGCGGACCTGAGGATCGACGCCGGAATCGGCGATGCCCTGCTGAAGCAGCCGCGAATCGCCGAAGACGACGTAGCGGGCCGATGCACGGAGGTCGCCTTCCGCAAGGATACGGGCCGTCAGCTCGGGGCTGATGCCCGAAGGGTCGCCCATCGCGACCACGATCACCGGCAGATCGCCCTTCATGCGCTCCTCCATCACCCTGCTCCGCTTCTGCGTCGTGTTCGATGGCTCTTGGCTAACACAGCCCGAAAGCCCCTACAAGTATGCTGTATGCAGCATATCAGAACTGCGGTAGGAATCGAGAAAAGAGGCGGCAAGGCCGCAACCAGGCCGCTCTGGGAGGAGCCGATGAATTTCCACGCGCATGATGACCGCATCCGCGAGCCGATCGAAACCTGTCTCATCGGCAGCGGCGGGTTCGGTCGCAGCTGCTTTCGCCCAGAAGACCGGGCCGCACCCTTCTATCTGGCGGCCGACCGACGCCTCGCCCGTACCGCTCGAGCCGGCGAGGCGATCGGGCTCGGCGATGACGAGATCGCACCCGATTCGGGGCTGCTGGCGATGCGCAGGCGTCAGGACGGCCTGTTCGCGGGCGGCGGTTGACGGGGCGTTTGACAGCACTGGGTTGGCATGCCGTAACCGGACAGCACACAGGATTGACGAGCAGCGATGAGCGAGCCAGCGATCGACTTCCCCCGGATCACACGGCGCACCCTGCATGATGAGGTGCTGGAACGGGTCCGCGACATGATCATCGAGGGGCGCCTCGAACCCGGCCAGCGGATCAACGAAGGCGTCGTCGGCGCCCAGCTCGGGGTCTCCCGCACGCCGCTGCGCGAGGCGATCAAGACCCTGGCCAGCGAGGGGCTGGTCGAGATCCTGCCCGCCAAGGGCGCGATCGTCCGGCGCTTCTCGGCGCGCGACCTCGCCGATGTTCTCGAGGTGCTGAAGGCGCTTGAACAACTCGCCGGGCGCATCGCTTGCGAAAAGGCCAGCGACGCCACGATCGAGGCGATCCACGGCCTGCACAAGCAGATGCTGGCCCTCTACGAGACGCGCACCCGCCTCGAATATTTCAAGCTGAACCAGGCGATCCACAGCGCCATCGTCGCGGCCTCGGACAATGCCGCGCTGATGGAAATGCATGGGACGCTGCAGTCGCGGATCAAGCGCCTGCGCTTCGTCGGCAACGAGGGGCCGGTGAAATGGGCCGGCGCCGTCGCCGAGCACGAGGAGATGATGGCAGCGCTGCTCAAGCGCGACGCCGCCGAGCTCAGCCGCATCATCGGCCAGCACATGGATTCGACGCTGCTGCGGGTGCGCGAGGTTCTCTAGCGCGGCGGACCGTGACGCCCCCGTGAGGGCGCCACGCCGGCAGGTTCAGCCTTGGCGCGACGCCGCCGGCCGATGCGCCAGCGCCGTCATGACGCCCCGCAGCTCCGCCAGGCCGCGCAGGCGGCCGATCGCCGGGTAGCCGGGAAAGCTGCCGCGGCCGATGTCGTCGAGGATCTCGTGGCCATGGTCGGGCCGCATCGGGATCTCCCAGTCGGCGCGTCCTTCGGCGCGGCGCCGCGCCTCCTCGTCGAGCAGCGCCGCGATCAGCGCGACCATGTCGGTATCGCCGCCGAGATGCTCCGCCTCCATGAAGGAACCGTCCGGGTCCTTGGCGACATTGCGCAGATGCGCGAACCAGATCCGGTCGGCGAAGCGGCGCGCGATGGCGGGCACGTCGTTTTCGGGATGGGCGCCGAGCGAGCCGGAGCAGAGCGTGAGCCCGTTGGCCGGCAGATCGACCATGCCGAGGACGGCCTCAATATCGGCCTCCGTCGAGACGATACGCGGCAGGCCGAAGAGCGGGCGCGGCGGGTCGTCGGGATGCACGCACAGGCGCATGCCGAGATCCTGCGCGGTCGGGACCACGGCGCGCAGGAAGCGGGCGAAGTTCGCCCGCAGCCCGTCGGCGTCGATGCCGGCATAACGCGCCAGCATGCCGCGCAGGGCCGGCACGTCGTAACGGTCATAGGCGCCCGGCAGGCCGGCCATGATGTTGGCGAGCAGGCGGTCGCGGTCGGCCTGGGTCGACGCGTCGAACCAGGCCCGTGCCTTGTCGCGCAATTCGGGCGACTGCCCCTCTTGCGCGCCGGGCCGCTCCAGGATCAGCCAGTCGAAGGCGAGATATTCATGGGCGTTGAAGCGCAGCGCGCGCGCGCCGGCCGGCAGCGGATGGTCGAGTTCGGTGCGGGTCCAGTCCAGCACCGGCATGAAGTTGTAGCAGATCGTCTTCAGGCCGCAGGCGGCGAGGTTCGCCATCGACTGACGGTAATTGGCGAAGATCGGCTCCAGGTCGCCCTCCCCCAGCTTGACGCGTTCATGGATGGGCAGGCTCTCCACCACCGACCAGTCGAGCCCGAAGCCCGGTTCGGCGATCTCCGCCTTGCGCTTCTCGATCTCGGCGATGCTCCAGACTTCGCCATAGGGAATGTGGTGGAGCGCGGTGACGATGCCGCTCGCGCCCGCCTGGCGGGCGGCGGCGAGTGTGACGGCGTCGTCGGGGCCGAACCAGCGCCAGGTCTGTTTCATCGGATCGATCTCGGATCACATCAGGAGGTTGGGGAGGAACAGCACGACGCCCGGGAACAGGGCCAGGAAACCGATGACGGCCAGGATCGCCCCGACGAAGGGTAGGGATTCGACCAGGTACTCCTCGACCGAACAGTCCAGGATCGAGCACACCGTATACATCGCCACCCCGACCGGCGGCGTCATCGAGCCGAGCGTCACGATCGACATCATCAGGATGCCGAAATGCACGGGGTCGACGCCGAGCTTGGTGATGATCGGCACGAAGATCGGCGTCAGCAGGAGGACCAGCACGGTGCTCTCGACGAAGAATCCGGCGACCAGCAGGAAGAACAGGACCAGCAGCACGATCACCAGCGGATTCTGGGACAGGCCCAGCATCCATTCGGCGACCTCCTGCGGCGCCTGCTCGAAGATCAGCGCATAGCCGACCATGCCCGAGAGTAGGATGATCAGCATGATCACGCCGACGTCGAGCACGCCCTCGCCGAGCGCCTCCATGAAGCTCTCGAAGGTCAGCTCCTTGTGCAGGAAGACGCCGACGACGACCGCATAGACCACGGCGAAGGCGCCGATTTCCGAGGGGGTGAAAACTCCGGCGCGGATGCCGAACAACAGGGCCAGCGGGAAAAGCAGCGCCCATTTGGCGTCGACGACGGCGCGCCAGACGGCCTTGCCGGTCGGAAGCTCCTTGCTGGCGGAGTGATAACCGCGCTTGCGGGCGACGAGCCAGACCACCGTCATCAGCGCGGCCATCATCAGGAGGCCGGGGATGACGCCGGCCAGAAAGAGACGACCGATCGAGACATTGCCGACGAAGCCATAGAGGATCAGGCCCAGGCTCGGCGGGATCGTCGCCGTGATCAGGGAGCCGACGGCGATCGCCGCGCAGGTGAACCCCTTGGAATACCCCTTGCGGATCATGTCCGGGCCGAGAATGCGCGCCTCCATGGCGGCGTCGGCCACGGCCGAGCCCGACACGCCGCCCATCAGCGTCGAGAGCAGGATGCAGACCTGGGCGAGGCCGCCCGCCATCCAGGACACCAGCACGTTGGAGCAGGCGATCAGGCGGTGCGTGATGCCGGTCTTGTTCATCATGTGCCCGGCGAGCACGAAGAAGGGCACGGCGAGCAGGGGGAAGCTCTGCGAGGCCGTGGCGATCTGCTGGACGCCGATGCCGAGCGGGATCGAACCGGAAAAGACGAAGAAGGAGAAGCCGGACATGCCGATGGCCAGCGCCACCGGCATGCCGAGAAACATCAGGACGAAGAAGAGACCCCAGAGCATCAACATCGGTTGCGCCTCACCCGAGCTGGCTGTCGGAGCCGCCCGGGGTCCGATCGGCCGAAAAAACCAGCGAGCGCGTGCGCAACGCATGGACGAGATTGATCGTGATGGTGACCGCCAACAGCGCCGCACCGACAGGAACGGCCGCCGTGACCCAGGCATAGGAGATGCCGCTGTCGCCATAGACGCGCTGCCAGTTCAGCATCGTCAGGCGATAGCCGGAGACGGCGAGCGCAATGAGGAAGGCGAGCGCCAGCAAGGCGAGCCCGATCTCGATGAACCAGCGCGGCGTGCGCGGCAGCTTCCGCACGAAAAGGTCGACGCCGATATGGGCCTTGAGCCGCATGGCGCGATTGGCGCCGAGGAAGCAGACCCAGATGAACAGCAGCTGCGCCACGTCGATGGACCAGATCAGCGGGTAGCCGAAGCTTCGGCCGAGCGCGGCGAAGAACACGAGGACCACGATCGCCGCCAGCA
>NZ_JAUXYO010000043.1 GCF_030694325.1 Allobosea sp. | reverse complement strand
TGGACTGAAGCGAAGGCGGCAGCAGAAGGGCGATGCCCTCTACTGGATAGCCCGCGAAGACATCGTCAAGGCCGGCTACACCCCGAAGAGTGTGCGGCTGCACTATGCCGATACGCCGGAGGATCTGCCGTTGATATCGGCAGCCTGTCAGCGGCTCCAGGCGGAAATGCTGGCTTGGTCAGCCGGCGCGAAGCAGGGCTATAAGTCCTTCGACGGAACGATCCGAGGACTTTCGCGTCGTTTCCAGATCGACGATGAAAGTCCGGTCCAAGGCTGGAAGTACAACACCCGTCGCTCGCAGCTTCACATCGTCGGCACGATCGAGGAAGCCTTCGGTGCGCGCGCACTCACCGCACTCGGCCTGAAGGACTTCCGGCGTTGGTATGATGCCGCCAAGCAGCCGAAGAAGCCGGGCGGGCCTGAGCGGGTAGATCGCGCCTGCAAGATCATGAAGATGATCCGGGAGATGCTGCGCTATGGCGTGGCGGCCGAACTCGATCAGCCGCAATGCATCCGGCTGCTGACCATTCTCGAATCGACCGAGTTCAAGACGGCCAAGCGCCGGCGGTCCCGCCTCGAGCACAATCAGGTCGTCGCCTTTATCGGCGCGGCGGTCGCGGCGAAGCGCATCTCGCTTGCGCTCGGCACTGCGATCCAGTTCGAAACCGGCATGCGTCAGAAGGATGTCATCGGGGAATGGGAGCCGGTCCCGGCCGGCGAGGAAACCACTGGAATCGTCTTGCGCGGCCGTCGCGGCAAGGGCTGGCGCCGCTGGTGCAACGGCCTGACCTGGGCCGATCTCGTGCGCAGCATGGTGATCTCGAAGGAGACCACGAAGACGGGCGCGATCGTCTCGCACGACCTCAAGATGTTTCCCCTCGTCACGGAACTGCTCGCTCAGATCCCGGCCGAGCAGCGCATAGGCGCGCTGATCGTCGACGAGACGGCCGGTCGCCCTTATGCCGAGTTCGCCTATGCGCGCGATTGGCGGGTGATCGCACGCGCCGCCGGGATCCCCGACGCCGTCTGGAATACAGACGCGAGAGCCGGGGCGATCACGGAAGCCGAGGACGCCGGCGCCGAGCTGGATACAATTCGAGGCTCGATCGGCCACACTCAGGCATCGACAACCGCTCGTTACTCCCGCGGAGCAATCGGCAAAAGCCGTGAAATCGCGAGGCAACGTAGCGCCTATCGGAGCGGCGAGAACAAAGCCTGATCAGGGTATGGGGAACGGGTTGGGGAACGTGGGGAACGCGAGTTCAACGGTAGGCCGTCTAACTAGCTGAGTTCCAAGAGATTTTTGGAGCGGGCGATCGGGATCGAACCGACGACATTCAGCTTGGGAAGCTGACGTTCTACCACTGAACTACGCCCGCATACTCCAGTGGCGGCATGTCGCGCGACGCCGAAGCAGCGTGTTCATAGCGGCTTGTGGCGCGGGTGTCATCCGGGAATCGCGGGCGGCGCCGCGCGATGCGGGAAGCCGCGGTCAGTCGTGGAAATGCTTGGAGAGCTTCAGGGCCTGGCCCTGATAGTTCGACTTCAGCCCAGCGCCATAGAGCGCGGCCGGGCGGCTCGCCATCGCCTCATAGACCAGCCGGCCGACGATCTGCCCGTCCTCGATGATGAAGGGCACGTCGCGCGAGCGGACCTCGAGCACGGCGCGCGCGCCCTGCCCGCCAGCGCCGCTATGGCCGAAGCCGGGGTCGAAGAAGCCGGCGTAATGGACGCGGAACTCGCCGACCAGCGCGTCGAAGGGCGTCATCTCCGCAGCATAATCCGGCGGGACATGCACCGCCTCCTTGGAGGCGAGGATGTAGAACTGGCCGGGGTCGAGGATGAGCGCTCGCGAGCCGTCGCTCGGGATCGGCTCCCAGAACTCGGAGGCGCGGTAGGCACCGACGCGGTCGACATCGATCAGCGCCGTGTGATGCTTGCCGCGATAGCCGATCAGCCCGTCGAAGCCCGAGAGGTCGACGCTGACCGCGACGCCGCCCTGAAAGGAGGGCTCCGAAGCCGTCACCAGCGTCTCGCGCCTGTGCAGTTCGCCGAGCGCGGTGTCATCGAGCTTCGCCTCGCCGGCGCGGAAGCGGATCTGCGAAAGACGCGACCCCGAGCGCACCAGCACCGGGAAGGTGCGCGGCGAGATCTCGATGAAGAGCGGCCCCTCATAGCCGTCCTCGACCAGATCGAACTCGCGGGCGCGGTCGGTGATGACGCGGGTGAAGACGTCGAGCCGGCCGGTCGAGCTTTTGGGGTTGGCCGCCGCGCGCAGGCCGGAGGGGAGTGTCAGCCCCTCCATCAGCTCGGCGATGTAGACGCAGCCCGTCTCCAGCACCGCGCCGCGCGTCAGGTCGATCTCGTGCAAGGCGAGCTCGTCCAGCCGGCGCCGGACCGTGCGGTCGGGGCCAGGCAGGAAGCTGGCGCGGACGCGATAGGCCTTCTCGCCCAGGCGCAGATCGAGGCTGGCGGGCTGGATCTGGCCCTCGGCCGGCGGCTGGGCGAGGCGGATCGCGCCGGCCTCGACGAAGGCGCGGATGCAGTGGTCGGGCTGGATGCCGGGCTGGAGGGTCAGCATGCGAAATCCCGGAAGGACAATCGGTCACGCCTAGCGAAGCCGCGCGCAAAGGCCAAGCGGTGACGCCGCGGCGAGGCTGCGGCGGCGCGGGTTGTCCACGCGAGAATGGCGGGCTCCGGCATTGACCCTTGCGCCCCGGCCTCGCTAACACAGCAGCGGCCCGCCGGGCCGGGCGCATCAGGACGGAGCCGTCGCGATGTATCAGGCTGAGACGCAGGGCGTGCGGGTCACCGCCGTGCCGAGCTTCATGGAGGGGGAATCCTCTCCGGCGCAGGGCCGCTATTTCTGGGCCTACACCATCGAGATCCTCAACCTCTCGCCACGGACGGTGCAGCTGATGAGCCGGCACTGGTTCATCACCGACGGGCGCGGCGAGGTCCATGAGGTGCGCGGCGAGGGCGTCGTCGGGCAGCAGCCGGTGCTGCGGCCGGGCGAAAGCTACAGCTATACCTCCGGCTGCCCGCTGATGACGCCGGACGGCTCGATGCGCGGCTTCTATGCGATGCTGGCGGAAGACGGCACGATCTTCGACGTCGCGGTGCCGCTGTTTCCGCTCGATTCCCCTTATGTGAAGAAGGTCCTGCATTGACCCTGTCCTCCTCCACGGGCCAGCGCCTGGCGCCGCTCGACATGCTCGCCCGGCTCGTCGCCTTCGACACGGTGAGCCACAAATCCAATCTGGAGCTGATCGCCTTCGTCGAGGACTACCTCGCCGGCTGGGGCGTCTCCTCGATCCGGATTCCCAATGCCACGGGCGACAAGGCGGCGCTGTTTGCGACGATCGGCCCGCAAGGTCAAGGCGGCATCCTGCTCTCGGGGCATACCGACGTGGTGCCGGTGGAGGGCCAGGCCTGGAGCCGCGATCCGTTCACGCTGCACATCGCGGACGGCCGGGCCTATGGCCGCGGTGCCGTCGACATGAAGGGCTTCATCGCGCTGGCGCTTGCGTTGGTTCCCGATTTCCTGGCGGCCGATCTCAAGACGCCGATCCACCTGTTCTTCTCTTATGACGAGGAGGTCACCTGCCTCGGCGTCGTCGACGGCATCGCCCGCATGGGTGTGGATCTGCCGAAGCCGCGTGCCGTCATCGTCGGCGAGCCGACCTCGCTCGAACTCGCCGACGCGCATAAGGGCATCCGCACCTTCTTCACGACGATCACCGGCGTCGCCGCCCATTCCTCCAAGCCGCATCTGGGCGCGAGCGCCGTGCATGGCGGCATCCGGCTCACGGCTGGGCTCGTGGCGATGGCCGACGAACTGGAGGCCAGCCCCGACGGCAGCGGGCGCTTCGATCCGCCCTACGACACCGTCCATGTCGGCAAGTTCCATGGCGGCATCGCCCGCAACATCCTGGCCGATCGCTGCGACCTCTCCTGGGAGGTGCGGACGCTGCCGGGCTCCGATCCCGAGGATGTCCCCGCGCGCTTCGCCGCACTGTCGCAGGATGTGCTCGAGCGCATGCGCAGGACCGCGCCCTCCGCCACGATCGAAACCGTGATGAGCTCGGACGTTCCCGGCCTGGCGCCCGATCCGGGCTCGGAGGCCGAGACGCTGGTGATGCGGCTCGCTGGACGCAACCGCACCATTGCCGTCGCCTATGCGACGGAGGCCGGCCATTTCCAGCGGGCGGGACGGCCGACCATCGTCTGCGGGCCGGGCTCGATCGACCAGGCGCATCAGCCCGACGAGTACATCACGCTGGAGCAATTCGCCGCGGGCGAGGCCTTCATGCGCAAGCTGATGGCGGAGTGCCGGGGGTAAGGTCCGCGCGGCGGCGACCTATCCGGCCGCCGCTTCGGCCTCGATCAGCCCGACGAGTTCGTCGAGCGCCGACAGCCGAGTGAGGCGGCGGTAGCGCGGCGCGCCGACCGGCTCCTCGGCATGCTCCAGCGCCCAGGTCAGCTCGTGCGGGATGTGGACGGCCCAGGCGCCGGCCGAGAGGGCCGGCAGCACGTCCGACTTCAGCGAGTTGCCGACCATCATCGCGCGCTGCGGGCCGTCGCCATGGCGCTCGAAGATGCGGCGATAGACCTCCGGCGTCTTGTCGCTGACGATCTCGACGCCATGGAACAGCTCGCCGAGGCCGGACTGCGCCAGCTTGCGCTCCTGATCGAACAGATCGCCCTTGGTGATCAGGACGAGGCGGTGGCTCGCCGCCAGCCGCTCCAGCGTTTCGCGCGCCTGCGGCAGGGTCTCGACCGGGTGGGCTGCCATCTCGCGGCCGGCGGCGAGGATTTCGGCGATGACGGAGGCCGGGACGGCGCCGTCGGTGATCTCGATCGCAGTCTCGATCATCGAGAGCACGAAGCCCTTGATGCCGAAGCCGTAGAAGGCGAGGTTGCGGCGCTCGGCCTCGAGCAGCCGCCCGGAGATCTCGGCGGCGGCGCCATGGGCGCCGAGCAAAGCGACGAAGCGCTCCTCGGTCAGACGGAAGAAGCGCTCATTCTGCCAGAGCGTGTCATCGGCGTCGAAGCCGATCGTGGTGATGGGGCGCGCCATCGGTCCCGCTCCCTGCGGCCGGCCGGTCAGGCCCCGGCGGACAGGCCGTCCTCGACCTCGGCCGGCGTGAAGACATAGCGCCGCGAGCAGAATTCACAGGTAATCGCGACCTGGCCGTCGTCGGCGACCATCGCGCCGCGGTCCTCCGGCGAGAAGCCGCGGAGCATGCCGAGCACCCGCTCGCGCGAGCAGCGGCAATCCTCACGGACGAGCACCGGCTCGAAGACGCGGGCGCCCCGCTCGTGGAACAGCCGGTAGAGCAGCCTCTCGCTCTCCAGCAGCGGATCGAGCAATTCGTGATCCTCGATCGTCTCGACGAGCGAGCGCGCCTCCGCCCAGGCGTCGTCTTCGATGCCGTCCGGGTCCGAAGCGGTCAGGATCTCATGGCCCTGCGGCGCGTCGCCGGGATGGATGTCGGCGGCCCGCAGCCGGTCGACGGAATGCGGCATGAACTGCACGAGCAGGCCGCCGGCCCGCCATTGCCGGCCCTCGCCGGTGACGATCGCACCGACGCCGAGGCGCACCCGGCTCGGGATCTGCTCGGACTGGCGGAAATACTGATGCGCCGCCTCCTCGAGGCTCTGGCGCGTCAGCGCCACGAGGCCCTGATAGCGCGTCGTCGCGGAGCCCTGGTCGACCGTCATGGCGAGGTGGCCTTCGCCGAGCAGATCGCCCGTCGAGAGCAGGCCCGCGACTTCGGCCTCCGCCAGCCGCTCCGCATCGAAATGGGCGACGGCGCGATAGACGTCGGGTGCGTTGAAGTCGACGACGAGCATCGAGATCGGCCCGTCGCTCTTGGTCTGGAGCTGGAAGCGGCCTTCGAACTTCAGCGCCGTGCCGAGCAGGACGGTGAGCGCCGCCGCTTCGCCGAGCACGCGCGCAACGGCGTCGGGATAGCCGTGGCGGGCGAGGATCGTGTCGATCGAGGCGCCCAGACGCACGACGCGGCCGCGCACGTCGAGATCGGGCACGGTGAACGGGACGACGCGGTCGTCGAGCGCGGCCACTTCCGCGCCGCTGTCGGTTGCGTCCATCAGGCGGCGACCCCGCCGAAGCACCAGGCGAGGATGCCCTTCTGCGCGTGCAGGCGGTTTTCGGCCTCGTCGAAGACGGCCGATTGCGGGCCGTCCATGACGGCGTCGGTGACCTCCTCGCCGCGGCTGGCCGGCAGGCAATGCATGAAGATGGCGTCCTTTTCGGCCCGGCCGAGCAGGCGCTCGTCGACCTGGTAGGGCCGAAGAAGGTTGTGACGCGTGCCTTCCTCGTCGCCCATCGAGACCCAGCAATCGGTGATGACGCAGTCGGCGCCCTCGACGGCCGCTTCCGGCCGCGCGGTCAGGGACAGTTTGGCACCCTGCTGCTTGGCCCAGGCGAGCAGGGCCGGCGGCGGCGCGAGCTCCTCGGGCGTCGCGATGGCGAGTTCGAAATCGAGCCGGCCGGCGGCGTGGATCCAGGAGGTCAGCACGTTGTTGGTGTCGCCCGTCCAGGCGATGCGCCTGCCCCTGATCGGCCCCTTGCGCTCCTCGAAGGTCATGACATCGGCCATGACCTGGCAGGGATGCTGGCGCTTGGTCAGCCCGTTGATCACCGGGACGGTGGCATGCTGGGCCATCTCCACCACGGAATCATGGTCGAGCATGCGGATCATGATGGCGTCGACATAGCGCGAGAGCACGCGGGCCGTGTCGGCGATCGTCTCGCGCTCGCCGAGCTCGATCTCGCGGCCGGTCACCATCATCGGCGAGCCGCCGAGTTCGCGGATGCCGACGTCGAAGGAGACGCGGGTGCGTAAGGATGGCTGTTCGAAGACCATGGCGACGACCTTGCCCTCGAGCAGACGGTCGCCGGCGGCCGCCGGGGTGCGGCGGCGGGCCTTGATCTCCTCGCCGGCGCGCAGGATCGCGCGCAACTGGGCTTCGGAGAAATCGGAGAGATCGAGGAAATGGCGCGTCACGGGCGCATCCTTCGCTTGCCAGATGGGGGCGTGGCCGGTGCTACTCGGCCGCGGGCCGCTTCAGCGAGGCCTCGACCGCGCTCGCCGCGCGGTCGAGGCGGGCGACCGCTTCGGCCACCTCCGCCTCGCCGATGATCAGCGGCGGGAGCAGGCGCACGACATTGTCGCCGGCGGCGACGACGAGAAGGCCCGCGGCACGCGCCTCGGCGACGAAGTCGGTGTTGGGCGTGTGCAGCTTGAGGCCGAGCATCAGGCCCTCGCCGCGGATCTCGGCGATGACCTGCGGATGCTTGTCCTTCAGCTCCGCCAGCGACTGCTTCAGCCGCAGCGCGATCTGCCCGACCTTCTCGATGAAGCCGGGCGCCAGCACGACGTCCAGCACCGCATTGCCCACTGCCATGGCGAGCGGGTTGCCGCCGAAGGTGGTGCCATGCGTGCCCAGCGTCATGCCCGAGGCGGCCTCTTCCGTGGCGAGGCAGGCGCCCATCGGGAAGCCGCCGCCGATGCCCTTGGCGATCGACATGATGTCGGGCGTCACGCCGTAGAGCTCATGCGCGAAGAACTTGCCCGTGCGCCCGACGCCGGTCTGGATCGCGTCGAAGATCAGCATCAGGTCCTGCTCGTCGCAGAGCTCGCGCAGCAGCTTGAGGAAGCGCGGCGGCACCGAGCGCAGCCCGCCCTCGCCCTGGATCGGCTCGATCATGATCGCGGCCGTCTCGGACGTGATCGCGGCGCGCAGCGCCGCCTCGTCGTCGAAGGGGACCTGGTCGAAGCCGTCGACCTTCGGGCCGAAGCCCTCGATGTATTTCTGCTGGCCGCCGGCGGCGATCGTCGCCAGCGTGCGGCCGTGGAAGGCGCCCTCGAAGGTGATGATGCGGTAGCGCTCGGGATGACCTTTCGCGGCATGGTATTTCCGCGCCATCTTGATGGCGGCTTCGTTGGCCTCGGCTCCCGAATTGGCAAAGAAGACGCGCTGCGCAAAGGTCGCCTCGCAGAGGCGCCCCGCCAGCTTCTCGCCCTCCGGCATCGTGTAGAGGTTCGAGGTGTGCCAGATCTTGCCGGCCTGGGTGGTCAGGGCCTCGACCAGATGCGGATGGGCATGGCCGAGCGAATTGACCGCGATGCCGGCGCCGAAATCGAGGTAGCGGGTACCGTCGGCAGTGATCGACCAGGGGCCTTCGCCACGCTCGAACGCGACGGGCGCGCGCGCATAGGTCGGCAGCAGGACGGACGGAGCAGCGGCAGCGGAAACGGTGGCAGAGGCCATGGGATGCGATCCTCGCGACGGGCGATTGTGGAAAACGGAGTGGCGTCGGACTGAAAAACGATGGTCCGGGCGAGACGGCGCCTGAAGACAAGCCGAATACGACCCGGCGACGACGTTATCGTCGCAGCCAGAGTCCGGTTTCTCGTCGCGCCGTCATCCGCATCGCTGGAAGGCCCCGATCCGCAAAACATAATCGCCGCCCGAAAAGGGCGGCGTCGTACGACGCGACTATGCTAAAGGGCGCCGTCCCTGTCAATTCCGCGAGGGGCCAGCGCAGATTCCGTTCCGCCGCGGCAGTGTTGCCGAAAGGATTCGGTTTCGGCTGGATTGACAAATCGACTGGGGAAAAGGCGATTTCCGATTCGCCGACTCTTGTCGCCGAGTCAGGGCATCTTGTAGGGTCGGCCTCGTCAGATACGACATTTCGTGCGGCGACCCCTGATATCCGTCAGTTTCGACTGTGACGGCTTCCGTCTTGCGGCGGGCGCCGGGGGTATCGGATTCCGCCACGATCCGCCCAGAGGACGGTTCCGCCAGGAGCCGGCCGGAGAAGACAGGTGAGCCGATGAACGAAGCCGGAGCATGGACGGAAGAGCGCGTCGAGCTTTTGAAGAAGCTCTGGAGCGACGGGCTCAGCGCCAGCCAGATCGCCGCCGAACTCGGCAGCGTGACGCGCAACGCCGTGATCGGGAAGGTGCACCGCCTCGGCCTGTCCGGCCGCGCCAAGAACCCGGCCGCCGCCAGCGCTCCGCGGACGGCCGCGCCCCGCAAGGCACCGACGCGCTCGCCGAGCCATCCAATGGCCGGCCAGTCCTCCAACCCCGGGGCGATGACGCGCGGCGCCAATGCGCTCGCGCAGCAATACGCCCCCGAGCCGGAAGCCCAGGCCGAGCCGGCGCCCACCCCGTCGGAGGATGTGGTGATCCCCTTCTCCGAGCGTGTCACGATCATGGATCTGCGCGAATACATGTGCCGCTGGCCGATGGGCGACCCGACCACGCCGGAATTCCGCTTCTGCGGCGGGCGCTCGCAGACCGGCATGCCCTATTGCAGCTACCATGCCCGCATCGCCTACCAGCCGGCCGCCGACCGCCGCCGCGACCGCAGCAAGGTCCGCGCCTGAGGCGCAGCGCCTGCGTCTGATGCAGAAGAGCCGGCCTCGCGGCCGGCTTTTTCGTTGCGCGGATGTCGCTTCAGCGATGCTGGCGCCGGCCCAGCATTTCGAGATGGCGGCTCCAGCGCGAGAGCGCGAAGCAGATCAGCCAGTAGATCGAGCCCGAGAAGACATAGGCCTCCATGTTCATGCCGACCCAGGCGGGGTCGGCCAGCGAGGCCTGGGCGATGCCGAGCAGGTCGAGGATCGAGACCACCAGCACGAGTGTGGTGTTCTTCACCAGCGCGATGAACTCATTGGTCATCGCCGGCAGCGAGATGCGCAACGCCTGGGGCAGGATGATCAGCCCCGTCGCCTTCCAGTAGGTCAGGCCGAGCGCGGTCGCGGCCTCGCGCTGACCCGGAGGCAGCGCCTGCAGGCCGCCGCGCACCGCTTCGGCCATATAGGCGGCGATGACGAGGCCGAGACCGATGACGGCGCGCGCCAGCCGGTCGATGCCGACTCCGCCGGGCAGGATCAGCGGCAGCAGCAGCGAGGCGAGGAAGATCACCGCGATGATCGGCACGCCGCGCCAGAACTCGATGAAGAGCACGCTGACCAGCCGGACCACCTTCAACTGCGACTGGCGCCCGAGCGCGAGCAGGATGCCGAGCGGGATCGCGATCAGGCTGGCATAGACCGAGATGAACAGGGTCAGCATCAGTCCGCCCCATTCGCGCGTCTCGACCGGCCGAAGTCCGAAGCCGCCCGCCAGAAGCCAGATGCCGAGCGCCGGCAGCACGACCAGTGCCGCGATCGCCGCCTTCAGCCGCAGCCGCGGCGGCGCAAACACGATTGCGGCGGTGGCGAGCGCGAAGAGGATGCCGGCCAGATCGGCGCGCCAGCGCTGATCCTGCGGGTAGAGCCCATACATGAACTGGCCGAAGCGGGCCTTGACGAAGACCCAGCAGGCGCCCCCGGCCGCACAATCGGCGCGCGTCGTTCCGCTCCAGCTCGCATCGATCAGCGCCCAGCGGATGATCGGGATCGCCAGCCAGGCGATTCCCGCCGCGAGCAGCAGGGTGACGACGCCGGTGGCGGGCGAGCCGAACAGACGCTGGCGCCAGAGGGAGGCGGAGGCCGCGCTCATCGCGTCACCAGGGCGATGCGGGCGTTGTACCAGTTCATGAAGGCCGAGACCGCGAGCCCGATGACGAGATAGACGGCGAGCGTCATGGCGATGATCTCGATCGCCTGGCCGGTGTTGTTGAGCGCCGAGCCCATGAACAGGCTCACCACGTCGGGATAGGCGATGGCCGCGCCGAAGGACGAGTTCTTGAGCACGTTGAGATACTGGTTGGTCAGCGGCGGGATCATCACGCGCAGCGCCTGCGGGATGGTGACGAGGCGCAGGATGCGGCCCGGGCGCAGGCCGAGCGCGGCGGCGGCCTCGGTCTGGCCGCGCGGCACGGCCTGGATGCCGCCGCGCACGATCTCGGCGATGAAGCCGGCCGTATAGGTGACGAGCGCCGCCAGCAGCGCGACGAATTCGGGGATGACGACGAAGCCGCCGCGATAGTTGAAGCCGCGCAAAACGGGCACGTCCCAGCCGGTCGCGAGGCTCGCCCAGGTCACGGCGAGAGCCGGCAGCACCAGCACGAGTACAACGCCGATTGCCAGAACCGGCGCGTCCTGCCCCGTGCGTTCCTTGCGGCGGCGGGCCCAGGCGGCGACCAGCGCCTGCGCGATCCAGGACAGAAGGATCGCCGCGACCGCCCAGCGGAAGACCGCCGGCGCTTCCGGCAGCGGGATGGTGAGGCCGCGATTGTTGAGGAAGGCGACGCCGAACATGCTGACGCTGTCGCGCGGCGCGGGCAGGGCGGCGATGACGCCGAAATACCAGAACAGCACGAAGAACAGCAGCGGGATGTTGCGGACGAACTCGATATAGGCACCGGCGACGGTCGAGAGCAGCCAGTGCGAGGAGAGCCGCGCGATGCCGACGAGGAAACCGAGCGCGGTCGCCAGCACCATGGCGACGACGGTGACCAGCATGGTGTTGGCGACACCCGCCCAGAACAGGTCGAGCACCGTGCTGGAGCGGGTATAGCCCGTCAGCACGAAGGGCACGTCGATGCCCGAATTGCGCCAGAGGAAGTCGAAGCCCGAGGCGATGCCAGCCTTGACCATGTTCTCCGAGGCATTGCGCACGAAGAACACGGTCAGGGCCACGAGCCCGAGCAGCAGCGCGGCCTGGTAGACCACGTCGCGCACGCGCTTGTCATTGAGGAGGGCGAGGGCTTTGGTCACGATGTGAGCGTCATCCTGGCAGGGAATGTCTTTCCGGGGCTTCGCGAAGCGAAGAACCCGGAACCCACGACCGGGTGATCGCTTGACGCCACCGGCAGTCGAACGACCCAGTCGTGGGTTCCGGGTTCATGCCTGCGGCATGCCCCGGAATGACAGCCCTACTCTCTCACTGGAAGGGCGGGGTGAAGAGCAGGCCGCCCTTGGTCCAGAGCTGGTTCTGGCCGCGTTCCAGCTTCAGCGTCGAGCCCATGCCGACGGTGCGCTCGAAGCTCTCGCCATAGTTCCCGACCTGCTTGATGGCATTGTACATCCAGTCGTTGGACAGCCCCATCATCGCGCCGAAATTGCCCTCGGCGCCGAGCAGGCGGCGGACTTCCGAGTTCTTGGAGCTCGCCTTCATCTGGTCGACATTGGCGGAGGTGACGCCCAGCATCTCGGCGGCGATGGTGCCGTTCAGCACCCAGCGCACGATCAGCTGCCAGCGCTCGTCGCCCCAGCGCGTCACGGGACCCTGCGGATCGTTCGAGATCGGCTGGGTCAGGATGATGTGGTCGCCGGGGACCTTGAGCTTGACGCGCTGGCCGGCGAGCGCGCCGACGCCGGCAGTGTAGGCGTCGCAGCGGCCTGCGTCATAGGCGGCGATGGCGTCGTCGTTCTTCTGGAAATTGGTGATGGTGACCTTGAGGTTGCGCTCCAGGAACCAGTCGGAGGCGTTCTTCTCCTCGGTCGAGCCGGCCGCGACGCAGACCGAAGCGCCGTCGAGATCGGCCGCGGTCTTGGCGTTGGTCGCCTTGCGGACGATGAAGGTCTGGCCCTCGTAGAAATTGATGCCCTGGAAGTTCAGGCCGAGCGAGGCGTTGCGCGAGAAGGTGATGGTCGAGTTGCGCGAGAGCAGGTCGACCTGGCCCGACTGCAGGATCGGCCAGCGCTGCTGCACCGAGGTCGGCGTGAACTTGACCTTCTTGGCGTCGCCAAGGACGGCGGCGGCCAGCGCCTTGCAGTAATCGACATCGAGGCCGGTCCACTCGCCCTTGTCGTCGGCGAAGGAGAAGCCGGGCAGGCCGAGATGCACGCCGCATTCGACATGGCCGCGGGCCTTGATCGCATCGAGCGTCGGGCTCGGGGCGAGCTGCTGGGCGCTCGCCAGGGAGGCGCTCGCCGCCAAAGCGGCGGTGGCCGCCAGAACTGTCTTCATCATTGTCGTCTCTCCCCCGGGCCCATCGTGGCCGTCGGCTTCTCGAAGGTCGCGACTATGCAACAGCCGGGCCGGCGGCGGTAGAGCGGAGGAAGGCGTTTTTCAGCGGCCGAAGACGGTGTTGAGCTGGCTGCCGACCATGATGAAGGTGGTGCGCTTGGGCACCTCCTTGAGCCGGACCGCGCCGATATAGGTCATCGCCGAGCGGACCCCGCCCATCAGCTCCTGCATCGTGCCCTCGACCGGGCCGCGATAGGGCACCTCGACGGTCTTGCCCTCGGAGGCGCGGTATTTCGCGACGCCGCCGGAATAGCGCTTCATCGCCGTGTCCGAGGACATGCCGTAGAAGGTCATGCCGACGGGGACCTTCTCGCCGTCGCGCTCCTCGTAGCGGATGTCGCCCTCGCACTCGTCATGGCCGGCGAGCATGCCGCCGAGCATCATGAAATCGGCGCCGGCGCCGTAGCCCTTGGCGAGGTCGCCCGGCACGGTGACGCCGCCGTCGCCGCAGACCAGGCCTTTCAGCCCATGGGCGGCGTCGGCGCATTCTATGATCGCCGAGAGCTGCGGGTAGCCGACGCCGGTCATCTTGCGGGTGGTGCAGACCGAGCCCGGCCCGATGCCGACCTTGACGATGTCGGCGCCGGCCAGGATCAAAGCCTCGGTCATGTCGCCGGTGACGACGTTGCCGGCCATGATCACGGCGTCGGGATACTCGTCCCGGGTCGCCTTGACCGTCTCGACGAACTTCTCGGTGTAGCCATTGGCGACGTCGAGACAGATCTTGCCGATCGGCGACTGGGCGTGGACGCGGGCGAGCTTGTCATGATCCGCCTCGGTGGTGCCGAGCGAGAAGAAGGCATTGGCCGATTCCGGCTCGCGGAAGAAGGCGGCGAGTTCGTCGGGACCGTAATGCTTGTGAAGCGCCACCATGGCGCCGTGGCGGAACAGGGCGCGCGCCATCTGCATCGTGCCGACGACGTCCATGTTCGCCGCGATCAGCGGGAAGCCGGTCCAGTCCCGGCCCGTATGGGCGAAGCGGAAGGAGCGAAAGACGTCGACCTCGGCGCGGCTGCCGAGCGTCGAGCGCTTGGGACGGATCAGGACGTCGCGGAAATCGAGCTTCGGATCGTTCTCGATGCGCATGGGCGGCTCCTTCGCGTCGGGTCTGCACACGCGCGAATGAGGCCGGATCGGGCCCGCGTGCGCCGATTCATAACCCCGGCGACGGGCGCCGGGCAATCCGCGGCCGAGCGGCCGTCAGGGCGTGGCCGGCTCGCGGGGAAGGGTCCGCGCGTTCTTGCGGATGGTATAGAGCGTGGCGCCGACGACGATTCCCGCCCCGATCCAGGTCGAGAGTTCGGGGATCTCGGCGAAGAAGACGAAACCAGTGAAGCTCGCCAGCAGCAGGCGGCTGAAGTCGAGGGGAGCCAGAGCGGCCGCCTCGCCGACCTGGTAGGCCCGGGTGATCAGCCACTGCCCGGCCGTGCCGAACAGGCTGAGCACGATCAGCCAGAACCATTGCGTGGCATCGGGCCGGACCCACCAGAGCCAGCTCGGGATGGCGAGCGCCGCGATCATGACCATGCCCTGCCAGATCAGGATCGTATCGGTGCGCTCGGTCGCGGCCAGCATGCGGACGCTGACGGTGATGCCGGCATTGAGCAGTGCGCCGGCCACCGCGAGCAGGGCGAAGGTGTCGAGGCCGTCACCGCTCGGCTTGAGCATGACGAGCACGCCGACGAAGCCGATCACGGTCGCCGCCCAGCGCCGGGCGTCGACCACCTCCTTGAGCACGATGACGGCGGCGATGGTGACGAAGAGCACCTGGCTGAAGCCGATCGCGGTGGCCTGCGCCAGCGGGATCTGGATGACGGCGGTGAAGCCGCAGAGCATCGCCGCCAGCGTCAGCAAGCTGCGGACGATCTGGAGGCCCGGCCGGCGGGTCCGCAGCATCGGCCGCAGGCCGCCGCGCGACATCGCCAGCAGCACGAGGCTCATCACGATCTGGCGGATCAGCAGGATCTGCACCAGCGGGATCACCCCACCGACATGCTTGATGGCGCCGACCATCACCGCATAGACCAGCAGCGCCGCCATCATATAGGCCGAGCCGCGCAGGTTGGGGCTGGCAGTGCCCCACCAGCGTTGCAATCGCAGGCGCCCGTACGGCGCGACCGCCGAGGTGGGCTCGGGCGGGAGGCCGGGAAGCGGCTCTCTGCTCGCTGCTGGCTCGGCCGGGTCGAGGATGCGCGGAGGTGCTTCGGTCTCGGCCGAACCCTCGCCCTGCGCCGGGCGATCCGCGCGCCCGGTCTGCCGTTCTTCGCTCATCGCCCTCGACCGATCGGCCGCAGGCGTCGAGGCCCGGCCGGGTGTTTCCCCATGAAACTGATCGATGAAATCGCGGATTCCCGCCAGAGCCGGCCGCACATGCCGGGGTTGTGTGGCGGCGATGCGCCGGACAGGCAGATGCGGCATGTCCCGTCCGGACTTTCGCGCCTCGCCCCCACGGTCTAGGAGGGCACCGACTCGCCACCTCGCCGGAGCCTGCATGTCCGTCGCTTCCCGATTCGATGTTCAAGGCCTTCGCCCGGCCGTCGTGCCGGAGGTCGTGAGCCGGGTGGGCCGCCTTCGGTGAGGATCCTGCTGAGCGATTTCGCCGAGGGTCTGCGCGGGCTTCATCCGGCCCGCTTTCCCTATCGGCGCTTCGCGCTGGCGCTGCTGATCGGCGGGCTCGGCGGCTATCTCTTCGTGCTGGCAAGGTTGCCGCTGCCCTGGATGCTGGGTTCGATGGTCGCCTGCACCGCCGCCGCGCTGCTGCGCGGGCCGGTCGCGGCGCCCTCTGTGATCCGCCCGCCGATGACGATGGTGATCGGCGTGATGCTCGGCGCCGGCTTCAGGCCGGAGGTGATCGCGCAGCTGCCGAACTGGCTGCCGACGCTGGCCGGGCTCATGCTGTTCATGATCGCCTGCGCCGTCGCCTGCGTCGCCTATTTCCGCAAGGTTGCGGGTTTCGACCCCATCACCGCCTTCTTCGCGGGCATGCCGGGCGGGCTGATCGAGATGGTGACGCTCGGCGAGGAGAAGGGCGGCGATGCGCGCATCATCGCGCTGATCCATTCGGCCCGCATCCTGCTGGTGGTGATGACGCTGCCCTTCATCGTGCAGTGGATCGGCGGGGTGCCGATCGGCGGCAACCGCGTCGCAGGGCCCTCCGTGTTCGCGACGCCGCTCAGCGCGGAACTCGTCCTGCTTGCCTGCGGCGTGGCGGGGATCGTGCTGGGCGAATGGCTGCGGCTGCCGGCCAAATTCCTGCTCGGACCGATGATCGTCAGCGCGATCGTCCATGTCTCCGGCCTGAGCGACTCGGTGCCGCCCTTCGAGATCGTCAACGCCGCCCAGCTCATCCTCGGCATCACCATCGGCTGCCGCTTCGTCGGCACGGCGCCGCAAACCATCCTGAGGGTGCTCGCGCTTTCGGCCGGCTCGACCGTGATCCTGCTGTCACTGACGCTCGCCTTCGCCTGGCTGGTGGCCAAGGTCTCGGTGCATGGACATGTGCCGCTGATCCTGGCCTATTCGCCCGGCGGCCTCGCCGAGATGAGCCTGATCGCGCTGGCGCTGCACACGGAAGTGGCCTTCGTGGCAGCGCACCACATCATCCGCGTCTTCCTGGTGATGATCAGCGCCGGTCCGCTGTTCGGGCGGACGGTCGGGCGTGGCGCGCAAGATGCCGGAACGGGCGGGGACACGCGCCCGTAGGCGCGTCTCGCAAGCGGGCCAGTCGCGTCACGCCTCGTTGACGACGAAGCCGCGCAGCTTCTGGGCCTGGTCGCCGAGGGCGGCGGTCGCGATGGCGAGATCGTCCTGGCCGACAGCGCCCTCGCGCAGGACCAGAACGATGTCGTCGGCGACTTCGGCGAAGCGCTGGGCGAGGCCATCCGTGCCGACCGCCCCGCCATCAATGACGATCGGCCCGAAGCGACGGGCCCTGTCGAGGAAGCCGCTTTCGATCTGCTGCGCGGGGACCTGGTCGGCCCGGCCGACGCGCGGCAGGAAGAAAAGGCCCGTGCCCTCGTCCTGAAGCGCGGCGCGAACCAGTCCGACCCGGCCGGTGACGATGTCGTGCAGCCCCGCCGCCGCGTCCGGCGCGAAAATCCGCGTCAGGCTATCCTCGCCCGCGCCGGCATCGACCAGCATGGCGGGCAGGCCGGCCAGGGCGGCATCGAGGGCGAGGTTGAGCGCAAGCGTCGACGCGCCAGCGTCCGGTCGCAGGCCGAGGACCAGGATCAGGCGCCGCTCCGGGCCGGAGCCCTCTCCGGCGAGCGCCGTGCGCACCGCCCGGACCGCCTTGGCGAAGCCGGCGTTGGGCTTGTCGAGCACATCGACCAGATGCGTCCTGGCCTGGAACACCGAGCGGACTTCGCCGTCGTCACGCCGCCAGCGGCGGTGGCGGACGGCCGGCAGGTTCGCCAGCAGCGGCGCCGCCGCCGTGCGCAGCAGGTCGGGGGCGCGC